>DATDGX010000124.1:0-55812 GCA_036521875.1 Binataceae bacterium (SeqCode)
TTCCATCATGGCCAGGGCCGCTAACACTGCCGCCCATCCAACAGGCCGGATATATGACCGCAACCGTTCCCCCTCCTTCCTCGCTCACCCCTTGCACACGGGCGGGGTCCATATATGACCTCGCTTCTTTGCTGACTTAGCGGACCACGGTGGTTCCCCAGCGGTCGCGACCAGGGCAGCATTTTCGTTTTTCACTTTTACTTTGAAAAAACTCACACTCTTAGGATGACCGTCATAGTGGCCCCGGCGGATGCGCGGACAGTGCGGATCTCATCCAGTGTGGGCCGAGTCCGCGTCTTCAGCAATTTGCCGTGTGCCTGGCCGGCGGATAAACTGCCTGTCAACCTGGACTTGGGATCGCATCGCGCGTAATACCGGCGGAGAGCTAGTGAAAATATCGAAGATGAAGTCGTGGACGATCGGTGCGATCCTTCCGCTCGCTGCCGTGGCAGGCCTTTCCGCATGCGGTACGCAGTCGAGCTCCAACGCGAGCCCCGCTGCTACGGCCTCAAGTTCTGCCGGCGCATCGGGATGCGAGATCAACGCGGAACCAATCTGCGAGAAGCTCGCCAAGCAGGCTGTGGACTCAGCAGGATTGATCGAAGACCCACGTGAGCGCGAGGAGGGCAGTGCCTCCCGTACCGAGTGGGAAAACTCGAGCATGCAAACACCGGGGGGCACCACCGTAGCCATCAATTGCGGAATCAACACCGAGCACAACGCCGTCGTCACGGCGCAGGCGCTCAAGGGCGAGCCTTTGACAGCAGCCGATGTTATCTACCTGCGCGCGCAGGGGCTCTGCAAAAACTGATGCGGCTCGCGTGCGCGTTGGTTGCAGCGAACTGCAATTCTGGAGCGTTCATTTTGGCCGCGGCGGCCGCGCTATTCGCCAACGGATGCTCCCCCACTGCCCAATCCGCGGCGCCAGCTCAACCTGGCGCGGCGGCGTCATCGATCGAAACATCGACAGCGGGCGCGAAAGCAGACCCGGATTGGCTCGTGCGAATCAATCAAGCGCGGGAATCGGTGGGCGTCCCACCTATCGTCGATAACCAGTTTCTGAGCGATGCCGACGCTCAGCATGCCAGGTATCTCGTGAAGAACCATGCCAACATGGCCTTCGGCGCGAAAATGCACGACGAGGACAAGGGCAATCCCTGGTACTCGCCCGCCGGTCAAGCCGCTGGACGGACGGGTGACGTAATTCCGGCGACCCAATCGGGACTCACCGACGACCAAGCGATCGAAGTTTGGCTTTCGGGGCCCTTCCACGCCCTGCCGATACTCGATCCAACGCTGCGGGAGGCCGGCTTCGGGCGCTATTGCGAAGACGGACGGTGCGCCGCCGTGCTCAACTTCGGACGCGGCTCGAGTTGGTCGCTGAACGCCGGCACGACGGCGAGCAGCGTCCCTCAACATCAGCGCTTCACCGAACAGTCAATCTCCGACGACACCGAATCGCAGCGCACTCTCTTACCGAGCCCGATCGAGTATCCGCATGATGGCGCGACGGTGAAGCGCGTGCGATTCGGGGAGCACGAATGGCCCAATCCGCTCTCCGCGTGCCCCGGCTATCAGGCGCCGAGCGGATCGATCATCCTGATTTCATTTGGCCGGGACTACAGCCCGCAAATCAGCGACGTTTCGTTGACGATGGACGGCAAACCGCGCGAAACGTGCACGGTCACCGCGGACAGCTACCGAAGTTCGGATCCCTCGCAGTTGAAGGCAGCCCAGTCGGGACTCAAGAGGTACGCCGCCGCCCTTATCATCCCGCGCGCGCCACTGGAGGCCGGGAAATTGTACTCGGTTTCCGTCACCACTGACGCGAAGACCTATCAGTGGTCATTCAAGACGGACCAAAATCCAATTGATAGGAACTACGACTGAGTTCCCTGTCCAGCTCCTCGCCGCCGGCGGTGACAGATCGCGCTATTTGAGTGTCTGCGCGAATAACTGCGTCAGCTTTTCGAAAGCGCGATCGGCTTGCGGCTGGTTGTAGACCGGGCTGCCCGGCACCGTCCATCCGTGAAAGGCGCCAAGATAGACTTCGCTTTCGTATTTGCCGCCCCACGCCGCGAGCGCGCTATCGAGTTTTTCGATCGCCTCTTGCGGCATGCTGGGGTCCTTGGTCGCGTGTCCGAAATAGAGCTTGGCTTTGATGCGCGGCAGCAGGTGATGGGTGCTCGCGGGGCCGTCGCTATAAAGCCCGCCGCCGTGGAATGAGGCGGCCGCGGCAATTTTATTCGGCCGCACCGCAGCCGCGCGCATCGCCATGCTGCCGGTAAAGCAGTAGCCAACGACACCCATCGAGCCCTTGCCGACTGAGTCGTGAGCGGCGAGGAAGTCGACGTAGTACGCGGCGTCGCGCTCCGCGGCTTCCGCAGTCAACGGGCCGGCCAGCTCGGCGAACCGTTTCATGGTGCGCTCCTCACCCATCGTGGGCGTGAACGCGAACATCGGCGGCCGCCCGGACCGATAGAACACGTTGGGCATCAATACCGCGTAACCTTTTGCGGCAAGCCGCCGCACCATCTCGCGATGCGCGTCGCGAATGCCGCCGATGTCGGTCAGATGGATGACGCCCGGCCAGCGGCCTTCGCCGTCAGGCCGGCAGAAAACCGCGTCGGAGGTTCCGTCGGCGGCGCGAATCTCGATGTCTTGCTCGATCACTTTACCCTCCCGCAATCACGGTTTCCCTCTGACATAGCACAGGTGATCGAGAACGCTCCAGAAACCAGGTGCCAGCACCTGGACCCGGCGCGGAGCCGGCTCCGTTGTCGCCGGCATAGAGTACTGCAATCTGTCTGCACTCCGCCTTATGTTCTAGCAGCGAGCAGCGCGCTTCTTTCGGCGTCCTACTCGGGTTCAGACACTTCAAGATCGCGGCAAATCTTGCGCGCGAGAAAGTCATTGTTTCGCGATGACGGGGTATCGTCGAGGATCTAAGCTTGGCGCGATTTGCGTAAACCGTGTGACTCCGTCCCTCACGCAGCAAGGCGCAGCCCTGACGCTCCAGAACATGGAGCAGGTCGCGCCGCTTCATCGCTCTGGTATCAGCAGAGGCTCTCTTATTACCTTCTCGCCCTTGAGCGATTCTCAGCCAGGGCGCGGTTGGCGTCGAGGACAAGTGCAACCGCCTCTCTCAGGTTTCGCCGCGCTGCGGCCAGCGTTGCGGCCTGCGTATTCGCGCCCGGTAGTTCCTCGACGAAGGCGATGTAACCCTTCGGTACCTTGCGGAATACAGCGGTGAATTCCATAGCTAGTCTTATACTCCGCGATTTTCTCGGACGATATGCGCACTGTTCTGACCGGCCCGACTCATCGGCGGCGCCGCTCGGAAATTCTCTCCGGTTGAGCCGCATCGCGGCGCGGGAATAAAATCGCGGGCGCTCCGGTCTTACCCCATGCGGAGGACCGATGGGCCAAAAGGGAGTTGCCGGAACCGACTACATCCGCCGATTTCGATCGCGTCGTGCTGGTGCACCTGGACGCCGCCTACAATCTCGCGCGCTGGCTGGTGCGCGACGAACATGACGCGGAGGACGTAGTGCAGGAGGCGTATCTTCGCGCGTTCCGTTTCTTTAGCGGGTTCCGCGGTGGCGATCCGCGCGCGTGGCTGCTCAAGATCGTGCGCAACACGGCTTTCACCTGGCTGCATCGCAATCGGCCCGCCAACCCGCCGGCCGAATTCGACGAGAACCTGCATCTCGCGCCGGACGACGCGTCCACGCTCGAGGCGAATCTGCTGCGCAAGGCGGACACCGAAATGATTCGCGCGGCGCTCGATGAACTGCCGGCGGAGTTCCGCGAAGTCGTGGTACTGCGCGACATCGAGGGGCTCTCGTACAAGGAAATCGCGGACATCGCGGAAATTCCGGTGGGCACCGTGATGTCGCGGCTGGCGCGAGGGCGCGGAAAGCTCGCACGCGCGATCACCGCGCGAATCAAGGAGGCCTGACGTGGATCACGACCAGACACGCGCACTGCTCTCCGGGCGGCTCGACGGCGAGCTCGATCCGGCGCACGACCTCGAAGTGGGCGAGCATCTGCAGGGATGCGCGGAATGTACGCGCGAGTACGAAGCGGCGCGCGCGATTCGGGCGCGGATCCTCGGCGGAGAGCTGCGCTACGCGGCGCCGGCGCGGCTCGAGAAGCGGATTCGCGCCTCGCTCCCGCGCGAGGCGTCGCGCGATCGGGAAGAGTCGCGGGTGAGCTGGTGGCTGCGGAGGATTCTGCCGATCGCCGCCCCGATCGCAGTCGCGGCGCTGCTGGTGCTCTCGCTCAACCCGGGAATGTTCTCGCCCTCGGCCGACGATGCGATTATGCGCGAGGTTGTCGCGAGCCACGTGCGCTCGCTGATGGTTGCGCATCTGACCGACGTGACGTCATCCGATCAGCACACGGTCAAGCCGTACTTCGAGGGCAAGCTCGATTTCTCGCCGCCGGTCAGTGACTTCGGCGCGGAAGGATTTCAGCTGGTGGGCGGCAGGCTCGATTACCTGGACCAGCGGCCGGTCGCCGCGCTGATCTACCAGCACGGCAAACACGCGATCAATGTTTTCGTGTGGCCGGCGCGCGACGGCGCGGAGGCGGCGGAGAAGGACAGCGAGCGGCAGGGATACAACCTCGCGCATTTCGCGCACGGCGGAATGAATTACTGGGTGGTGTCGAACCTGAATCGCGCCGAGCTGGAGAAGCTGGTCGCGATGCTGAAGAGTTGAAGCGCTACGTGCGGAGCATCCGGCGGCCGAAGAGCAGGCGCTGCGCGCCGGTGACCAGCTCGAGCGCGGTCATCGCGTAGCAGAGCGCCGGGCCGAGCGCGCGCAGGAACGGAGTCGCTTCGACGATCGCGAGGACGACGAAAAAGATCAGCGCCTCAGTGCGCTCGAGAATTCCCGGCGGATACTCGATCAGCTTGGGGCCGTTGCGCTCCAGCGCCGCGCCGACCGCGAGGAACACGGTGATATTGAGGTACCAGCTCGCGACCAGCAGCAGCGCGGGAAGGTAGAGCTCGGGACGCGGCCACGCGATGCCGACGATCACCGCGGCCTCGACCAGCCGGTCGGAGCACAGGTCGAAGACGCCGCCGAGCGCGCTCGGCGCGGCGCATTCGCGCGCGATGGTGCCGTCGAGGGCGTCGAACGCGGCGCTCAGCGCGAGCATCGCGATTCCCCACAGTAGCGCGCCGCGCGCGAACGCGATTCCCGCGATTACCCCGGTGGCCGCGGCCAGCGCAGTCGCGAGGTTGGCGCGCAGTCCGAGCGCGAACAGCGCGCGGGCGCATCGCGATTGAATCTTCCTGGCTGCGGGGTTGGCGCCCAAAAAAGCGTCGAGCATCGTGTCGTCGCTACAAATCAATCCTGGGCAGCGACCGGATCGATTTCCTCCAGGCGCATGCCGCGCGTCTCCGGCGCGAACAGCCACACCAGGATCGCGCCGATTACAGGTCCACCCGATACCACTGCGACCGCGTTGCCCAGCCCGCCGAGCCGCTTCGACATCGAACCGATTGTGAACGGCGTGAGCAGCGCCGCAATCTGGCCGAGCAACTGCACGGTCAGGCTGTACGAGGTTGCGCGTATTTCGGTCGGGAACAATTCCGCCGAGTAGGTCGCGGTCGCGGTGCGCGCGCCCTGGAATGCGAACACGGTTGCCACCAACGAGGCGAGCATCGCGCCATGGCCGCGGGTTTGAAACAGCATCAGGATGGCGATCGAACCGGTCACGTATGAAAGTGCGGTGGTGAGCCTGCGGCCCACCCTGTCGAGCATCCATCCCGCGACCGCGTTGCCGAGCGTACCGATCAGATATGCGATCACGATAGCGTGGCCGATCTCGGCGGAGGTCCAGTGGCGATCGCGTTTGGCGTAGAGGCTGAAGAAGGTGACTGCCGGAGAGCCGACCAGGCCGACGCTGTTCCACAGCATCGCGACCAGCAGCAAGCGGCCGCGATAGGGTCCGCGAAAAGGCTCGACCGCGCGCCGTAGCGCCGCAACGATCTCGGTATAGGGTGCGGCGCTCGCGGCGCGCCGGCGGCGCATCGCCTCGAAGCGCGCGGTCTCGCGCAGATTGCGGCGCAGGAACGCGACCACCAGCAGCGGCGCGACCCCGATGAAATACATTCCGCGCCAGCCCCATCGCGAGTCGGCGACGTAGCTATACAAAAATCCGCCCGCGACCACGCCGAGCAGTCCGACCATGTGCAGTGCCGCGATGCCGCGTCCGCGCGCGTCGTCAGGAAATTCCTCGCCGATCATAATGATCGCGACGCCAAACTCGGCGGAGAGGAAAATCTGCGCGAAGCTCTGGAAAGTCGTGAAGGTACCGAGTCCCTGCGAGAGTGCGGTCAACAGCGTGAAGAGTGCGTAGAACAGCACCGTCGCCGAGACGATGGGCTTGCGGCCGACTCGATCAGCAAGCATCACCACGAAGAACGCGGCCATCCCGCCGGCGCGCACGGTCGACGCCATCGCTCCGATTGCGCGATCGTCCAAGTGAAAGGTGCGCGCGATGTCCGGGGTGCAGAGGTGGAAGATGGTGGTGTCGTAGGCTTCGAAAATCGTGACCGACGACAGCAGCCCGAGCATCACCCAAAGGTAACTGCCGGACGCGAGCGCAGGATACGCGGACTCGGGCGCACCGCGCGCGGACTCGTCGATCGGGTTGTTTTCCATCGCCAGCCGGACAATCTTAGGATAGGGCCCGGCGCGAAGACCAGCCGTCCTCGAACGCGCGCGACGGTGCGCGCGAGAGCCAGGACAAGAATTGGCGAACTTGATCAATCGATTCCGCTCGACGCTGGTGCGCACGCGCCTGGCGCGGGGGCGGAAGCGGGCGGCGAGATTGGCGAGTGTCGCAGCACTGGGGTTGATCGCGATCCTCTCGGCGCCGCGCGTCGCGGCGGCTTATTCGATCAACTTTCCACCGACCGATTTCACGATCTACAGTCCCGACGGCACGCAGACGCTCGGCAGCAGCCACTATTACATCGAGCAGGTTCCAGGCGGCGAGATCGCGATCTTGCACGGTGAAGATCGCTACCTCGACGGCGGTTACGATATCGAGAGCGAACGTTTGCAGCTCGACCACAATGGCGGCTTCCCGGCATTGCTCGAGTTCGATCATACCTTCTTCGCCGCCGATGGTTCGCCCACGATGCGCGGTCACGCGGATTTGCGCTCGGGCCTCGCGAGCTGCGACAAATACGGCGCCGGCACCATTCCGTCGCCGCCACAGCAGGTTACGTTCCCGCCCGACACCTACGCCGGCGCGAGCCTGTTAATCCCGCTGCAATCTTTTCTTGGCGCCGGCAACATCGACAAGCTGCATCTCCACGCGTTCAGCTGCACGCCCGGGCCACGTGTGTTCGCAATCACCGCGTCGGTGGATGCGAACCCGGTGCCAAAGGCGTTATTCAGCGACTCGTTGATAAAAGTGGACGCGCATCCAGACTTCGGATGGATCACTTTCTTGGTCCAGCCCTTTGTGCCCAAGCTCGACGCGTGGTTCGATCCGAACGGGCAGTGGAGATTCATGGGTGCGGAGCTGGCGCGGTTCTACGGCGGAACGCCGATCATGATGGTGACGACGCAATCGCAGAGCGACCGCGCGGCGGCGGCGCAAAAGTAGGCTTGGCGAGCGCGGCGCCTGTTCAGCGCCGCGCCGGCCGTCCGGATCGAAGCGCCGCTGTTCGCGACGCGATGTCGAATTTGCGATTTAGAAGTGGGTGATGCCTTCGTCGGGATGCCGCACCGACGACGGCTTCGGTTTGCGATACTGAAATTCAGTCTGACAGTGCTGGCAGGTGCCCTGCGGCTGCTGGCCGCTGCGGCGTACGAGTTTGATGTAGCGTACGACTCCGTCGCTGCACAGATGGCCGGCGACCGGAAAGTCGTACACGGTACGCACCGAGATTGTTTCGCTCATTCTTTCGCCATCACTCCCTAAGCGTAATTTTTATTCCTGCTCTCCTCCGTCGCGCCGATACCCGGCGCGAACAACCGACTCGGACAATTCAAGATAGTGGAATCTCGGCGGCGATCAATCTTTTTTGCGGTTCGAACGAGAATTTTTTTTCGGCGCGACCTCGAACGTAACGATCTCGAACGGGCGCATCTCGAGCTCGACCGAGCCGTCGCGGCCGCGTCGAATCCCGGCGCGGACCAGGCGGCGGCCCGCGAGATCGATTAAGCACGCGCTCCTTCCGCGATCGAAACGGAAGCGCGCACGCTCCGGCTCCGGCGAGATGCTGAACGCGCGGAACCGATACGCGCCGCGTGCTCCGGCCGGCCGCGCGGTCGAAAATGCGATGCGCGGATTGTCGCATCCGCCGAGCGCCAGCGCGCCACCGTCGCGAGTCCCCCGCGAGGCAAACACTCGCGGCGCAAATGTGTAAGCCGCGGCAGTATGCGCGAGGCCGGCGTCGAGGTAACCGCCGCGATAACTGGTGACCGCGAACGCGAAGCGATGCTCGCCGATTTCCTGCGCGCCCGGCGTCTCGAGCTCCGGCCCGGCGCCTCCGCGGCGCATCATCAGGTCCGAGCGCGACAGCCATCCGACGCATCGGAGCAGCGTCAGCAGAATTGTCGAGCCACTCTCATCGGGCCTGACTTCGACCTCGTAGAGCCCGCGGCTTATCAGCGCCGCCGACGCCGTCGCGCCCTCGACGGCGGTGAAGCTCCGATGCGGCACTGTCGGATAGATGTCCTCGGTGCCCCGCGGCTCAGACGCCGCGAGCGGACGCCGGAGCACGCCGAAACTCGTGTCGTGGAGAGCCGTGGAAACGCTCACCGGCGTGCGCAGCGCCGCTCGCAGGCGATGGTCGCGCGAGAGGTTCGCCACTTTCGCATCGAAATCGATTCGCTCCAGTCCGGTATACAGCGTGACCGAGAGTTCGACCGTGAGTCGCTCGACTTCAGCGGAGCGTGCGCGGCGGTCGGCGGTGAGCGCGGCGGGAATCTCGTAGACGAGCTCCAGCGCGAGCCGGCGGCGGAGCGGCGCGTTCTCGATGACACGCGCGGACAGCGACGTCGGCGAGGCGATCAGCGCCGACGCGGGCACCGGGTCGTAGTTGTACTCGTCGCCGCGATCGCCGTCGTCTTCGAAGTAAAGTTCGAATGCCGCGTCGATGCGAAGATCGTGAATCTCGACTCCGCGCGTGGTGGGCTTCACGCTGTAGAATTCATTCTCGATCGAATCCGCCGCGGGCGCCGGTATCGATGCGAGGGGTGGCGCATCGTCGCGCACCAGCCGATAAAAAGTGAAGCCCGCCTGCGCGAGCCCGTCCGCGACGAAACTCAGCTCGCCGCGCGCGGCATTCTTGGCATGAATCCGAATGGTCGCTTCGGCGGGAATCCCGGTACGAATCGCGGTGCGGAAGCCCTCGAGGTCGAGGCCGCTTATCGCGGCGCGGCTCAGGAACAGATCGAGCTCGAAGCGGTCCGGACCCGCCGCGCGAAGCTGATAACGATTCAGGGTGCGGCCCAACACCGTCGGCTGGCTGAGGCCGGCGACGATCGATTGAAACTCCGCCGCGCGCATCTCGATTTCGAATGCGCGCTCTCCGCGCACGATGTCTATCACGACCGGCGCGCGTGAGCCGTCGGCCGCCTCGAGAGCATAGCGCCCGTCTTGATCGGGAAACTCGATTTCGCCGGTCACCAGCGCGCGGCGTAAGAAGGTCGGGTTGAAAACAGCGACGGCCGGTTCGCCCGGCTCTCCGCCGTCGAGGATCGACGACGCGACGCGGCGGAGCGCCGTCTCCGCGATGAGCGCGGCCTGGTCGAAGCGGTAGCGCATGTCGGTATGCACCTGATCGACGGAGCATCCGCAGATCGAATCGTGCGGATGATTCTGGATCTCGTGCCGCCATGCCAGGTCGAGATACGCGCCGACGCCGTCGGCTCGCCCGAGCGCTCCAGCGAGCGCCGCCAGCGGATCGGCGAAGCGTTCGAGCGCGCCGCAGTTCTCAAAGTCGCGCTGCTTGATCCAGGTCCGTGCCGAGGTGACCGACGGAAGCAGATGCGCCCGCAGTGGCGAGCGCAACTCGCCGCGATGCGTCGTCACGCCCGCGAGCGGCGTCTCGGCCAGGCGCTTGATGTACTCCTCCAGCGGGCCGACCTCGAAGGTGATGGCGCCGCGCGCCTCTCCGATCCGCTGCATCAGGCGCGGGTCGGGCTCGGCGTGGTCGGTACCGGCCATCACGAGAATCGGCGCTCCGCCCGCGAACCCGCGCTCGCGCGCCGCGATTTCTCCGGCGCGCGCGAGCAACGCGTCGCCGGAATCGAGCGGCAGATTCGCGCCGTTCGAATAACCGAACGGAAGATAAATCGTCACCACCGAGCTGCCGTCGAGCGCCTCCCAGACAAAGCGATTGCGAGTCACCTCTGCGCCGACGCCGCGCCACAGCACCGCGGCGCGAAAGCCGAAGCCCGCGAGAATCTGCGGCATCTGCGCGATGTGCCCGAACTGGTCGGGCAGGTAGCCAACTTCGAGCGAACGGCCGTAGCGTCGCGCCTGCGCCATCCCGAGTTCGAGGTTGCGAATCAATGACTCGCCCGAAACGAGGAAGCTGTCGGCGAGCACGTACCACGGGCCGACCTGGATTTTACCGGCGCGGATGAGCTTGCTGATTCGCCGCTCAGCTTCGGGGCGAACTTCGAGATAGTCTTCGAGCACGATGGTCTGGCCGTCGAAATGAAACGACGGAATCGCGCCGCTCTCGACCAGCGGGAGCATTTTGTCGGCCATCGCAACCAGGCGCGCGCGCATCTGCTGGAACGGCTGGTACCATTCGCGATCCCAGTGGGTGTGAACGACGAGATAAAGATGATCCATGAATGACTTCCGGGCGCGATTCCGCGGCGCGCGCCAGCTCAGCCGGGCCGGCGCGGTACCAGCACCCGCCGCCGCAGCGTCATGATCGTTTCGCCGCGCTGGTTGAGTCCGCGAGTCTCGACGTAGACTACACCGCGATCGGTTTTGCTCTTCGACGGCGTGACTTCGAGTACCGTCGTCTCCGAGTACAGCGTGTCGCCCGCGAACGACGGCGCGGTATGGCGCACCGACTCGTACTCGAGGTTCGCGATCGCATTCTCGCTCACGTCCTTGACGCTCATCCCGACCACCGTCGCGAGCACCAGCAGGCCGTTCACCAGGCGCTGCCCGTGCTGCGACTTCTCCGCGTACGCCGCGTCGAAGTGAATCGGGTTGGTGTTCATCGTCATCAGCGTAAACCAGGTGTTGTCGAATTCGCTGATGGTGCGGCCGGGCCAATGTTTGAAAATCTGGCCGGGCGTGAAATCGTCGAAATATCGTCCCATCGGGCGTCGCGGGCACGAGCGGCGGCCCGCATGGTGCGGGATTAACCGATGCGCCCCCAAGTTGCAATTGCGCCCCGCGCCTTGAGGGCGGATTCGCGTATGGTAGGCTCGGCACTTCGATGACTCGGCGACTTACCAAGCTGCTGGTTGCGAATCGCGGCGAGATCGCGCTCAGGATTGTCCGCGGCGCACGCCTGTTCGGGCTCAAAACCGTCGCGGTGTACTCGGAA
The DNA here is from genome assembly GCA_036521875.1 of Binataceae bacterium (SeqCode). Taxonomy (GTDB): domain Bacteria; phylum Desulfobacterota; class Binatia; order Binatales; family Binataceae; genus DATDGX01. The sequence goes on from DATDGX010000124.1 coordinate 11,555, forward strand.
GCCGACGCCTCTGGTGCCCACCTGGCGGCGGCTGACGAGGCGCGGCTGATCGGACCTGCAGAGGCGAGCCAGAGCTATCTCAATATCGAATCGATCATTGCGGCGGCAAAAGCCTCGGGCGCTGACGCGATCCATCCCGGCTATGGTTTTCTCTCCGAGCGGCCGGAGTTCGCGCGCGCGGTGCGCGAGGCAGGGATGGTCTTCGTCGGCCCCACGCCGGAAGTGTTGGCCGCGCTTGGAGACAAGGTCGCGGCGCGGCGAATCGCGGCTGCGGCGGGCGTCGCGGTGGTGCCTGGAGTCGAGAGCGGCGAGCTGGCGGCGGCGCGTGGGTTCGCGGTGCAACATGGCTACCCCATTTTGGTGAAAGCGGCGGCCGGCGGCGGCGGACGCGGAATGCGGGTGGTCGATTCCGAAGCGCATCTCGAGGCCGCGCTGGAGGCGGCTGCGCGCGAAGCGAAATCCGCGTTCGGCGACGGCCGCGTGTTTATCGAGAAGTACCTGGCGCGCCCGCGCCATGTCGAAATCCAGATCCTCGGCGATGAGCACGGCGGCGTGGTGGCGCTCGGCGAACGCGAATGCTCGATTCAGCGGCGCCATCAGAAAATCATCGAGGAAGCCCCCGCGCCCGGGCTCGGCGATGCGACCCGCACAAAGATGGTCGATGCCGCGGTTCGCCTCGCCCGCGCGGCGCATTACACCAATGCCGGCACGGTCGAGTTCCTGCTCGACGGCGACCAATTTTATTTTCTCGAGGTCAACGCGCGGCTCCAGGTCGAGCATCCGGTGACTGAGCTGCGCTTCGGATGCGACCTGGTGTTCGAGCAACTCCGGATAGCGTCGGGCGGCAAAGTGAGCGCGCCGCCGGTGCCGCGCGGTTCGGCGATCGAGTGCCGCATCTACGCCGAAGACGCCGAACATGGCTTCCGCCCCGCGACCGGCCGCGTGCTCCACCTGAGCATTCCCGGCGGACCGGGGGTTCGTTTCGACTCGCATCTAAGCGAGGGTCTGGAGGTCGGCACATTTTACGACGGCATGCTCGGCAAGCTCATCTGCTACGGCACCGATCGCGAGCAAGCGCGCCTCCGCATGGTGGAAGCGCTGGGCGAATTCGCAATCCTGGGCGTGACCAACACGGCGGCGTTCCTGCGCGAGGTCGTGGCGAGCGAGCCGTTCCAACGCGCCGAGCTTTCGACCCGTTTCCTCGACGAGTTCTTCTCCGCATGGCACGCGAGCGACGACGCTACCGAGGCGGCCGCCGCGCTGATCGCCGCCGCATTGGTCGCCGACGGCTCGCTGGGCACGGGGTCAATTGACGCGGCGCGTCCGATCGGCGCATCGGGAAATGCCTCGGCGCGATCGCCGTGGGACGAGCTCAAAGGCTTCGAGCTCTGGAGCCGGGCGCGATGAAACTCACCATCGCGGGCGACGCCCGCGAGTTCGAAGTCGGGATAGTGTCGCGCGACGGCCGCGAAGTTCGCGCGATCGTCGGCGGCAAGCAAATGGTCGCACAACTCGACCCGCTTGCGGACGGCGGCGCGCTTCTGACCGTCGGCGGCCGGCGCTATCGCGCGTTTGGCGCGCGCCGCAAAACGGCTCTCCTGGTGACGCTCGGGCCGCGCACTTTCGAATTCATTCCCGCCGACGAATCGCCGCGCCGCCATCGGCGCGGACTTGCCACCCCTGAGGTCACGGCGCCGATGCCAGGAAAGGTGCTCAAAGTTCTCGTCAGCGAGGGCGACGCGGTCGAGGCGGGGCAGCCGCTGGTGGTCCTAGAAGCGATGAAGATGGAGACCACGCTTGCGGCGGAGAGTCCCGCGGTGGTTCGCCGCGTGTGCGTCGCCTCCGGCCAGATGGTCGACCACGGCGCGGTGCTGATCGAGCTCAGTCCTCCGGCCGGTCCATCAGCTCCCGAATCCGCGTCCCGAGACCAGTGAGCCATTCGCCGAACTCGCTCTCGCGCTCGACCACTATTTCAAGCTTGCCGTCCTTCTGGATCGACATGCGGCCGGGATGCTCGGTGCGGAGCGGGATGACGATTGCTTCGCGCGAGATTCCCATCGGGTCGGTGACCGCGAAAATGAGTTCGATTTCCTTGAGGGTGATCGATTTGAGCAAGTTTCACCTGCCGCTCTTTACATATGGCGAGCGTCGCATAAGCTCAACGGTCGGGGCCATCGCGGCCCGCGGAGGATTCATCGCGTGTTCGGAACGATCAAGAAGGTAATCAAGGACAAGGGCTTTGGTTTTATCACTCCGGATGACGGCGGCGACGAGGTGTTTTTTCATCGCTCGCGACTCTCGCCCAAGGTCTACTTCGAAGATCTGCGCGAGGGCGCCGACGTTCAGTTCGAAGTGAGGCCAGGCGAGAAGGGCAGGCAGGCATTCAACCTGCGCCTGCGCTAGGCCGCTCGCAGGTCGATTCGATGCGCGTCGACTACGACGCGCGTTTACGTCGCGCGGGCAGACCCGTCGGCGCCAGCGATTTTCTGCTATCGCGTCAGCGCGAATAAGCGCTTGAACATCCGCGCCGCGAAAGGCGTGAGGCGCGTGCGCGTGTACGCATACCCGGTGCGCCTGATCGCCTCGGCCTGGGTCGGATACGGATGAATCACGTTGGCGATTTTTCCGAGCCCCATTCCCGCCGCGATTGCGGTCGTCATCTCCGAGATCATCTCGCCCGCATGGCTCGCGACAATCGTAGCGCCGACGATTTGATCGGTTCCCTCGCGAACGTGCACCTTGACGAAGCCGTCAGTCTCGCCGTCGATGACGGCGCGATCGACCTCTGCGAGTTCCTGCAGATAGGTGGTGACCTTGATGCCGCGCTCGCGCGCCTCGGCCTCATAGAGTCCGACGTGCGCGATTTCCGGGTCGGTGTAGGTGCACCACGGGATGGTGAGTGCGCTGGTCCGCTGGCGGCCGAAGAACAGCGCGTTGCGGAGCAGGATGCGCGCGTGCGCGTCGGAGAGATGGGTGAACTTGAGCGTCGAGGCGACGTCGCCGGCGGCGTAGATGCGCCGGTTGGTGGTGCGCAGAAAGTCGTCGACCTTGATGCCGCGCTGCGGGTCGTACTCGACGCCCGCGGCTTCGAGTCCCAGGCCCTCGACGGCAGGCACCCGCCCGACGCCAATCAGGATCTCGTCGACGTTGATCGCGCGATGCTGCCCGCCCCGTTCGACGGCAAGCGTCTTCTCGGCGCCGCGCAGGGCGACACTGCGGATTTGGCAATCGGTGACGATGTCGACGCCGTCGCGGACCAGCGCACGCTCGATTCGTTGCGCGGCGTCGTGATCCTCCCGAATCAGGATTTGCGGCATTACTTCGAGCAGCGCCACCTCGGCGCCAAAGCGCCGGAAGGTCTGCGCCAGCTCGCATCCGATCGGACCCGCCCCGATGACCGCGATCCTCCGCGGCAGTTCGACCAGCGAGAAAACTGACTCGTTGGTGAGAAAACCGGCGTCGGCGAGGCCGGGAATCGGCAGCGTGCCGGCGCGTGCGCCGGTCGCGATCGCGGCCTTGCGGAAGCGCAGCCGCTTGCCCTCGACTTCCACGGTATCGTGAGCGACGAAGCGCGCACCGCCGATAAACACGTCGGCGCCGAGGCCGCGAAAGCGCTCGGCCGAATCGTTGGCGCTGAGACCGGCGCGCAGCCGGCGCATCCGCTCCATCACCGCCGCGAAATCAACTCGCGTGCCGGCGGGCACTTCGACGCCGAAGCGCGCGGCGTCGCGGACCTCGGCGGCCACGCGAGCCGATCGGATCAACGCCTTGGAGGGAACGCATCCAAAATTCAGGCAATCGCCGCCCATCAGATCGCGCTCGACGATCGCGACCTTCGCGCCCAAAATCGCGGCGCCCGCCGCGGTCACGAGCCCCGCCGTGCCGGCGCCGATCACGACCAGGTTGTAACGCGGCGCCGGTTCAGGGTTGACCCAATCCGGGGGATGAACGTTGGCGAGCAGCGCGCGATTGTGCTCGTCGATTGAGGTGTCGCCCAGCGCCGATGCCATCGATGGTTCCCCCCGTCACCGTGCCAGTATCAAGGCGCGCTTTCCCTGAGCGCGCGCGCGCCGATTCGCGTCGCGTACGCGGCCACCGCGATCGTCGCGAGCAACCCAAGCACATTGAACGCCCATCCGGCGGGCGTGCGCGCCGCGCCACTGCCGGCGGCGCGAGCCAGGTCGCCGCTGATCGCGCCGATATAAACGTAAAGCACTGTCCCCGGAATCATCCCGGCCCACGACGCGATCACGTAGTCGCGCAGCCGGACCTTGGTGAGCCCGAACGCGTAGTTGAGGAGGTTGAACGGGAAGACTGGCGAGAGCCGCGTGAGCGCGACGATTTTCCAACCCTCGCGGCCGACTGCCTCGTCGATCGCGTTGAAGCGCGAGTTCCCTTCGAGCTTGCGTGCAATCCAGTCGCGCGCGAAGTAGCGGCCCACGACAAATGCGGCGGTAGCGCCGAGCGTCGCGGCGATGGAGACGTAGATCGAGCCTTTCACCACGCCGAAAATTACGCCTGCGCCGATCGTGAGGATCGATCCCGGAATGAACAGCACGCAGGCGATGACGTAGATCGCGACGAAGGCAAGCGGCGCGAGCGCGCCCAGCGACGAGATGCGGTCGAGAGTGTCGCGGAGCAGCGGGCCTGCGCCGACGCGATGTGCCACGTAGAGAACAACGATCGCCGCGGCGATCGCGGCAATGACCCTGGGGTTGAGGAGCCTGGGGGCGGCGGATGAACGCGCGGTCATAGCTTTCGCAACAAAGACGATGAAGTGGCGAATTCGTTACGGATCACGCCGGCGCCAGCAAAGATGCCAGTGCTTATCTTGGCGGCGCGGATGAGGTAATTCTTTAACTGGTGTCCGTTCACGAACATAAGCGGCATGCGCGCGAGCATCTCAAGGTCGGCATCATCACCGCCAGCGACACCCGCACGCCCGAAACCGACACGAGCGGCGCTGCGATTCGCGAGTTGCTCGAGCGCGCGGGCCATCAGGTGGTCTACTACGAAATTCTTCCGGACGCATCCACTACGATTGCAGCGGCGGTGGTCGCGCACCTCGCGAGCCTCGATGCGATCGTCGTCAACGGGGGCACCGGAATCGCGGCGCGCGACGTTACTATCGAGGCGATTCGTCCGTTGCTCGACAAAGAGCTCGAAGGTTTCGGCGAACTGTTCCGGATGCTCTCCTACCAGGAGATCGGTTCGGCGGCGATGATGTCGCGGGCGCTCGCCGGAGTGCGGCAAGGCAAGTTCGTCGCGGCGATCCCGGGCTCGACGGCGGCCTGCCGGCTGGCGATGGAGAAACTCATCATTCCCGAGATCGGGCACTTAGCCTGGCTGCTGGGACAATCATGAAAACCAAGCGGCTGACGCTCAAACTATTCGCGACGCTTCGCGAGCGTGCGCGCGCCTCGGAGATGGATCGCGAGTTCCCCGAAGCTGCGACGGTCGCCGAGGTCTGGCGTGAGCTGGTTCGCGAGTTTCCCGCGCTCGGAGGGCATCGCGATTCCGTCGGCTTCGCGGTGAACCAGGAATACGTCGAAGGCGAATACTGTCCGCGCGCGGGCGACGAGATTGCGTTCATTCCTCCGGTGAGCGGCGGTGTGGAAGCGCCATGGCTCGGCTCGATGACGATCTCGCGCGAACCGATTGATGTGGCCGCGCTGGAGCGCGAGGTGACTCATCCGGGCGCGGGCGCGATCGTGACGTTTGCTGGCACCACGCGGCGCGAGAATGCCGGCCGCGCCGTTATCCGGCTCGAGTACGAGGCCTACGAAGCGATGGCGCTCGCCGAGATGCGCAAGCTCGCGCTCGAGGCGGGCGAAAAGTGGAAGATCGTGCGGATCGCGATTCGCCATCGCGTCGGGCTCGTCGAGATCGGTGAGACCTCGGTCGCGATCGCGGTGTCAGCGGCGCATCGCGGGGAGGCCTTCGACGCGTGCCGATTCGCGATCGATCGGCTCAAGGAAATCGTGCCGATCTGGAAGAAGGAGCATTTCGAAGGCGGCGCGGTGTGGATCGGCTGTCAAACCTCGCATCCGCCGGAATTACCGCACTAAGGTCGAGATGCGCCGCGGGCTTTGTTATTGACCGCACGGACAGTATTCTATAGTCAGGCAAACGATGGCACTTTCCGAAACCACGGTTGAAAAAATTATCCTGGCGGAGCCGCGCGGCTTCTGCGCCGGCGTCGATCGCGCGGTCGAGGCGGTTCGTAGCGCGCTCAGGGCCTACGGACGGCCCCTTTATGTGCGTCATCAAATCGTGCACAACCGCTTCGTGCTTGAAGCACTCGAAAAAGAGGGCGCGATTTTCGTCGAAAGCCTCGACGAGGTTCCCACCGGCCAGCGCGTGATTTTCAGCGCGCATGGCGTGGCGCCCAGCGAATGGGAGCGCGCGAAGAATCGGACGCTGCGCGTGATCGATGCGACCTGCCCGCTGGTCACGAAGGTGCATCTGGAAGTAGAGCGCTACGCCAATGAGGGCCGCACCATCATCCTCATCGGCCACGCGGGTCACGAGGAAGTGAAAGGCACCGTTGGCGTCGCGCCAGGCAAGGTCATCCTGGTCGGCAGCGTCGAAGAAGCGCGCACGGTCCAGATTCCGGAGCCGTCGCGAGTCGCGGCGGTGACGCAGACCACGCTCAGCGTCGACGACACGACCGAGATCATGGCGACGCTGAAAGAGCGTTTCCCGGCGCTCCTCACGCCCAAGACCGACGACATCTGCTACGCGACGCAGAACCGCCAGAACGCGGTCAAAGAACTGGTCCAGGTAAGCGACGCGGTGCTGGTGGTCGGCTCGAAGCAGAGCTCGAATGCCAACCGTCTGGTCGAAGTCGCGCGACAGCGTGGTGCGCGCGCGTTCCTGGTCGATTCGTTCGCCGACGTCGAGCCTGCGATGCTCGACGGGGTGCGCGCGCTGGGACTCACCGCGAGTGCGTCGTCGCCCGAGTGGCTGGTCGAGGAGATAATCGGCGCGTTCGCGCGCACGGGAGCGCAAGTCGAACTCCTGAGCGTTGCGAAGGAACGGGTGCATTTCCCGCTTCCACTCGCCGGCGATTGACGCGTCGGCCTCCATCCTGGTTCTTTCATCGGTCGCGCTTTTTCGTCGCGCGGTGGCCCTGCGGAAACGCCTCGCCTTGACAATCTCGCGATATTGCACAAAAACTCATCGCGGATTTCCCGACATAGGCGGCTTCCGAGAAGGAACAATCCGATGCGAAGAGCGATAGCGCGTGCGCCGTTGATGATCGCGGTGTTGTTGATGACCGCGCTACTCAGCGCCTGCCAGACACCATCCGACAAGCTGGTGTTCCAAGCTAACGAGACCGCGAAGAAGGCGCTCCAGTCCGATCCTGAAACGCGCGAGAAGCTCCTGGAGCAGGCGCGTCAGGATCTTCAAGAGGCCGTCAAGCTCGACCCCAAGAACCTCAACGGATGGAAACTGCTCGCGCAGATAGATGACGTGCTGGGTCACGAAGAAGATTCAGCTAAAGACTACGATGCCGCCTCAACACTCGATCCTACCGACCAAAAGCTTCTCGCCAAGGCGCGCTACTACAAGGCGCTGCAGGATCTTGCGAACTCCTCAGACAAAGCGCTCGCCGATGTGAAGGCCGGCAAAGTCGAAGACGGGCTTCGCCAACTCAAAGACATTCTCGTTCAGACCAAGACCAAGTCGACGCGGATGAAGGCGGTAGCCGCGCTCACAGCGGCGGCGCCCGAGATCGAAAAGCAGGGCGACCAGCAAGTCGCGGACAAGAAATACGCGGAAGCGATCGCCACGTATGAGCAGGAAGTCCGCGCTTATATGCTGCTCGCGCAGGCGCAGGGCAAGGAGACGCTCGATCCTGCGGCCGACTCGGTGCTGCACAAGATCAATGACACGGCCAAGGCCGGCAATACTCCCGATGCCACCTTTCGCGTGCTCAATGACGTGCTGACCGTCGATCCCGAGAACAAGACGGCCAACCTCGAGCTCGCGCAGGTCTATTTGCGGCGCACTCCTCCCGACTACGACACCGCGGCCGACCTGGAGGAGCGTGGGGGCGCTCCCGATGCCGACGTCAAGAAGCTCCGCGACCAAGCGAAACGGCACAAACACGGCTAGCGGGCGCGGGTGACGGTGCCGCAGCCGTGGCGGGGAGCGCATAACGTCGAGGCGCGATGCGGCGGCGCGGCTATATAGCGGTTGAGGGTCCGATCGGCGTCGGCAAGACCACGCTGGCGCAGCTCCTCGGGCGCGAGCTCAACGCGCGCGTGATGTTCGAGGACGCCGACAACAATCCCTTCCTGCCGCGCTTCTACCAGGATCCCGACAAGTACGCGTTTCCCGCGCAGCTCTATTTTCTGCTGACGCGCTACAACCAGCAGCGCGAGCTGGCACAGCGCGATCTGTTCACCGAAGCCACGGTCTCCGACTATCTCTTCGCCAAGGACCGTATCTTCGCGTCGCTGACGCTTTCGGAGGACGAGTTCAAACTCTACGAGTCAGTCTACCGGCTGCTCGACGCGCAGATGGCCAAGCCCGACCTGGTGGTCTACGTGCGCGCCCGCATCGAGGTGCTCGCGGAGCGGTTGCGCAAGCGCAATCGCGACTTCGAGCGGTACGTCAGCTACGAATACCTCGATCGGGTATCGGCGGCGTTTCGCGATTTTTTCTTTTACTACGATGAGGCGCCGCTGCTGATCGTCGACACGTCGGATATCGACTTCGTCGCCAATCCCGAGGATCTCGCCGATTTAATCCGCGAGATCGACGGCGCGGGCGCCGGCACGCAGTACTTCGTCCCGCGGAAAAGCTGACCCGGCCTTGCGGCCACGCGACGCCGGCCGCACCGCTTGACTTGGAAGGCAGAGCTGCGTACTGTAAGGCAGTCTGCCTTACAAGATAAACGGATTACGAGATGACCCCGGAGAAAACCAGGCCCAACCGTTTCGGCGCCTACCTCCGCCGTCAGCGGATCGAGAGCGGCCGCAGTCTGCGCGAAGTTGCCGAGACGGTCGGGATCTCGCACGTGTATCTCGGCGAGGTGGAACGCGGCGTTCGCGGCCCCCTCAAGCCGGAGCACTGGAGCGCTCTGGTTCGCGCAATTCCGGGACTGACTATCGAGGAGTTGCAGAGCCATGCCGATGCGAGCCGCCCGTTGCAGCTCGACGTCGCCGATGCGCCCGCGCGCTATCAGAATCTGGCGCTCGCGCTGGCGCGGCGCTTCGAGCGGCGCGACCTTTCCAGGGTTGAGATCGCCAAGCTGCTGAAAGTATTGAAGGCCGGCGAAGACTGAACGTGAGCAACCTGCTGGGCGAAATGGTGGTGGCGATGCCGCCGATGTCGATGCGATGCCTCGAGACGCTGGCCGAGGCCGTGGTCCGCCAGTTTCAGCCAAGCGCATTGCTGACACCCGAGCCGATAGCTCTCGCCGATTGGGTAGATCGGCTGCTGCCGCCGTTCGGAGTGCATGTCAGCCCCGCCCATTCCGAGGAGCTCGACGGTCGCGTGGCTGCGACCTATCCGTCCGGTGACGCGGAAAGCGAGATCCTGGTCCTCGAGTACATCTGGCATGAGATCGCCAATGACCCGCGAGCGTACTTCTCGAAGGCGACCGTGATGCACGAGATCGCGCACGCGATTCTCCACGTCCCGGTGCTGCGGCAGATGTCGCGCGCACCGGAAAGCGAGTTCGCGCTCGCGCCCGTGCACAGAGCGGCGATTCCCGCGTACGCCGATCCGGAGTGGCAGGCGTGGACGCTGGCAGGCGCGATCATGATGCCGCGGCTGACCTTGGCGATGCTCGATGATCGATCGTCGGCCGCCGTCGGCGCTGCCTACCAGGTGAGCGAGAAGTTCGCCGCGGTGCGCCTCAAACGGCTTCAGGGAACTGTCCGCGACGCGACCAATTCGTCGCAGGGAGAGTGATCGATGGCAGGCTGGAAGGAATTCGAGCGTGGCGCACCGGAAATAGCTGCGGCGGGAAAAAAAATGCTCTACCAGTTCGGGGTGGGACTCGCGTTCCTGGCCACGATTCGAAAGGACGGCGCTCCGCGGCTCCATCCGATCTGTCCAACCGTCGTCAACGAGGCGCTCTACGCCCTGATCGGACCGACGCCCAAGCGCGCCGACCTAAAACGCGACGGGCGCTATGCTCTTCACACCTTTCCATGCGTTGACGTCGACGACGAGTTCCTCGTGATGGGCCGTGCGCAACTGGTCGAGGACGCGAATCAGCTTGAATTAGTGCGCGCCGACTGTAAGGCGCGTGGTATGACTTCAACCGAGGATGAAGTTCTGTTTGAGTTCCAGATCGAGCGCGTGATGCTGGCGTTGTATCCGGGCGGCCATGGCACCTGGCCGCCGAAGTACTCGGTCTGGAAAGAGCGCTGACCGGGCCCGAGCGCTCCTCACCATCTTACCATAGGCGGTTGGCCGACTTTCTGCCGCTTGCATCCCGTTTAGAAAAGCGGCGCTCACTCCGCGAATGTAGGCACGATGCTCTACGCCGCAAGCCTCCCAAACGCCGGCGCCTCAGGCGATCCGAGAACGTTGGCGGACCTGGCCGAACTCGCGGAGAAGGCCGGCTGGGACGCGATACTTCTCGAGGACTACATCGTTTACAACCTGGCGGATGGACAACTGCCTACGTACGATCCGTGGGTTGCACTGGCAGCGATGGCAACTCGAACGAGGCGACTTCGCCTTGGACCCTGGTAACTGCTCTACCTCGGCGCCGACCCTGGAAGCTCGCGCGCGAGGTTCTCACTCTCGACCATCTCTCAGGCGGTCGCGCAATTCTGGGCGTCGGATTCGGCGATGCGAAGACCGATCGGAGCTTCACCAGGTTTGGCGAGCCCATCGATCTAATGACCCGAGCGGAGATGGCAGACGAGGCGCTGGAAATCATTACCGGTCTTTGGACTGCAAACCCTTTCAGCTACAGCGGCAAGCACTACCATGTCGAAGACGTTTCTTCCTCCTCCCGTGCAGCAACCTGGAATTCCGATTTGGGTCGGTGGCACTTGGCCGCGGCGCGGGAAGCGGTCGTACCGGCGCGCCTTCGCATTCGAGGGGTTTGCGGGATTTCGCGGAATACCGGGCAACGACGATCACGGCCCGTTGAGTGCCGACGATGTTCGCCAGATTCGAGCCGCCGCTGCTAAGGAAGGACGGAACGCGTCCTTCGATATTGTAGTCGGAGGATGGCCCCGAGGCGCCGATCCGCAACACGAGCGCGAACTTCGAACCGAGTGCGAGCGAGCCGGGGCAACTTGGTGGCAGGAATGGGTCATCGGCGGACTCGATCAGGTCAGAGAAACCATTCGCAGCGGTCCGGTCCGGACCGACTGAGACGGGAGTTGCCTCGATTCAGCTCGCTTGCTGAAACTTAACTTTTCTGCGCGGACTTGTATGCGGCCTCGATATCCGAAGCGAGCTTGAAGTCCTTGTCCGTGATGCCGCCCTCGCTATGGGTCGAGCAGGTGAAAGTCACGCGCGTGTAGTTGATAAGGATGTCCGGATGATGATCGGCGGCTTCGGCGATCTTGGCGACCCGGTTCACGAACTTGATCCCATCGAGTAACTCCTTGAACTGGTAGCGCTTGACGATGGCATTGTCCTTTTGCTGCCAGCCCTCGAGTCCCTTGAGTTTGGTGGTGATATCGCCGGGATTGAGTTTCGCCATCTCTGGTTCCTCCGTTGCGTAGCGTGACGACAGAAAAATACGCCGCGCGATCCAGATACAGTCTACTTTAATCGAGCTCCCGCGTCGCGCCAAAAGCCGGATGCGCGCGCCCTTATGCGGCATCGCGCATCGTGTGGTATTAGATCGTCATAGACACGATTTTCGGAAAAGCGACGGAGCAAGCGATGGCCAACAAAGTTGTGACCGACGAGGTCAGAAAGCAGCAGATCGGCAAGACCGGCGAGCCGCGCACTTACGAGGTCGAACGCGGCGCGATCCGCCGCTTCGCCGAGGCGATTGGCGACCCCAACCCGCTCTTCAATGACGAGTCGAAGGCGCGCAAGTCGAGGCTCGGCGGCATGATCGCACCGCCGACGTTCTACCGCTCGATGGGCTCGCCAATTCCGCAGGTCCAATTGCCCGGAATGGGCGCGGCGTTTCGCGGCCTCGACGGCGGCTCGGATTGGGAATACCTCCATCCGGTTCGGCCCGGCGACCGTATCACGGTACAATCGAAGCTGGTCGATCTTCGCGAGTCGGAAGGCAGGCTCGGTCCAATGGTCTTCATCGTGATCGAGACTTCCTACACCAATCAGTTCGGCGAGCTATGCGCGACGCAACGCTCGACGGCGATCCGCTACTAGGCCGAGGAGAACCACAATGGCGAAGCAGATTTATTTTGAAGACGTTGAAGCCGGCTCCGCGGTCGGCCCGCTCGAGAAAAATCCGACCACCCAGCAGCTCGTCAAGTACGCGGGCGCGTCGGGCGACTTCTACCAGATTCACTACGACAAGGATTTCGCGCTCGCGAACAAGCTGCCGGGCGTGATCCTGCACGGAGCGCTGAAGAACGCATTCCTCGGCCAGCTGATGACGGATTTCGCCGGCGAGCACGGATGGGTCCGCAAGCTCGGCGTGCAATACCGCGGGATGGATCAGCCGGGGACCAAGGTCATCTGCAAGGGCAAGGTGACGAAGAAGTACGTCGACGGCGCCGACCATCTGGTCGATTGCGAGATCTGGCTCGAGAACGAAAAAGGCGAGAAGACCACGCCCGGTACCTCGACAGTGATGCTGCCCTCGCGCGGCGCGCGCTAGAGCATATGGCGGTACGGCGCGCGTTCGAGCCGCGTTCGGTCGGCGCGGAAGACCTCGCGTCGGGCCGCGTCGATCCGCACTACGGAAAAGTGCTGGTGCGGTTGCTCGCCGCGCATGCGATGGCGGAGAAGCTGACCGCGTTCGGCTATGAGCGCGCGCTGAGCAGCGTCGACAATCCCGCTCTCCGGCCGACCATCGAGAAAAACCTGGCCGAGGAGCGAAAACACGCGCGTCTGGTCTACCGCGTGCTCGACGAAATTGGAATCGGCGAGAAGGCGGCCGACCGCTCACTGACCGCGATCGTCAAAGCGCCCTCGTTCGAAGCGCCACGCTATTTCGCCGAGCACGCAAAGGGCGAGCTCGATCTGCTGATGGCGAGCCTCAGCCTCGACTCGACCGGTCTCATCATGATCGGCGTCAACTACAGAGACTCGAGTTATGCGCCGCACAGCCGCGCCGCCGAGATGATTCTCGAGGAAGAGGCGGACCACGAGATGTTCGCATCCGAGCAGCTCGGGCAGGCGGTTGGGCGCTTCGGAAAAAAGAAGGTCACGAGCGCGCTCCGCAAATGGCTCCCGCGCGCGGTCAATTTTTTCGGCCCCCCGGGCAGCGGCTTCACCTACGATTGTCTCCGCTATGGGCTCAAGGCGCAGGACAACGACGAGCTCGCGGAGCTATACCTGACGATGCTGGAGCGGCGCCTCGAGCAGGTCGGGCTCGAAATGCCGCGGCTCACGACTGCCTATCCGCACGCGCTGGCCTGATTTTGCGTGGAACAGCCGCCTGCGCGAGGAGCTACGCATTTCCCGCATTACTGAGCTTGAGCAGACGCAACAAATTCCTGGTCGATGTGCTGGGCCGCTTCGTCGACCGCAATCACGTTTGACGGCAACTACAGAAAAGTTCAGACGAGTTCAGCCGTCGGCTTCCAGAGCCCGAAGCGCGAGCCCGCGCGCGACCGACGTGAACTCGTTGCCCATCCGAATTCGATCGGCGCCAAAGCGTTCAATGAAGATCCGCCTGACTGCGGGCACGAACGACGAGCCGCCGGTGAGAAACACGCTGTCGATTTTTTCTGCCTTGATGCCCACTTGCGCCATCAGCCGATCGACGCATCCTTCGATCGCGCCGAGCTGGCGCGCGATCCATCCCTCGAACTCGATGCGTGCAACCGCCTTGTCGATCGCCACCGGCGGATCGGTGAAGCGGAAGTTCGCCGATTCAAGATCGGAAAGCGCGAGCTTGAGCTCTTCGACCGAGCGAAACAGGTAGTAGCCGAGGTCGTTGTCGACGATATGGATCAGCGCCGCGATTTTGTCCGGCTCCAATGACTCGTGGCGCAACTCCTCGAAGCGCAGCATCGTGGGACGCGCGCGGAGGAATGACAGATGATGCCATCGCTCGAGCTTGGTGTAGGGCCAGGTCGGCGCCGGCAGGATCATCCCGTAAGGCGAGCGATAGCGGGAGCCGCGGCCGAGCGCGGGCGCGACCAGGTGATGCATGATGCGGCCGTCGAATGCGTCGCCCGCCAGCGCCACCCCGTCGTTGCCGAGAATTTCGTAGCCTCGTGACGGCGCGGCGGCGGACTGGCGCGGATGCAATTGCAAGACCGAGAAGTCGCTGGTGCCGCCGCCGAAGTCGGCGATCAGCACCGTCTCGTCGTGCGCGATCCGGCTCGCGTAGTCGTAGGCGGCCGCGACCGGCTCGAACTCGAAGACGATGTCGTCCCAACCGGCGCGCCGCACCGCAAGGTCGAGCCGCGCGCGCGCCGCGGCGTCGTCGCCGACCCCGGAGGCACCGGAGAAGTGCACCGGCCGTCCCACCGCGATTCGCGATGGCAAGTCGCCGAATTGCTCCTCGGCGGCGGTGCACAGCGCGATCAAAATCGGCGCGATCAAATCGCCGAGCGAGTAGGTCACCTCCATAATCTCGGTTTTGTCGAAGGTCCGGTCCGCCAGGAACGATTTCAGCGATTGGATCAACCGCCCATTGCCGCTCGCCGCCAGGTAACGGCGAATCGCGTCGTTGCCAACCGCGAGCACGGACTCGGTCGAACCGGTTTCCGCCGTCTGCTCGAAGAACAGAATCGAGCGGAAAGTTTCCACCGCGTTTGAATTCTCGGCGGCCGTGAACCGCGCGAGACTCACCTCGCCGCCGTCGCCGGCAATCGCGATTGCGCTGTTGGTGGTGCCGAAATCGAGGCCGACCGCTCTGATCTTGCCGTTCTTGCCGTTCATAAAATCGCTGCGCCCATCCCGTCACGATTGCGGTGCGGATTTCGCTTGTCAACGTTGTTGCTTTCGTATAACTTCGCCAAGCCCTTTGGATGTCATCCTGGTTCGTTCGATCCGCCTTTGGCGCGGATGCCCGCCCGTATTTTTTCTGCCTGCGTACATGTCAGCACCGCGTGATCGGATCTTCATCGCGAGTCCGCGTCGTGAGACACTCGCAGGCGGTGAGTCATGGACGCGCGCGGCCGAGCTGATGAGATGACGCGACCAGCGAAGTTGAAGTGGGTTCTTTGTACCGCACTCGGAGTCGCGTTGGGCGGATGCGGGGTGTTCGGCGAGACCTTTCAGCCGGTGCCGACTCCCGCTCAAAAATCGGTCATCTACATCTACCGCCCGTTTCATGTCGCCGGTTCTTCGAGTTCACCGTTGGTTACTTGCGGGCAAGAGAGCGTCGAGCTGGAACCCGGCAAGTACCACGTCTTCGTCCAGGACAGTGGCCCCGTAGCGTGCAACGGGCCGGCCGGGACGGCGGCAGAGCTCAAGTTCGACGCACAGCCCGACGATCAGTATTTCATCAAGGAGGAAGTCAGCTCTGGTGGAAGCACACAGTTCACGCTGCTCAGTGCGTCGGCCGCGAAGCCCGAGGTCGCGGAGTGCGTCAAGGATGTGGCTACCAATCCATAGACTCATCAGCGATGACGCGGTCCTCCGCGCGATTCCGTCTTCGCGGCATGCGCCGCGTGCGGTAGGCTCATCACGACGCCGATGCCAAGAATCGTAACCCTGCTCCCAAGTGCGACCGAGATCGTCTGCGCGCTAGGCTTCGAAGACCAGCTCGTAGGACGGTCGCACGAATGCGACTACCCGCCGGCGGTCGCGAAACTGCCTGCGCTCACCGAGCCCAAGTTCAAGGTCGAAGGCACCAGCGCGGAGATAGACCAGCGCGTGAAGCAAATCGTGCGCGAGGCGCTGTCGGTCTACCGCGTCGACGCCGCAAAACTTCGCGAGCTGCGCCCTGACGTGATCGTGACGCAATCGCAATGCGAAGTGTGCGCGGTGAACATGGCCGACGTCGAGGATGCCGTTTCCGATTGGCTCGGCACGCGCCCAACGATCGTTTCGCTCGCGCCGTTCGCGCTCTCCGACGTGTTCACCGACATGGCGCGCGTCGCCGCGGCGCTAGGCGCCGAACGCCGCGGCACCGAACTCGTAGCGGGACTCAAGCGGCGCCTCGGCGCGATCGCCGGCAAGTCGAAGCAGGCGGCTACGCGTCCCGGCGTTGCATGTATCGAGTGGATCGATCCGCTGATGGCGGCGGGAAACTGGATGCCGGAACTGGTCGAGATGGCCGGCGGCACCAATCTTTTCGGCACCGCCGGCGATCATTCGCCGTGGCTCAAGTTCGATGAACTGGCCGCGGCCGATCCCGACCTGATGCTCGTCTCGCCGTGCGGCTTCAACATGACGCGCGCCGCGGAGGATTTGCCCGCACTCACCGGCGACCCCCGCTGGCGCGCGCTCAAGGCGGTGCGCGGCGGCCGCGTCTACTTGGCCGACGGCAATCAGTACTTCAATCGCCCCGGGCCGAGGATCGTGGAGTCGTTGGAAATCCTGGCCGAGATAACGCATCCGGAACTTTTCCATTTCGGTCACGAGGGCGTCGGCTGGCGCCGGGTTTGATTAGCGCCGCTACCTTTTCTTTGCGAGATACGCCATCCCGACGCGCGCGGGCGTGAGCTGAATTCCGAATTCGTCGATCAGCGGTTTGACGTCGCACGCGTTGTCAGCGGTGACGAAGGTCACCGCGTCGCGCGAGAGAAGCGGCCGCGGCAGCATCTCCAAAGCGGCGCCCACCGCGCGCATCGCGCCCTCCGGGATATGAATCAAAGGGCGGTGATGCCCCGTTACGTCCATGACGAGCCGCATCAGTTCGTCAAACGTCATCAGATCCGGTCCGCCGACGTCGAAGGTTCCGTTGCGCCCGCGCCCCGCGAGCGCGAGCGCCACGCACGCCGCGAGATCGTCGACCAGCACCGGCTGAACTTTTTGCCGTCCAGTACCGGGCACCGCGAATACCGGCGCGAAGCGCATTAGCTTCGCGAAATTGTTCACCACCTTGTCTTCCGGCCCGTAGATGAGTGACGGTCGAAAGATCGTGTACGCGATCCCCGACTCTCTGATGATGCGCTCGGCGCGGCCCTTGGCGCGGAAGCCCGGATGCGAACTGGTCTCGTCCGCCGCCGTACCGCTCACGTAGATGAACTGCGTAACGCCCGCTTCTTTCGCCGCGGCGAGCAGCGCGACTGCGCCGCCGTAATCGACGCGCTCGAAGGTCAGTCCACGGCGCGGGTTCTCGACCGGGTAGCCTTGGAATTGCAACGAATCGACGATCGCGTTCGCGCCTGCGAGCGCGCCCGTGAGCGTCGCCGGCTCGGTCACCTCGCCGCGCACGAAGTCGACACTCTTCAGATCGAGTCTGGCGCGGGTCGCGTCGGGATTGCGGCTCATCACGCGGACCCTGAATCCCGGCATCGCCGCGAGCCGCCGCGCGATGGCACGTCCGATGAAACCAGACCCACCGGCGAGCACGACAGTTTTTTCGTCCATCAGGATTCCTTCGGAGTCAGCGCAAAGATCGAACGATGAAACCTTGAGCGATCGAACCATTGCCGCAGGCGCGCTCGCATCAGGCACTGCGCCAGTCAGTAGAGAAGCGCGCGCGGCGCACGAATTCACCGCGGCCGCGGCGCGCATTCACGGTGCGGTCGGTCACAATCTCCTCGCCGCGCGAGATCGTGTTGCGCGGCCATCCGGTGACCTCGACGCCTTCGAAACAGTCGTAGTCCGCGCGCGAATGCATCTCGGCTGCGCGAATCACAACCTTGCGGTTCGGATCGAAGACGACCAGGTCGGCGTCGGCACCCTCGATGATCGCGCCCTTCTTCGGATAGAGCCCAAAAATCTTTGCCGGGTTGGTCGCGATCAGATCGACCATGCGCGCGAGCGAGATGCGCCGCTTCACCACGCCCTCGGAGTAAAGCATCGGCATCAGCGTCTCGAGGTTGGCCATGCCCGGACGAATACGCGTGAAGCGGTCTGCCTCGAGCTTGCGCTCGAGCATCCAACTGCAATGGTCGGTCGCGACGACATCGATCGCGCCATCCTGAAGTGCGTCCCAGATCGCTTCGACGTCAGCGGCGCTGCGCAGCGGAGGATAGCCGACGAAGCGCTCGCCTTGCGGCTCGAGGAAGCGCTCGTCGGTGAGATACAGGTAGATGGGCCGCGTCTCGGCCATCACGTTTCGACCCGCGGCGCGCGCGCGTCGAACCTCGTCGATCGCGGCCTTGCTGGAGAGATGCACGAAGTAAGCGGCCGCGTCCGCTGCTTCGGTTATCCTGAGAGCGCGCACCACGGCGGCAGCCTCGGAGAGCGGCGGACGGCTGGCGGCGAAATGTGCGACGCTGAATTTCCCGGCGGCCAGCAGGCGCTCGGTGCAGAATCCGATCAGATGCTCGTCCTCTGCGTGAAGCGCGAGCAGGCCGCCGCACTCACCCGCCGCTCGGAACGCGCGCATGAAGTCGCGCACGCGATCTTCGAAGCCCATCATCATGAAGATCTTGAAGCTGGTGACACCGCGCTCGACCATGCGCGGAATCTCCGCAATCGCGGCCGGCGTGGGGTCGAGAATCGCGGCGTGAAACCCGTAGTCGACGATCGCGCGGCCCGCCGCCTTCGCGCTCCATTTCGCCACCGCGTCGGCCAGCGAGCCGCGCTCGGGCTGAAACGCGTAGTCGATGACGGTGGTGACGCCGCCCGCGGCCGCACATTCGGTGCCCGACTCGAAATCGTCGGCGGTGTGCGACGCGAACATCTCGGCATCGAGATGCGTATGCGCGTCGATTGCGCCGGGGAGCAGGAGCATCGCGCGCGCGTCGATCGTCCTTACAGCAGGTTCGAGCGCGCCCGGCGTGGCGACCGTGGCAATTCGTCCCGCACGCACTCCTACGTCGGCTGGCGCGACTCCGGAGGGCGTAACCGCAACGGCGCCGACGATCGCGAGGTCAAGCATTGCTCGCGCCCGTCTAGTTCGATTTGCTGCGGCGCTCCGCGCGGCGCGTCGTACGCCGGCGCTGACGCGGCTGCTTCACGGCGCCGGACAACTCGGGTGCATGGCCGCGCGCATGCCCGGGCTCTGCGGTTGCCAGCAGCGGCGTCAGGCAGAAGCGCGAAACCTCGGGACGGCAATTGATCCGAATCCGCAGCCAGAAAGTTCCGAGACCCCGGTTCGTATAGATGTAGAAATCTTCGTAGCGGTTCAGTCCCGCGTAAAATTCCTTGCCGATGCGCAGGATCGATTTGAACGGCGAGCCGTAGTACGGAATCCGCACCACGCCTCCATGGGTGTGACCGGAGAGCATCACGCCGGGCTTCAGATGGCGCGCGTAGAGGCCGGTGTCGGGATTGTGCGCGAGCACGATCGTGCAATCGCTTTCGCGCACGTCGCGAAAGGCGCGTGCCGGCTCGGCTCGTCGCGACCACAGGTCATCGATCCCGACCACGACGAGCTCTTCGCCGCGAAGCGTCAGCCGCCGACTGTCGTTGCGAAGCACTAGCGCGCCGGCCGTCGTCAGCGCCTCGGAAATTCGCTCGGCTGAAGCCCAGTGGTCGTGATTGCCGAGGATCGCGAAGATGCCGGTCGAAGGATTGAGCCGCTTCAACGCATCTCGAAACGGCGCCAGGTAACGGCGCATCGTGTTCGGCCCGGAGAAGTAGTCGCCGGTCAGGAACACGATCTCGGGCTGCTCGCGATTGATCGCCTCGACGGCGAGTGCGAGCCGTTCCAGGTCCTCGTCGCGGTCCACGTGGAAGTCGCTGATCTGGCACGCGACGATCCCACTGAGCGAGTGCGGCAACGCGCGAACCGGGAGGTCGATTTTTGCCACGTCGATCGCGTCGATCGTGCGTCGCCACATCCGATGGAGCGGCCGCAGCGCGAGCGGAGGCTTTTCACGGCGCGGGCCCGCGGGTGTACGAATCGGTCGCGCCCCCGCGGACTCGTCAATTATCTCAGCAGTCGGCATTTGAACTAACCATATTAGAATATTTCGACCAGGTTGCGAAATGCGGGAAGTTCGATGATCCGTTCGTCATCGTCGAGCTCTTCATGCTCGAGCTCCCAGGTGTGCGGATGCGGAATGTACACGGCGCGAAGGCCTGCGCGCACCGCGGGATTGATGTCGGAGCGCGGGCTGTTGCCGATCATGACCGTCGCCGCCGGCGCGAGCTCGGCCGCCTGAACGAGCCGCCGGTACGCGTGAACATCCTTCTCGCGCGGCGTCTCGACGCGGTCGAACAAGGGCGCAAGTCCCGAACGCTCGAGCTTCGGCAACTGCTCGTCGCGATTGCCCTTGGTGAAGAGCATCAGCCGATGACGGGTCGAGAGCTCGCGCAGCGTCACCTCGACGTCGGGCAACAGCTCGCATGTGCGCTCGACCAGATGCGTTCCGATGCGATCCACTTCGGCGAGGATTGGCGTCAGCAGGGCCTCCTCCATCGATGCGAGCTCGCGTGCCGCCTGCGCCAGCGCGGTCACATAGGGACGCCGCCCGTAGCCCAGCGTGCCGATAAGTTCCAGCTCGGTACGATGGACAACCGACTTGATTTCGGTCACCGCGATCGCGATTCCGGCAGCGGTGATCGCGGCAGCGAACTGATCGAAGGCTTCGAGAAAATGAATGTTGGAATCCCAGAGGGTGTCGTCAGCGTCAAAGACAAGAGTGAGAGGTGGAGCCTCCGATCGGGCCATGATTATCGAGCCTATCCGCCCGCAGCGCGTCAGACAACGCGCGTTCGTCAGGTGCGCGTCGATCCGGCGCCGGCGGGAAGAATGATCAGCGTTCCCGTAGAAGGATTACGTCCGACGTAGACTTCGGTTTCGTAGACGCGGCGCAGATTATCCGCCGTCAAGACCTCGGCCGGCGGACCGCATCCGACCGCCGCGCCATCCTTGAGCAGCAGCACGCGATCGGCATAGAGCGCGGCGGCGTTCAGGTCGTGCAAGGTCGCAACCACGGCCATCGCACGCTCGGCGGACAGCTCGCGGAACCGTTCGAAAATTTCAGCGACGTGCTTCAAGTCGAGAAACGCAGTCGGCTCGTCGAGCAGCGCAACCTTCGGCTCCTGAGCAAGCGCACGCGCGAGGAAGACGCGTTTGCGCTCGCCGCCAGAGAGCTCCTGGATGTGGCGGCCGGCGAGCGGCAAGAGGCCAAAGCGATCGAGCGCGGCCACTGCGATTTCGAGATCGTGGCGGCTCTCGAAGCGAAACGCGCCGAGATGCGGCGCGCGGCCCATCAGCACCACCTCGAGCGCCGTGAAACGAAACGCGACCGCGTTTTCCTGGCCGACCGAGGCGACGATGCGCGCGAGCTCGCGCCGCTCGAAGGACGCGAAAGCTCGGCCCATCAGCTCGACGCTGCCCGACGCCGGCGCCATCGAGCCGCCCAGAATCTTAAGCAGCGTCGATTTGCCGGCGCCATTCGGACCGACGATCGCGAGCACCTCGCCCGGCGCGACCTCGAACGACAGGCCGCGCAAGACGGGTACTCCCGGATAGCCGCCGTGGAGGTTCGACACGCGCATCGCGGGGCCACGGGACTCCGGCGTGGCGCTCATAATGCGAGCGGCTTGGTACCCTGGCGCCGCAGCATGTAGATGAAGAAGGGTCCGCCGCAGAGCGCGGTGATTGCACCCACGGGAATCTCGGCGGGCGCGATCGCGACGCGCGCGACCAGGTCCGCCGCGACCATGAATGCCGCGCCGCCGATCAGCGAGGCGGGCAGCAGCAGGCGATGGTCCGCGCCAAACGCGAGCCGCAGCATATGCGGCACGATCAGCCCCACGAATGAAATTATCCCGCTCACCGACACGGCGGCGCCGATCATGATCGAAGTCGCGAAAAAAATCGTGCGGCGAACCGCGTCAACTTCGACGCCGAGCTCGGCCGCTGCCTCATCGCCGAGGCTCAGCAGGTTCATGTCGCGCGCGCGGAACATCAGTATCGCGAATCCGGTGAGCCCCAGTGCCGCGACGATCGCGACTTCGCCGTAGGTGGGAGATTCGAGACTGCCCATCAGCCAGAACAGGATGCTGTGGGCGTAATAGAAGTTCACCACGCTGTTCACCAGCATAATCGCGGCGCCCCAGAACGCGTTGAAGATAACCCCGACCAGGAGCAGCGTGAACGGTTCGAGCTGGCCGTCGACCAGCGCGAGGCGGTAGACCGCGATGGTCGAGAGCAGCGCGGCGCCGAATGCGGCCAGCGGAACGATCGCGTCGGCGCCTGGCCAATTCGCGAGGGCGACCAGGGCGACAATCGCGCCGAGCGCGCCGCCGCCCGAGATGCCCAGTATGCCGCCTTCCGCGAGTGGGTTTCTGACCAGCCCCTGCAGCGCCGCGCCGACCGCGGCCAGCACGGCGCCGACAACGATCCCCATCAGCACGCGCGGAAGTCGCGCGCCAAAAAAAATCGCGTGGTCGGGACTGGCCGAATCATTGAATGCGCGAAAGATACTGATATGAACGCTGCCAAAGGTGGCGCCCGCGAGTGCGCATACGATCAGAATCGCGGTCAGCGCCGCGAGCATCGCGAGCATCCGCGCGCGCGTCAGATGCGCTCGCGACAACGACTCGAGATCGCGTGCGTACGCGCCGGGCGGATCGCGTCTCGCGGGCGGGCTCGGTGGCGAGGTGGCCGACTGGTGTCCGGGCTCGGTCATGGACGCGCCTCGGCCGCGGCACGGAACGCTTGCGGATGAATCATCGCGGCGAGAATCTCCAGCGACTTGCCGACGCGCGGTCCCGCCCGAAGAATCGGATTCTGCGCGTAGCCATACACGCGATGGTTCCGCACCGCCGGTATGGTCGAGTACTTCTCCCAGAAGTGACTGGGCGACGACGGATCGGTGCCCATCTGTCCGTCGATGATCACGTCGGGGCGCATCGCGATAACATATTCGACGCTGAGCTGCGGCCACGTCTCTGAAAACGAATCCGCGATATTGTCGCCGCGCGCGATGCGCAGCAGATCATCGAGGAAGGTCCCCGGCCCAACCGCGACCATCGGCTGATGACCGACCAGCATTAGCACGCGGAGCGGAGGCGCTCCGGCGAGCCGCTCGCGCACGCGTGCAATGTCGGCAGCGATAGCCGCGACCAGATTGCGTGCCTGCCCGGCGCGGCCGATTCGTGCACCGACCGTCGCGATACTGTTCTGGATGTCCTCGAGCGAGGAGTCCTTCACCATCAGCACCGGGCATCCCATGGAATTGAGCGCGTGGATCTCGCGCTGATCGGAGGACAGCGACAAGCCGATGACGAGCGTCGGGCGAAGCGCCACAATCGCTTCGATATTTGGGGTGAGAAAAGATCCGACTTTGGGAAGTTTCATCGCTGCGGGCGGAAAGTCGCAGTAGTTCGAGACGCCGACGACCTCCGGACCGGCGCCGAGCGCGAACAGCGTCTCGGTCACCGACGGCGCCAGTGACACGATTCGCATCGGAGCGGCAGCGCTCGCGGATCGTGCGAGCATTGGCAGGGACGCGGCGAGCGCCACCACGACTGTCAGCACTGCGCCCGCGGATGCGCGGATCGAAAATCTCACACCGCGAAACTATATGATCGAGCGCGCGCCGGTAAGCCGCGGCGCCGACAAGCGACGATGTCGGAGCGGCGCTTGCTCACGGGCGCCGGCGGCCGCATTGCATCGGCGCGCCGCGCTCGACTAGCTTCGATTCGACAAGGAGACTGTCGTGCTCAAGATTGCCGTTTGCATCAAGCAGATTCCTCTCATCGAGGACGCCAATTTCGATGCCGTCACCAAGACCATCAAGCGCGACGGTCCCAACGTGATAAGCGCGTTCGACTTGCGTGCAGTCTCGCTCGCGATGGAACTCAAGAACCGGCACGGCGCGGAGACGACCGTCTTCACGATGGGCCCGCCGCAAGCTCGCACAGCGCTCGAGGAAGCGCTTGCGATGGGGATGGATCGCGCGGTGCATCTCGAGGACCGCGCTTTTGCCGGCTCCGACACGCTCGCGACCGCGCGCGCCCTCGCGATGGCGCTCAAACGGGAGCACTTCGATCTGATCCTGCTCGGCAAATACTCGCTCGACGCGGAAACGGGACAGGTCGGTCCCGAGATCGCGGAGCTGCTTGGCGCGGCGCAGGTGACCGGGGCGCGCAAGCTGGAAGTCGACACCGCCAGCGGGACCGTCCGCGCTGAACGCGAGAGCGATGAAGGATTCGACGAGATCGAGGCGCGGATGCCGGTAGTGCTGACCTGCGCCGAGCGCGTCGCGCAACCGATCAAGCTCAAGCCCGGAGGCACGGAGGCGGCGAAGTCGAAACCGGTCGAGTCGGTGCGAGCGGCGGCGCTCGCCGACGATCCGAAACTGTTCGGCTTCACGGGATCGCCGACTTGGGTGCAGGAGGTGCTGGTTCAGGAGACGCCGAAGACCGAGTGCACCTTTATCGAGCCATCGGATCCCGAGCGCGCTGCCGCCGCGCTGGTTGCAGCGCTCGATAAGAGCGGCGCGCTGGCGCGGCGCGCACGCGAGCGTCGCGCGATCGCGCCGGCGGTTCGCAAGAGCGCGCGCGGGCGCGACCTGTGGGTAGCGTGCGAGAGTGACCTTGAAGGCCGCGTCACGCGCGCGATGCTCGAGCTGTTGTCGTGCGGCGACGCGCTCGCGACGCGGCTTGGCGGCGCGCTGGTCGCGCTGGGTTTCAATGCGCCGTTCGCGCGCCACGCGGGACTGCTCGCGAGCTACGGCGCCGACCAGCTACTGATACTCGAGCATCCTGACCTCGATCCGTACACGCCCGAGGGCGCCGCCGAGGCAGTGGCCAGGCTGGTGCGCGAGCGCGCGCCATGGGGAATCCTGCTCCCCGCGAGCGAGCGCGGACGCGATTGGGGTCCGCGCCTGGCAGCGCGCCTCGGCTTGGGGTTGACCGGCGACGCAATCGGAATCGAACTCGACGCGGAGAACCGGATGGTGGCGTTGAAGCCGGCGTTCGGCGGGAACATCGTCGCGCCGATTTTCTCGAAGACCTTCCCGCAGATGGCGACGGTGCGCCAGGGCGTGCTCGAGATGGCCGAGCCCGCCGCGCGGAGGGAAGCCACCGTGGAGATCCTGAGAGCCGAGATGAAGCCGCCGCTAAGCCGGCTGCTCCACGCGCATTCTCTGCTCGACGACTCGCTCGTCCCACTGGAAGGCGCGGAGGTAGTCGTCGGGGTGGGTACCGGCGCGGGCGGCCCCGAGGGAGTCGCGCGGATCGAGCAATTCGCGCGCGCGATCGGCGCCGGAGTGTGCGCGACGCGGCGCGTGACTGACGCGGGATGGATTCCGCGGCAGCTGCAGGTCGGGCTCACGGGCAAGGCGATCGACCCGCGCCTCTATTTTGCGATCGGCGTGCGCGGCGCGCCGAATCACACGGTGGGCCTGAAGCGCGCCCAGATGATTGTGGCGATCAACAACGATCCTGACGCGCTGATTTTCGAGCGCGCGAATATCGGAATCGTCGCGGATTGGGCCGCGGTTCTGCCCGCGATTCAGGACGCGCTGCAACGCCGATTGGAATGAATCGAGCGCACGAGCGCCCTCGATTTATTTTAGTTGACGGGTGCAGAGGAAAGGCAAGTTGGCCGCAAGGGTTCTGAACGGGAGGTGTTCGCGATGACCAGGGGAAGCTGCCTGTGTGGCGGCGTGGGCTTCGAGGCCAGCGATCAAATCGAGCTCCGCAATTGTCATTGCTCGCGGTGCCGCAAGGCGCGCGGCGCGGCATATGCCGCCAACCTCTTCGTGCCGGCCGCAGCATTCCGCTGGCTTCGCGGCGAGGATCTCCTGATCAACTATCGGCTGCCGAACACGCAAAGATTTGGAAATTCGTTCTGCCGTATCTGCGGCAGTCCGATGCCGCGTGCGGTTCCGACTCGCGACGTCGTGCTGATTCCGGCGGGCGCGCTCGACGACGACCCGAAGGTTCGGACGAACTATCACATCTACGTTGGCTCCAAGGCCCCCTGGCACGAGATCACCGACGACCTGCCGCAATATCCCGAGGGCCCTCCGCCCGCGTGAGGGCGGGACTTGAGAACGACTTTCCTCCTTGTCGCGAAACGTTTTGTAAGTTCAGACGAAAACGGCAGGGGCGCAGGCTTTTCGTCGTCAAATGAATGAATGCCACCGCATCATCGAAACCGCGCGCTTGACTTTGCGGCCGATGGAATCGGCCGACATTGAACCGATCCATCGGATCTCGAATGAACCTGGCGTGCGCAAATATCTCTTTGACGACAAGGCCGTCGCGTCAGAACTTATCCGCGAGACCCATCAGCAGAGCGTAACCAACTTCGAGTCGCGCGGCTTCGGCATCTGGATGATTCGCGAGAAAGAACGCGATGAGGTCATCGGCTTCTGCGGCCTGCGGGTTATCGAGGATCTCGATCAAGTTGAAATTCTTTATGCGCTCAGCGAATCGAAATGGAACTTCGGCTATGCGCTCGAAGCTGCACGCATTGTCGAGCGTTATGCCTTTGATCGCGCCGGCCTGGGGAGCCTGATTGGCGTGACCGATAGAGCCAACCTCGCGTCGTGGCGGGTGCTCGAGAAGCTTAAGATGCGCGAGTATCGACCGGCTGGCGCGCGCGAGCATCTGCGCTACGCCGTAATCACACGGCACGAATTTCAGGTTCGCTGAGCCGAGCCCTGTTGATCGCCTTACGCCTGCAATTCGTAGAGCGCCGAGAAGGCGTCTTCGATGGGAAGGCGCTTGAAGTGCGTGAACCCGGCTTCCAGAGCCAGCTCACGCGCCTTCGTTTCGCCCATGCATGCGCCGATCCCGGCGCCGCCGTGCGCGAGCGACACCGTCATGCAGTAGAGCGTCGAGATCGAGTACATCATCCGTCCCATCGGATTGATGTTGTCCTCCAATTGCGAGGACGTGTTCACCTCGACCATCAGGTAGGTGCCACCGGGCTTGAGTGCGCCGCGGATCGAGCGCATCAATCCCACCGGATCGACCGAATCGTGAACCACGTCAAAAGTCGATATGAAGTCGAACCGTGCTGCGGGAAGCCGGGTGCCGTCGACGACTTCGAAGGTGACTCGATCGCCAAGGCCGGCCACCTTCGCGTTGGCGCGCGCGCGCTCGAGCGAGCCCGCGTGCGCGTCGAAGCCGAACACCTTCGCGTTCGGAAATGCGCTCGCGATCGTGATCGCCGCCCGCCCGCTGCCGCATCCGACGTCGAGCGAGGAGCCGCCGTCGCTGAGCGCCTTGACCACTTGTGGCATCGCGGGCAGCCACTTGCGCAGCAGGGAATTGCGGTACATCCCGGCTGAGGAGCGTTCCATCGCCTCCCAGGTTTCCGCCGGATACTCGCTCTGCGGCACGCCGCCGCCGTTCTTGAACGCCTCCTTGAGCCGTGGCGTGACGGAGATGTTCGGGAAGATCATCTCCATGAAGCCGCCCATGAAAAACGGAGACTCGTCATTCGCGAGGACCATCGCGTGCTCGGGCGCCATCGAGAATTTTTTGGTGCCCGCGGCATATTCGATATAGCCCGCGGCGGTCATCGCGGAGAGCCACTCGCGCACATAGCGTTCGGCGAGTCCGGTGCGCTCGGCAAGCTCGGTGCTGGTGACGGCGCCCGCTTTGGCGAGCGCTGCGAAAATTCCGAGCCGGTCGCCGATATACATCAGCGGACCCATCATCGCGGCGCCGATGTCATTCGACACCTGTCCTGAGAACTTCTTGATCTTGCCCCAGTCGAGCTGCGGTCGTTCATCGGCCACGGAAGTGTCCTCCAATCAAAAGCGGCGCGAGCGCCGCTTCAGGTCGGTCTTGATCGCAATCGTTCGCCAACCCTTGCACAATTGTCGCCAGAACAGGAAGCCGGCGGGCTCGCGCGATTCCATCTCTACTCGTCGGAGTTGGGCTCCGAGTCGCCGAACATTTCCTGCTGCGCGGGTTCCTGAGCGGCCGCTTCCATTGCCGCGGCGGGGAAGAGTCCCGGAAAGTCGGCGAAGGGTTTAAATTTCTCGTAGAGCTCGGCGAGCTTGACCTGGTAGTACTCGACGTTCTCGTCGGGATTATTCGGATCGTACTCGGACGCCAGCCGGGCCGCGTCCGCGACTCTGATCCTCGCGCCGTTACCGATCACGTAATATGAAATCTGGTCGCCTGCCAGGTACCGCCGCTCTGACTTGAGCGCCAGCTCGTAGCCCGCTGCTAGGTTGCGGCGTTTGCCGCCGATTTTGCCGCGGTACGCGTCGAGCGAGTCCTGCAAGGTCTCGGTCTTCATCAGGTCGGCGATTCCGATTTCGTGGCGCTCGAGCTTGCCGATGTAGTCGTCGTAGAGCTTTTTGATTTCGTCGCGCCGATCCTCGAGCAGCAGGCGGAACAGCTCTTCCATAAAGCGGCGCTGGAAACGCTCGAGCCCGCGCGACTTGAGGCCGGAGCCGCGAATCGTCATCTCGCCCGCGTCTTCGAGCAGAACGTAATTCTTCATCTTGTAGGAAAACATCGCACGGTAGCGGCCGTCGATCTCGAGGCGGATTCCCTCGGGCATCGCGGCGCCGAGCTTGTCGATCAGCGCCTGCGCGCCGCGCTCGCCCTCCTCGCCGGGCGGCGGCACGAAGTAGATTCCGTCGGTGTCGACCTCAATCACCTGCGCGCCGAGCCCCTCGAGGTCCGAGACCGCGCGCTGGATGAGCTCGCGACCGCGCCGGGTCACGCCGTTGGCCTCGACGAAGTCGTTGAAGTGACCGAGTCCAAAGCCCAGATATCCGTAGAACGAATTGATCAGAATTTTGAAGGTCTGCTGGAGCGCGTCAAGGTTGCGCCGCTCGGGGCCGGAGAGCTCGCGCGCGAGCGCCTTGGCCTGGACGCGGAATTCCCGGAGATCGCCGAGCAGCTTCAGGAACACGCCGAGCCGATCCGCCATCGGCGCGTGCCGGTACTGCAGCATCAGGGTTGGGTACAGCGAGGTCACGTCGCAATGGAGCACGCCGCGCGCGACGCCGCATCGGCGGATCTCCGTGTAGCCGCCGGCCACTGGCGCGGCGGCGGCGGGCGCGGGAATTGAATGGCCCTCGCGCAGGTACGCGCGCATCATCAGCGCGTCGATCTTGGTCGCGTTCCCGCGCAGCACCGTGCTCTGGTAGGAGTACGGAAAAATCTGCGCCTGCACGAAGTAACTGGGCGAGAGCACCGCGGCCAATGCGCGCGTCTCGCGCGCGTCGTCGAGCGCGTACTCGAACAGGCGCTCGGGATCGTGGTCGAAGTAATGGCTCGCGCGCGACGCGTCGAGATAGACGCGGCCCGGCCGCGTCAGCCCGAAATGGATCGCGAGCTGTTTGAGGCCCAGCCCTTCCAGCTCGCGGCTCGCGATATCGTAGTGCTGCGCGAGGATCCAGGTGTCCACGATGTTGCGGCCGCGGATGTCGTAGCGGCGGAACGCGATCGACCGCTCCGCGATCTGGATCCGCGAGGGCCGGGCGCGGAGTTCCGAGCCGTCGCGGCCTATCGCGAGCTTCACGCGATAGCGGCGCGCGCGCGCCTCGAGATACGCGAGATCGAAGCGGAACAGATTGTGTCCCTCGATTACATCGGGGTCGCGCTCGACGATGGTCCGCACCAATTCTTCCAGCATCGTGCGCTCGTCCATCTCGGTGCCCTTGAGCAGGCGCTCGAACCCGGACGAGTCGGTGATCGAGATGGCGGTCACGCGATCGCCCTCGCGCGCGGCAGACGGGAACTCGAATCCCGGAGAGGTGTAGGTTTCGATATCGAGTTGAAGGCGGCGCAGGTCGCTGAAATCGAGTCCGATGAACGAGGTCGTGCCGGTGAGCATCAGGTGCTGCTCGACAGGATCGGCGAGCACGAGATACGGCGCGTCGGACGCGCCCGCGGTCTTGCCGGTGACGTTGCGAAGATGGCGCTTGAGCGCCTCGAGCGTGTCGACCGAGTCGAAAGTAACCAGGATGCGATAGCGGAAGCCGCCGCCGATCTCGCGGGTCGCGTGCGCGGGCCGGAAACCTTCCAGCAGCGCGGGATCGTCGAGGAGAGCGAAGAGCCGGAGCGGCCGGCGCTCGCGAAGCAGAGTGCCATCACGACCGCGATCGTGATCATGATCGATGCGCTTGAAGACCTCGACCTCGTTGCGCGCCGCGATTTCCACTGCGACTACGCCAGGGTCGGCGGGATCGCCGAACAGGAGCCGGTTCGCGTAGAACTGGCTGAGAATTTCGTTGTGCGAGTTCATCTGTGCGCGTTCATTGATTAGATTCGGATCGATTGTGCGCCTTGAATCGAGATTTTCACAGTCGGACTTGAGCAGCGGAATCACAGCGCGCCGAGCCACACGAGGCCCGCGATGAAGATCGCATAGGCCGCGCCCCCCAGCATCAACGTAGGCGTGCCGAGCTCGGAGTCGCGCAGATTGATATACAGGAGCGCCGCCGAAATCAGCGCTATCGAGCCGGCCAACAGCTCGGGGCTGCTCAACCTCCACGGCGTGAGCGCCAGCCCCAGCGCGACCGGGATGCACGACTGAAAGACCATCGCGCCGGTGATGTTCGCGAGCGCCAGATGGTCCTTGCCTTTGCGAATCCAGATGACCGAGTTGTATTTCTCCGGCAGCTCGGTCGCGAGCGGGCTCAGGATCAACGACAGCACGCCCGGATTGAGATGCGCTCGCTGCGAGAAGAGCACCATCTGAGCGACGAACTCGATTGCGCCAAACAGGATCGCTCCGACTCCGAGTGCGACCTGGAGTACGATTATCGGCAGGCGCGGATGATCCGGGCGCCCTCGGAAAACCGACTCGAGATAGAGGCCCTGCTCGACCTCGGCGCCTGCGGCACGCTGGAGCCGCAGCATCACGATCGAATAAACGGCGTAAACGACCAGCAACCCGCCCGCCACCAGATGCCGTGCCAGGGGGCCGAGGTCTGCCGTCCCCAGAATCATCAGGATAAGAAATATCGGAAGGAAGAAGCCCAAGTCGCGCCGCGCGTCCTCGCGTACGACGCGCAGCGCGATGCGGCCCCGGCGCTTGCGGAATCCCAGCGCCGCTATGCCCATCACGAACAGCGCGAAGGTCGAGAGCATCAGGGGCGCGCCGACGATCGCGCCGACGCCGACAGCCCGATGCGCGCCGGGCGAGTCCCGCCCCGACAGCAGGGCAACCGCCGGGATAAATGTCTCCGGGAGCGCGGTTCCGACCGCGGCCAGCAGGCTTCCGACTGCGGCCTCGGCCACTCCGAGCCTCGCGCCCGCCCATTCCACACCGTTGGTGAAAAGCTCGGAGCCGACAAGGATTATCGCGAAGCTGGACGCGAATATCACGAGGTGGATGAGCAAAATTGAGGCCCCCGGCTGCCGAAATGCTGCGGCGTCGATCCGCGCCAGCGTCGGTCAGCGGCAGAGTCGGTCGAGAATAGAGAGGCCGGGGACCGAATGCCAGCAAATCGGCGCCGGGATGCGGCAAAACCGCCTCGGAATGCGTATAATGGAATTGCGGGGGAGAAGGCGGCAGCGAGAGTCGCCGGTGGCGAGTTAGATGATCGGCAGAAAGGGTCACAGATATTCGGGAACTGATTCGGTTTCGGGCGCGGTTCAGCATAAATCGCTTGACTGCTTGAGCGCGCGCCCGTAGGGTTAGAGATTCGGTAACTTTCGCTTGCCTAGACAAATTCGTCTGTACTAATGACCAAGTTTGGACCCATGGCGCGGCGCGCATCTGGCGCCGGGTCTGAATCGAGAACCGGGCAGCCCGCCCCGGCGAGGACGGATAACCATCGCATGAAACAAAAGTACGAGGGCAAAGATCTACAAGGGTTGGTCGACCTCGGCCGCGAGCAGGGTTATCTCACCTTCGAACAGGTCAACGACTACCTGCCGCAGGACGTCGCGTCGCCGACCGATCTGCGCGCGGCGCTCGACAGCTTCGAGGACCTCGACATCAAGATTCTTGAAGAGGTTCCCGTCGAGGGCGCCGACTCCGACATCGAGACTGACGCCAAGGAAGAGCCCGAGGAGGCGCCGGAGACGCCCGCCGATTCGCTCGGCGAGTCGTCCGACCCGGTCCGCCTCTATTTGAAGGAGATGGGCAACTTCCAGTTGCTCTCGCGCGAGCAGGAAGTTGAAATCGCCAAGCGCATCGAGGCCGGCGAAAACGAAGTCGAAGAGGAAGTGCTGGGCTCACCCGTCTCGCTCGCCTTCGTGATCGACGTCGGCGAACGCGTCGAGGCAGGGGAAGCCGACCTGCGCGACGTGTTCGAGGACGCCACCGAGGAGTCTGACCCGGACGAAGAGCGCGGCCCCGAGGCTGACGAGCGCCAGCTCAAGCGGCTGCTCACGGCGACCAGGAAGCTCAAGGACCTGCGCGCCAAGCTCGAGGCTCTCGAGACGCGCCTTCAGGCGCACAAGCCGGCCGCAAAAAAATCCAGAAACGGCACCGCGCCCAAGCTCTCGAAG
This sequence comes from Binataceae bacterium (SeqCode), assembly GCA_036521875.1. Lineage (GTDB taxonomy): Bacteria > Desulfobacterota > Binatia > Binatales > Binataceae > DATDGX01. Next base: position 44,105 of record DATDGX010000124.1, read on the forward strand.
ACCGAGAAGAATTACGAGCGGATCAAGGAGCGGGTCAAGAAGGAGCTGCGCGCGATGCAGTTGTCGCGCCGCCTGATGGACGCGGTGATCGCGCAAAAGCGCATGCTGCTCAACGACTACCGCGAATCGCAGCATCTGATTCAGAATTACGAAGAGGCGACCGGACGCTCGCGCACGCATCTGCTGAAAGACGCGGCCGACGCCGAGGATCGCCGCCACGTGCTCAAGGTCAACGACGGGCGCGAGAACCTGCTCGATATCGCGACGCGGATCCGCCTGGCACAGAAGACCAGCCGCGAGATCGAACGGCGCGTCAAGACCAGCGGCGAAGAGTACGCGCGCTCGCTCGAAACGATCGCGGCGGGCCAGGACAAGAGCCGGCGCGCAAAGAAGGAGCTGACCGAGGCCAATCTGCGCCTGGTGGTCAGCCTCGCTAAGCGCTACACCAATCGCGGACTCGGTTTCCTCGACCTCATCCAGGAAGGGAACATCGGCCTGATGCGCGCGGTCGACAAGTTCGAATATCAGCGCGGCTACAAGTTCTCCACTTACGCGACCTGGTGGATCAGGCAATCGATGTCGCGCGCGATCGCCGACCAGGGGCGCACCATCCGCATCCCCGTGCATATGGTCGAGACCATCAACAAGCTGCTGCGCGTGACCCGGCTCCTCGTGCAGCGCCTCGGCCGCGAGCCGGGGCCCGAGGAAATCGCCGAGCAGATGGAGATGCCGCTCGACAAGGTGCAGAAAGTCCTCAAGATTGTGAAAGAGCCTATCTCGCTGGAAACTCCGATCGGCGACGAAGAGGAAAGCTCGCTCGGCGATTTCGTCGAGGACGAGCTCGCGCCCTCGCCGGTCGAGGCGGCTATCCAGGGCAATCTCGGCGAGCAGACCCGCAAGGTGCTCGCGACGCTGACTCCGCGCGAGGAGCAGATCCTGCGGATGCGCTTTGGAATTGGCCAGAAGACCGACTACACGCTGGAAGAGGTCGGCAAGCAGTTCGCGGTCACCCGCGAGCGCATCCGGCAGATAGAGGCCAAGGCGCTGCGCAAGTTGCGGCAGACCGGGCGCTCGCGCAACCTCGAGGGCTTCCAGGAACGCGAGTAGCAGTACGACGCCCGCGCAGAGCGCGCGGCGTCCGCTGCGACAATCAAATAACGAAACGCTCCGATTCGCGATGGCGCTACGCGATCACGCCGGCGGCGCGCATCCGCGCGAGCTCGTCGGCGGAGTAGCCGTGCGCGCGCAGCACCGCATCGGTGTGCTCGCCGACTAGCGGCGGCCGCGTCACCTTGCCCGGCGTGTCGGCGAGCTTCACCGCGAGCCCGGTGGTCAGGAACTCGTCGCGCTGCGGATGCGGCAGCCTGAGCAGCATCTCGCGCGCCGCGGTCTGCGGATGCTTGAACATCTCTTCGATAGTCAGGATCGGTCCCGACGGAATCCCCTCGCGGTTCAGCAGGCCGATCCAGTATTCCGCCGGATGCGCCGCGAGCGCGCGATCGATCTCCTCGGTCAGCGCGGCGCGATTTTTGATCCGCCTCCCGGTCGAGGTGAAGCGCTCGTCGGTGCCCAACTCCGGCCTGCCAATCACGCCGACGAACTTCCGCCACATCGCTTCATTGCCGACCGCGATGTTGAACGGCCGATCCGCGCCCTTGAACACGCCGTGCGGCGACGAGAGCGGATGATGATTGCCCTGCGGCGCGGGAGTCTTGCCGGTGTCGAAATAAATTCCCGCCGACCAGCTCAGGATGCTCACGATCGATTCCAGCAGCGAAGTCTCGACCCGCTGTCCGCGCCCGCTCCGATGACGCGCTTCGAGCGCGAGCAGAATGCCCTGCGCGGAAAAAATTCCGCCGAGCAGATCGCAGATGGCGATCCCGACCCGCGTCGGCCCGCTCTCCGCGGTCCCGGTCACGCTCATCAGGCCCGACATCCCCTGCGCGATTTGATCGAAGCCGGGAAAGTCGCGCAGCGGCCCGCTCGAGCCAAATCCCGAAATGCCGCAGCTGATAATGCGCGGGTTGCGCGCCGCGAGCATGTCGTAGCCGAGGCCCATCGCCTCGATCACGCCGGGCCGGAAATTATCGATCACAACATCGGACCCATCGATCAAACGCATCAGTACCGCGAGGCCCTCGGGCTTTTTGGTGTCGATGCGCAGGCTTTTCTTCGAGCGGTTGCAGGAGAGAAAAAAATAATTGTCCGGTCCGCTCGAGTCGCCCATCTCGCCGCGCGGATTCCTGACCGGCTCGATCTTGAAAATCTCCGCGCCGTAGTCGCCGAGAATCTGCGTGCAGAACGGACCCGCGAGATAACGCGTGAGATCGACGACCTTGATTCCGCTGAGCGGCGCTTCATTCGCCATTGGAGGTGATCCTTTCTCGGAAAAATTTATGCGGCGCCGAAAAACCCTCGATTCCGAGCGTGTAAAATGACGCCTGAAACCTCGCCGCGCGCCGCGCGTCTAACAGGTGATAGATCATTATATGAATTGAATTGGCTGGAATTGAGGAATTTACTGGACGATAATCGAGCATTCCCCGCATGAAGTTTCCCAACCTCAAAAGGTCCTCACCGGTTTCGATCATTGTCGCGGTCGCGATTGTCGCGCTCGCCGGATGGTATTTCCTGGGCTCCCGCGGAAGCAAATTGAGATACGTCACCGCGGAAGTCACTCGCGGCCCGATCGTTCGCGCCGTGATCGCCACCGGCACCGTCAACCCGGTCATCACCGTTCAGGTCGGCACCTACGTCTCCGGTCCGATCACCGAGATCTATGCCGACTATAACGCGCCGGTGAAAAAGGGCCAGTTGATCGCGAAGATCGATCCGCGCACCTACCAGGTCACCGTCGACGAGATGCATGCCGCGCTCGCCAATGCCAAGGCGCAACTCGGCAAGGACCAGGCCGACCTCGCGTACAAAAAAATCACCTACCAGCGCAACCTGGCGCTGCTGAAGGACAACGTGGTCTCGCAGGACACGGTGGATAGCGCTCTCAGCGCGTGGAAAATGGATGAGGCGCAGGTCGCGCTCGACGCGGCGAATATCCAGCAGCAGGCCGCAAACGTGCATGCCGCCGAGGTCAACCTCAACTACACCAATATCGTGTCGCCGGTCGATGGCACCGTGGTGTCGCGCAACGTCGACGTGGGCCAGACCGTGGCGGCGAGCTTTCAGACTCCGACCCTGTTCCTGATCGCGCAGGATCTCACCAAGATGCAGGTCGACTCGAACGTCAGCGAGTCGGATATCGGCTACCTGCGCGCCGGACAGAAGGCGACTTTCCACGTCGACGCGTTTTCGGATCGCGAATTCGAAGGCGTGGTCGGGCAGGTTCGCCAGGCGCCGATCACGGTGCAGAACGTGGTCACCTACGACGTGGTGGTGAACGTCGAAAATCCCGAGCTGCTGTTGAAGCCCGGGATGACGGCTAACGTGACGATCGTCACCGCGCAGGCAGCCAACGCGATTCGCGTGCCGATCGACGCGCTGCGCTTCGCGCCCACCGGTCAGCCGCCCGCCGATTCCGCCGCGCTCAACGGCGTGCCCGGCCAGCAGACTCGCGTCTGGGTTCGCGACGGCCGTTCCCTCTCGCCCGTCTCCATCACCACCGGGCTCAGCGATGGCACCTGGGTGCAGGTGGCGCAGGGCGATCTGGAGCCGGGCGCGCGGGTCGTCACCGACCAGGTCCGCAGCGCCGCGCGCCAGTCGGGAGGGCATACCGGCGGGCTGACCTCGTCGGCTCCGTTCCCTCATGTCCACTAATCAGTCTACTAGTCAGTCGATTAGTCAGTTCATCATTGGCCAGCTAGTCAATCGAGGCGCGGCGCGATGGACACCGTAATCGAGATAGTCGACATGACCAAGACCTACGTCCTGGGCGAGGTCGAGGTGCATGCGCTGCGCGGGGTGAGTCTCAAGATCGAGCGCGGCGAGTTTGTCGCCGTGATGGGCGCGTCGGGCTCCGGCAAATCGACGCTGATGAACATGCTCGGATGCCTCGACCGGCCGACCTCGGGGCGCTACCTGCTCGAAGGCGAGGACGTCGCGCAACTCGACGAGACCGCGCTGGCCGCGATTCGCAGCCGCCGAATCGGCTTCGTATTCCAGAGCTTCAACCTGCTCTCGCGCACCAGCGCGCTCGAGAACGTCGAGCTGCCGCTGTTCTATTCTGCGTGGACCGAGGGCAGCGAGACGCGCGCCGAAGAATTGCTCAAGATGGTCGGCCTCGACGGCCGCGCGCAAAATCATCCCAACCAACTCTCCGGCGGACAGCAGCAGCGCGTCGCGATCGCCCGCGCGCTCATCAACCGGCCCTCGATCGTGCTGGCTGACGAGCCGACCGGCAACCTCGACTCGACCAGCTCCGCCGAACTGATGGACATCATCACGCGGCTCAACCGCCAACAGGGCATCACGATAATCATCGTCACCCACGATGCCGAGGTGGCTGCGTATGCGGACCGGGTAGTCACGTTTCGCGACGGCTCGATCATTTCGGATACCCGCAAGCCCGATGCGCCGCCGCTGCCCTCGGCCGCCGCGGCGCAGACTCCGGCGGGAAATGCGGCGTGGGCGACGGGAACCGAGCCCAAGTCGGCGGGTGCCACTTCGGAAGAGTTGTGGACCTTCGGCTCGATGGCGATGGTTGCGGCGTCGCGCGCGCTCCAGCGCAACAAGCTGCGCGCGGCGCTTACGATGCTCGGCATTTTTATCGGCGTCGCCGCGGTAATCGCGATGGTCGCGGTGGGCGACGGCGCGCGCTCCTCGGTCCAGGATCAAATCCAGAGTCTCGGCACCAACCTGGTCGTCGTGCTGCCGGGCGCCACCACCGCCAACGGCGTGCGCGCCGGCCTCGGCAGCAACTCCACGCTGACGGTCACCGACTCCGACGCCATCAAACACGAGGACAACGCCGTCGAGGCGACTAGCTACATGGATCGCCAGGTCACGCAGGTGGTCTCGGGTAATCGCAACTGGAGTACCAACATCCAGGGCACCACCGCCAGCTACTTCGTCATTCGCGACTGGCCGGTCGAAATCGGGCGCCCCTTCACCGACTCCGAGGAGAAGGCGGGCGCGGCGGTGTGCCTGCTCGGACGGACGGTAGTGAACAACCTGTTCGGCGAGGGACAGAATCCGGTCGGCGCGACGATCCGGGTGAAGAACTTCCCGCTCAAAGTAATCGGCGTGTTGGCGGTGAAGGGACAGTCGAACTACGGACAGGATCAGGACGACGTGGTGCTGCTGCCGTTCACCACCGCGCAGCGCAAGGTACTCGGCGTGGCGGCGCCAACGGCGGCGGTTCCCGCCGCGACCGCGACGGCCAGTCCGTCGAATCCATACGCCTCGGTGCCGACCGCCAGCGCGGTTTATATCAACAGCGAAGCGCCCAATCCTTATGGCGCCGCGCCGAAGATAGTCGGCGTCGTCAACACGATTTACGTCAAGGCGCGAAGCGCCGAGCTGGTCGACAGCGCCGTCGACCAGATCACCCGCACGCTCCATCAGCGCCATCACATCCAGCCCAAGCAGGATGATGATTTCACGGTGCGCAATCTGAGCGAGATCGCGGAGGCGTCGGCGAGCGCCAGCGCGGTGATGACGACGCTGCTCCTGGCGGTCGCGTCGATCTCGCTGCTGGTCGGCGGAATCGGGATCATGAATATCATGCTGGTGTCGGTGACCGAGCGCACTCGAGAGATTGGCATCCGGATGGCGATCGGGGCGCGCCGCATCCACATCCTGCTGCAATTCCTGGTCGAGGCGGTCTTGCTGAGCGTGCTCGGCGGCGGCGCGGGGGCGTTGCTCGGGATCCTGTCGTCGGAACTGATTTCGTTCTTCGCCGGATGGCCGACGCTGGTGTCGCCGGCCGCGATCGCCGGCGGCTTCATCTTCTCGGCCGCAGTCGGCGTGTTCTTCGGGTACTATCCGGCGCGCAAGGCCTCGCTATTACATCCGATCGACGCGCTCCGCTACGAATAGCCACTCGCGCGCGATCCGAGCCGCAAGCCTCGAATAGCTATTCGGTCGAATAGCCATTCCATCAACATTGTTCAGCTTGCCGATGAGACCTCCTAAACGCGGCCAGCCGCGCGCAGCACGTGGAGCGCATCGGCGGTGACCCACTCATTCATCCTGCCCTTCCCGCTCCCGCCCCAGTCCACGAGGGAAATAGATCCGAACCGCGAGCTGGTATCCAGGTTCGGCGCAACCTTGTAAAAGCGCCCTTCCGCGGCCCAACCGCCGCCCGGCAGCTCCTTGCGCTCGAGCAGATCGAGCGCGTCGGCGCAGCGCGGATCCATAATCAGCCCCATTCCCGCCATCGCCTTGAGTCCGCCCAGCATGTCGTAGTGCCAGTACCGCGGATACTTCGGCCTCAGCCAATGCGGAGAAATCACCGTCCCATCGGTACGCCTTCTGAACAGGCGGCGGCACAGAAAAACTTCGGACGCCTTCAATGCCGCCTGCCGAGCCGCGTCGTCGCCCGCTCGCTCCGCGTGAGCCGCAAGGCCAATCATCGGCAGCATCGATTCGTTGAACGATGAAATATGTGCGGAGGGCTTCCGATCGCAATTCCATCCGCCATCCGGCCATTGCCAATGCAGTAGACGCTCGACCAACGCGTCGCTTCGCTTGTCCGCGAGACCCAGCCTGGTGATGGAATAGAGTGCGTTGCCCTGCTGCGATCCGCATCGGCGATAGCGCCCCTGAATTTTCGGAACGCCTTCGGCGCTTCGGGACTTGGGGACGCTGCTCCTGGACTCGAACTCCTGGTAGAAAGCGCTGCTCAGCCAGTAATCGAGGACGTGGTCGCGCATCGGCAGCAACGACTCATCGCCCGCGGGGTACCCAATCGCGGCGAGGGCCGCCAGCGTCCAATGCGCGCCCCGCCATTTGGCGTACACATGCGCTTCTCGAACGAACCTCTGGTCGCGACCGGCGAGCAATGCCCTCGCGCGCGGAGAGTTCCTGATATCTTCCTGTAAGTCTCTGATTTTCCGCGAATGAGGATCTTCCCCCACGACGCGCACCATCACCTTCCACCGAATCGAAGGTTCCTCGCTATGCAGCAGCGCATCGATCAGAGGACTTCGGTTTCGTTTCACAACCACCTCCTGACTTGTAGCACCGGACCGAGGACATCAGCGAGGAAGGAATGGACGAGAGGACGCGGCGGCGATTTCTTTTAAGGCTCTATTTTCCGAACCGGGATTCCCCCACCACGAACTAATTCGCATCCGCTCGAGGGAGTGGTTGCAAGGCCTCGAGCGCCGCTGGCCCCGCGTGCCTCATCAGAGTTCGATTAGGTAGCCGTCCGGGTCCTCGAAGTAGAGAAACGGCTGGCCGGGTGCATGCTCGCCGCGCCAGATCACTTTGCCGCCGGCCCGTTCAATTTCCTGTGCCGCGTTATCGAGATCTCTTTTGTCCGCGATCTTCCATCCGAAATGCGACACCCCTCCGCCGGCTACCGGATCCGACGCGGCGGCGGGGCATAGCGTGATAGTGTCGCCGCCGCCCGGTGTGGTCAGGAAGACCAGCGCGCCGTCGCGAAACATTTCCTTCATCCCGAAAACCTGCTGATAAAATTCCAGCGAGCGCTTCACGTCGCGGACGTTGATGTTGATGTGCTGGAGACCATGGGTCTTGATCATGTCGCCGCTCCAGTGGACCTTAAGCTAACAGGCTTTCTTGACCGCGTCTTCAGAATAGCTATTCGGTCGTAGCTATTCCATGGTAACTCACTTGGCGAGGTTGCGCGGCTGATCGATATCGGTGCCGCGCTCGGCCGCGATATGGTAGGCGAGTTCCCCTTCGGCATCTATCAAGTCGCTTCCTTCGACTCTTTGAACGCGGGAGCGAGAATTTTCCGCAGGGACTTCTCGCTCGACACAATGCCCGTGTCGACGAGCCGGAGCGGTGCATTTTCGTGCCCTTCGATTGTTATTTGGCAGGCGACGCCGTCAACGCCGGGAAGACCCCGAAGAATCTTAGCAGCGGGATGATCGAGCTCCGACGTTTACCCGGCGCGGTCAGGACAGCAAATTCTCCAGCTCAGTAACGGCGCGCTCTCCTCGCCCCTGGCCTTCGATTAGCTTGGACATGCGCTGCGCGCGTTCTCGGTAGGATGGATTAGTCAGCACTTCGCGGATCGCGTCGCGGATTTCGCCGGAGGGTGCGTCGGCCGAGATTGCGAGTCCCGCTCCGAGCGTTGCAACGCGGTCAGCATTTGCGTTCTGATCGCGGCCCATCGGCATGCATACCATCGGCACACCATACGCGAACGCCGCCATCACGGTACTGTGTCCCGCGTGAGTCACGACTGCCGCCGCATGCGGAAGAATCGCGCCGTGCGGTATCCAATCATGTAGCGAGACGTTTGGCGCTGCGCTCAGCTGGGCTTGTGTCAGACCGTGCCCGAGCGTGCAGACCGCGGTGGCGTCGATGCCCTTCATCGCGTCGAACGTTCGTCGCAGTGCGTCCTCCTGTCGCATGTACGTTGAGCTGAAGCTGATCAGAACCAGAGGATGACCGGGTGGCTTCCAGGTCGAGGCCTCTGTATCAATCGCCGGGCCCACATAGCGCAGGTTGGGGTGGGGCCTTGAGAGCGGATAGTCAAACTCCTCCAGCGTCAGGGCAAGCGCGAGTGTAGCGCCATCGAATAAGCGCATCATTAGTTGAGTGCCCGGCGCGAATGTTTTGAGTCCGAGGGAGCGCCGGGCCTGGTTGACGAACGGCGACATTGGCCCGTCCAAAGACGGCACGCCATTTTCGCCCTCCACGAACCATCTGTAGAGAGCGTGAACGAGTGCGACCGTCGGGATCTGCTTGAGCTCGCCGGCCATGAGCGCTCCCGGCATCATGCAATCCGCGACCAGCACGTCCGCCGTCTCGGCGATGGCCAGGACCTCTCGCGTAAGCTCGGACGAACACATGAATGCAAACCACTCGGATATCTTTTCTTCTCCCATAACGCCAGGCGGGGAAGGATCCGGCTCATGCGAGCGCTCAAACGCGCGGAATGAGCCGCCTGTGTCGATTACGCGCGCAGCAAGCGCCCGCGATCCGAGCAGCGTCGCCTGGTGACCCCGCTGCAACAGCCGGCGGACAAGTGCCAGCGTCGGCGTTATGTTTCCTCCGCCATCAAATGTTACAAACAGGAATCGACCCTTCTTTCCTTTCGCGTGAACATCCTCGCGCGACGCCTTTGAGGTGTCTGTCATTTTCTTAGTGCCGTCCAGTTTTCATCTCGTCAATATTACTTCTCCGCGCTGATCCGCCTCAGCCGCCGTGCGGAGCCCACGGAGTCTTGGTTGGAGCCTGGTTCTCCGGGAATTGCCAATCCACATCCTCGGTCAAAAGGTTGATGATCGCGGAAAGGTTTCCATCAGTGAAAGCCTTGTAGAGGCTCTGTACGATCCGAAGATTTTCCTGCTCGCTCATCGCAACCGTCCTCGATAAATCGGAATCGACAATTTGTCAGTAGCTCTATTTTATCGACCTGGCATACTCGTTCCCTTCCCACCACGTCCGCACAATCAGCCTGAATGCATCTGGACCGCCGTTCCGCATTTCAAACCACAATAACATCTTCCACTTAGGATAGTGGCCTGGGCGCGCGATCGTTAAAGAGGCACAGCGATGCACTGCACGCGCGCAGTTTGCGCACTTCCCCGGAGAATGCCTCAAACCTGAGACTGCTTGGCGGAGAAAGGGGGATTTGAACTCGCGAGACCCTTCAGGATTCGATGGGCGGAATTCGGCCCGAGTTTGGCGCGCGATTCGGCCCGAAAAAAAGCAAGTGTGCTGGAGAGAATTTGTTCGCCTAGCAGGGTGTTGAGAAACCGCTGAAAATCATCTTAGCTAAGACTCTCTCACGGAAAACCGGGAGAGCCGCGAAAGTGGCTATCCCTCTTGATCAGGTAGTTGTGGCCCTACCGACTCTGATCGTCGTCAGCGGTCCTCCCGGGTCGGGCAAGACCACGCTTGCTCATGCGATCGCACGAGCCGTGCCGTGCCCGGCGATATGCAGAGATGAGATCAAAGAAGGATTGCTCCACGCTGAAGCCGGAGCCAAACCCGTTTGGGACGGCCCCGTTTCAGAGCGCACGTTGGAGACCTTCTTTGGTGTGCTCCGACTCCTTCTGAGCGCCCGTGTGACGGTCGTCGCTGAGGCGGCGTTCCAGGACAAACTCTGGCGGGCCGTTCTCGAACCGTTGTTGGTCCTCGCCGATATTCGCATCGTGCATTGCGTGGTCGACCCTGCGCTCGCTCGCGAAAGGATCGCCCGGCGCCTGGCAAACAAGGATGCAAGTCGAGCCGCACACCCCGACCGCGAGCTCCTGGAGGCGCTGGACAGCGGAAAGAGGTCGCTCGAATCGTTCGAGCCGATCTCTCTCTTCGGACCGTCACTTCGGGTCGATACTACGGACGGATACGATCCAGACCTCGACCACGTCATCGCCTTCGTGAATCAGAGGTGACCCACCTCGACTTGGTCACTTTCTTTCATTGCGACTGCGCCGATCGTGTTCACTCCTTATGATGCTGGACTATCCCCTCTCAATGGGGGTGCCTTACATAAGTCCACTAGCCGACTTCGTCGTCGATGGCGGGAATCAAGGCTCGATGGTGAAACAGTGGTGACACAGAACGACCATGGCCGATCCAACGGGCTGGTCATCGCCTCAAGTCGGTGATTCCATCGGATTTTCTGGAGCCACACGTAGGATTCGAACCGACGACCTGCGGATGGTGAATCAACCGCGCGCCGAAAACTTTCCTGTTTTCAAAGGAATCACTTTCCCGATATTGAGAGCGCGCCGCCCTGGAGAAGACCCATTCGACCGCCATGTCGAGTAGATGATCAAGTCGCTCTGCACGCTTGCACGAGCCGATGCGGCAATATGCCTTCGAATAGCTCTTCGGTCAAATGGCTAGTCACTTAAAATATCTAGTCGGTTGAAACAGCTATTCCACGGTTACTGACTTGGCGAGGTTGCGCGGCTGATCGATATCGGTGCCGCGCTCGGCCGCGATATGGTAGGCCAGCAACTGCAGCGGCACCGTCATCAGCACCGGTGTCAGCAACCGGCTGGTGGCCGGCAGCTCGAGCACGTCCGCCGCGACGCTCCTCAGCTCCTCGGTCGCGTGATCGGTGACCGCGATGATGCGGCCCTTTCGCGCCTCCACTTCCTTCAGATTGGTCAGCGACTTCTCGAACAGCTCGTCGTTCGGGATGATCACCACCACCGGCATCTGGTCGTCGATCAGCGCGATCGGTCCGTGCTTCATGAAGCCGGCCGGCAGGCCCTCGGCGTGGATGTAGGAAATTTCTTTGAGCTTGAGCGCACCCTCGAGCGCGACCGGATAGTTGATGCCGCGTCCGAGGTAGAGGAAATCCCGCGCCGGCGCGTATTTTCGCGCGAGCGCCTCGATCTGCGGCTCCAGCGCGAGAATCGCTTTGATCTGTCCGGGGATCGCAAACGCGGGCCGCAGCAGCTCTTCGGCCTCGGCCTCGGTGATTCGTCCCATCCGCGCCGCGAGGTGAATCGCGAACAGATAGTAGGACTCGATCTGGGTCACAAAGCACTTGGTGGTCGACACGCTTATCTCGGGACCGCATCGCGTGTACAGCCGCGCGTCGGCCTTGCGTGCGATCGAGGAATCGACCGTGTTGGTGATCGCGAGCAGATGCGATC
>DATDGX010000125.1:0-5814 GCA_036521875.1 Binataceae bacterium (SeqCode)
CACCTGCTCCGAATATTTTTCGGTCGCATCCTTGTACGGAGGCGGCCAATCGATGCGCTGCGTGGGAATGATCTTCATCGACATTCCGCGCTGCACCTTGTAGAAGACGCCCGGCGAGACCAGGTTGCGCACCTGGTTCGCTTTGTCAGCGGTGATAAAGTCTCCAGGCTTCACCTGGGCGCGCGCCGGCGTCCCCAGCGCTAACACCGTCAGCGCGATCCCCATCGCCGCCAACAGACCAAATCCCCACGAGCTTTTCCTCACAGACATGTGTCCCTCCTCGCAGTTCAATGACGTTTCGGTTATTTCCTAAATCACCTGCCTATTGCCCCTGTCCCCACAGCACTTACCGCATACTCAAATATAAGGGCCGCTGGTCGCTGAGTGTCAATCAGCTAATTTGCCGGCAAGTGGAAATCGGACGGTTTGGTCGGTGGGGGAACCTAAACCGGCCTCGGGCTTGCGGCCTCGGCTCGCGGCGGCGGGGCGCATTTGACGGCGCGCGATCGCACGATCTATCTTCTCGCAACTCACGTCCGCCTCACGTCACTCACGCCCGTGTGCTTTCCGCGCGCGGCCAAGGAGCGTGCTCTCATGAAGGCAATCAACACCGTGACCGGTTCCGCAAGCGCCGAGCAGCTCGGCACCACCCTGATGCATGAGCATCTGATGATCGGATGGGGCGGATGGGAGCTCGATTGCGCGATACCGCGCTTCGAGCGCAAGGGCGCACTCAAGAACTGCGTCGAGCGGCTCAAGGAGTTGAAAGACCTGGGCCTCGAATCATTCGTGGACCCGTGCCCGATGGACATCGGACGCGACGTCACCTTCATGGCCGAGGTCTCCGCGGCGTCGGGCGTACGAATCATCTGCGCGACGGGACTCTATAAGGAAGACCTCGGAATCACTTCGTACTTCAAGCAGCGCTCGGTCGACGAGATCGCCGAAGTGTACGTGTCCGAGATCACCAAGGGGATCGGCGATACCGGAATCAAAGCCGGCATCATCAAATGCGCGACCGGCAAGGGGCAGGTCACCGCGTACGAGGAGATGTGTCTGCGCGCCGCCGCGCGGGCGCATAAGCGGACCGGCGCGCCGATCACCACGCATACCGACGAAGGTACGATGGGCCGCGAGCAACTGGATATTTTCGCGTCAGAGGGCGTCGAGCTGAGCCACGTGATCGTCGGTCATAGCTGCGGCGCGTCGGACCTGCGCTATCACACCGATATGCTGGAGCGCGGATGCTTCCTCGGCTTCGACCGTTTCGGGCTCGACTTCCTCCATCCGGACAAGCTGCGCCTGGCGGCGCTGATCGGATTGCTGGGCGTCGGCTACGAGAACCAGATCGTGCTGTCGCACGATTCGGTCGCATGCTGGCTGGGGCGCGGGCTGGCGCTGCCGCCGGAGACCGCGAAGCTGGTCGAGAACTGGAAGCCGACGCACGTGTTCAAGAACATCGTGCCGGCGCTCAAGCGGGCCGGAGTGGGCGACGCGAAAGTACGCGCGATGCTGGTCGACAATCCGCGGCGCTACTTCCAGAACTAGGCCGCGGAGACCGACGCCCGAAAGAGCCCGAGCAGGACGCGGGTATGAACCGGGGCGGAGAGCTCAAGCGCAAGGCCCCGCAAGCCGGGCGCAACACTGCACCAGCGGGGAGCCCGAACCCGAAGCGTCGCGAGAGGAGAATCGAGGCGCGGGCATGCCGCGCCTCGACGCACGAAAATCCTACTTGTTGGTTCCCTGCCCCGCGCTGCCCGCGGGAGCCTGGCCGACTGATTCGACGTCGGAGCGCCACTGGTCGATAGACTCGACCGTGAAACGCCAGTCGCTGCCGACCCGGAACGCCGGGAGCTGGTTTTTCTTGAGCATCCGGTAAACCGTGGATGGATGCACCCGCAGGTACTTGGATACTTCGGAGACTGTCAGCACCCTGCTGTTGATGATTTCTACTCGATCCATTAAACACCTCGGCTTGAAGATTAAGCCTTACCCCTGATTTTCTCCCGTCACAATGACGGCTAACACTACTATCCGCTAATGCCGCCCGCTACGCAACTTCAGTCCATCACATACAATTAACTGTTACAACAATTTTGACGCGACTTTCGACGATTAAATTCACACCCAAAAAGCCTGTGCATGTAAATTTTAGCAGAACAGAATCGCCGCGCCAGCGCTCAACCGGGATGGGCGAGAATTTAGAGATGGGCAAGAATCGCGTCGATAGTGAGCGTGCGCGTCACGGTATGGCCGATACGGTCGAGCAGAATGAACTCGACGCCGGCGCCCGCGCGCTTTTTGTCCAGCCTGAGCGCGCGGATGAATTCCTCGCCGCGCCATCCCGCGGGCATCGCGGTCGGCAACCCGGCGCGCGCGATCAGAGCGGTAAGCCGCGCGGCGTCGGCGCCGCTGAAACCGGCGTGGGCCTGCGACAATCGCATCGCGGCGACCATCCCGATCGCCACCGCTTCGCCATGCAGATAAGTTCCATAGCCCGCGCTCGCCTCCAGCGCGTGTCCGACGGTATGGCCAAAGTTGAGGGTTTTGCGCAGCCCCGTCTCGCGTTCGTCAGCCTCGACGATGACAGCTTTATGCTGGAGTGATCGCATCACGATGGCTTCCAGAGCCACCGCATCGCGATTTCGGATGATGTTGTCAACCTGGTCGCCCAAGTCAGCGATCAGCGCCGCATCCCGGATCGCGCCGTACTTGATGACCTCGGCGAGACCCTCGCGAAACTCGCGCTCGGGCAGAGTCGCAAGCGTCGCCACGTCGGCGGCCACCAGCCGCGGCTGATGGAAAGCGCCGATCAGATTTTTGCCGCGTCGATGGTTAAGCCCGGTCTTCCCGCCGAGTGCCGAGTCGACCTGCGCGACCACCGTGGTCGGTATCTGCACGATCGCTATGCCGCGCAGATACGTCGCCGCGGCATAGCCCGCGAGGTCGCCGACCACGCCGCCGCCGAGCGCGAACACGGCGCTGGAGCGATCGAGTTCGGCGTCGGTCATCCGATCGTAGAGCGTCGCCAGCATGGCCATCGATTTGCTCGCCTCGCCCGCCGCGATCGTTACTACGATCGGATCGAAGCCCGCCTTCCGAAGCGAGGCCTGCGCGCGCTCGGCGTAGAGCTTCGCGACGTTGGTATCGGTCACGAGAGCGGCGCGCGCCGGCTGCAATCCCGCCTCGCATGCGAGCCGCCCGAGGTCCTCGAGAATCCCCGCGCCGACGTGGACCGGATATGAATGAGCTCCGAGCTCTACGTGGAGGGTCTGCATCTTCCCACTGCGCGCGGCGCAAACTCCGCGATGACTAGTTCCGCCGCCTCCTCCGGCGCGAGGTCCGAAGTGTCGATGATGACGTCGCCGCGCGCATACGCCTCGGCGCGCTCAGCCATCAGTTCGCGGACCCGCTCCAGCACCGGCTTGCCGCCCTCGGCGAGCTTCGGCCGCCGCGCGCGCGAACGCTCGACGCGCGCTGCGATGACTTGCGGCCGTGCGGTGAGGCATACGATCACGCCCGCGCTTTTGAGCGCCGCGCAGTTCGCATGATCGACCAGCGCCCCGCCGCCGGTCGCGATCACCGCCGGCCGCGGACCGTGGCACTGCACGCATCGGCGCGGGTCGCCCGCGAGTTCCGCGATCACCTCGCGCTCGAGACTGCGGAAGTGCGCCTCACCGTGCGCGCGGAAAATCTCCGCGATCGGTTTGCCCGCGCGCCGCACAATTTCCGCGTCGCTGTCGACAAAACTCCATCCGAGTTGGCGCGCGACGAGGGGTCCCACCACGCTCTTCCCGGTCGCCATGAATCCGGTCAGGATCAGTCTGGGCGTCATCGCGATGCGCCCCCCCCGCGCTCAATAATTCCTGACTTGCTCGAGATAGCCGCGATAGTTGCGCTCTATCTCGGCAAATGAATCGCCGCCGAACTTTTCGAGGAACGCGGCCGCGATCTCGAACGCGACCACCGCTTCCGCGATCACCGCCGCCGCCGGAATCGCGCACACGTCGCTGCGTTCGATCGCGCCGGGCGCCTCTGCCTTGCTCTTGATGTCGACTGAGCGCAGCGGCCGCATCAGCGTTGAGAGCGGCTTGAACGCGACGCGCACGCGCAGCGGTTCGCCGGTCGACATGCCGCCTTCGGTGCCGCCCGAGTTGTTGGAGTGACGCGTGAAGCGCCGCCCGCCCGCGTCGTAGCCGATCTCGTCGTGCAGTTCCGATCCGCGAATCGCCGCGGCCTTGAATCCCAACCCCAGCTCGACCCCTTTCACCGCCTGCAGACTTAACAGTGCCTGAGCAAGGCGCCCGTCGAGTTTGCGATCCCATTGCACGTGGCTGCCGAGTCCCACCGGCAACCCCGCCGCGATTACTTCGACCACGCCGCCGAGGGTATCGCCGGTTTTCTTGCACGCGTCGATCTCCGCGATGATGGCGCGCTCGGCATCGGGATCGGCGACGCGCACCGGGGAATCCTCGGTGATGCGGGCGAGCCTCTCGATAGCGATGCCCGGCGGCATCTGCGCCTCGATCGCGCCGATACTCGCGACGTAGCCAAGCACCGAAATTCCAAACGGGTTCAGAATCTGCTTGGCGAGGCCGCCGATCGCGACCCGCGCTGTGGTCTCGCGCGCGGATGCGCGTTCCAGCACGTCGCGAATGTCGTCGAGGTTGTACTTGAGCACGCCGGCCAGGTCAGCGTGACCCGGACGCGGGCGCGTCACTGGCTGAGCCTCGGCGCGATCGCGCGGATCGGCGGACATCTTCTTTTGCCAGTTCTTGAAGTCGCGGTTCTCGATGATGAAGGTCACCGGACTGCCGATCGATTTCCCAAAGCGAATTCCCGAAACGGGACGGACCTCGTCACGCTCGATCAGCATCCGGCCGCCGCGTCCATAGCCCTTCTGGCGGCGCGCGAGATCCTCGTTGACCTTCGCGAGGTCGATTTCGAAGCCGGCCGGAATGCCTTCGACCATCGCGACCAGTTCGGGTCCGTGGGATTCGCCGGCGGTAAGGAATCGAAGCATCTGGGTTATGCCATTGCGGATGCGCCCGTTCATTCGAGCGTTTGTGGCATTTCGATTCAACCAGACTGCGAGGTGGCGGGAAAGCGGTGCCCAAGCCGGGCCGGGCGGTCGAATTTTCGCGCACGCGATGTCAGTCTGTAAGCGGACGCTGGCAGCAATTGCCGCCGTCTCCATCTCGATGCAAGCCAACGTGATAGTCGTCGGTGCCACCCGCGGCGTCGACCAACTGACCTACTCGATTCCGCCCGCGCTGGAGGGCCGCGTCGAGCGTGGCCATCGCGTGCTCGCGCCGCTGCGTTCGCGCAAGGTCACTGGCGTGGTCGCCGAAGTCGGCGAGTGCCTGTCAGACGGCGACCTCAAGCCGCTCCTCGAAGTGCTCGAGCCGCGTCCGCTTTTCGATCGTGCGCATCTGGAGTTGATGGAGTTCCTCGCCAACTACTATATGGTCCCGCTCTCCGACGCGTACCGCAGCGTGATTCCCGCGGTTGCCCGCGTCGAGTCGCGGACGGCGTATCGGCTCGCGGCGGCGCCCGATCTCCTCGCTCGCGCGGCGCTGTCGCGAGTCGAGCGAGCGATCGTCGAGCTGGTGGCGAAACAGCCCACCGCGGCGCGCCGGCTCGAAAAGCTCGGAGCGCCGGGTGAGGTCCGCGCGGCGATCGCGCGGCTCTCCGCCGCCGGGACGATCGCACGCCTCGACTCGACCCGCGGACGCCATCGCGAGTCGGCGACGCTGGTCGTCCGTTTGCTGGAGGGCGCGGCCTCCGCCAAGCTTCTTGGCGCGAAACAGCGGG
>DATDGX010000126.1:0-3067 GCA_036521875.1 Binataceae bacterium (SeqCode)
GTTCAACGAATGTTTCGACAAGTCGAAGTACGAAAGTCAGATTCGCGAGGATATGGCCGAGGGCGACAAGCTCGGGGTCAATGGCACGCCGGCGTTCTTTATCGACGGCCGTCCGCTGGTCGGCGCGCAGCCCGAGAAGAATTTCGACGACATAATCGACGACGAGCTCGCTGCCAAGGGCGGGCAGAAGCAGGCGTCGGCGCATTGAATTGAACGAAGGGTATGGTGGCGAGCCTTGCGTGGCGCCGCCATTTCCTCGTAACATCGGACAGCAACATACCGAGGGTTCAATTGCGTCATGGCGGTAAGCTTTCCTTCCACTGATTATTTCGAAGCGCTCAAGACCACGATGGCTGCGGAGCAGGAACGTTTCCGCCGCCTCGGCTTCATCGACACCACCTTCGGCGTGCGCGTGGGCCAGAACGGCAAGGCGCGCAATTTCGTGCTCGAGTTCGAGGTCTTCGAGCTCAAGAACGTCCGCGAAGTCAATGCCATCGATCTCAAGAAGGTCGACTTCATGATCGAGGGCGAGAGCGGCGTGTGGCGTGAAATGATCGAGAACATCAAACGCAACGGCGAAGCCGGCTCCGGCCACGACATCAACACGCTCGCTCACTTCGGCGACCGCCTCAAGATCGTCTACGACGACCCCGACGGTCACGACAAACTTTACCGGTTCATGGAATCGATCCAGGAATTTTTCGATCTCTCGAGCCAGATCGACGTGAGCTTCAACTAGGCGCGGAGGAACTTCGCAATGGCGTATCTATCGACCCGCAATTTCTTCGAGGACAAAGACTTCGTCGACAAGTGGCTCTACACGCTCCGCACCGGCGAGATGGATCTCTCGTGGATGGACGCCGCGACCGAGAAGATCAGGCCGCACGAAGCCAATCCGCGCCGCGGTCTGACCTATCGCGATCTCGACGTCGGCACCTACGGCTTCACCGACGTCCCCGAAAAAGTCCGCAGCAACCGCTCCTACGCTCCACGCGGCGCCGCGATTCCCGAGGGCATGCCCGACGCGCAGCCCTGGGTCTCGCGCAAGAGCGAGCTGTGGGCGTTCAATACCGAGAGCTATTACGAAGAGGCGGTCAGCCGCCAATGGAACGCGACCACCGACATCCCGTGGGACCGGCTCGAGGGCGTCGAGCTGCCCGAGGCGATCGGCAAGTCGCTCTCGCAGCTCATGACCTTCCTGACCGAAGTCGAGATGATCGCGACCGACACGCCCGCGATGTGGCTGCCGCGCCTCAACTCCGACTTCATCGAGGTCAAGGCGTTTATCGCCGCGCAGGCGATGGACGAGGCGCGCCACGCCGAAGTTTTCCGCAAGCGCGCGCTGACCACCGGATGGGGCCTGATGCAGGCCAGCCCGATGAATGAGATGGCGCTCAAGCATCTGCGCGACGCCGACTCGTTCAGCGAAATGTCGGTCGCGCTGCACCTGGTCGCCGAGGGCAACGTGCTCACCCTGTTCCGCTTCAGCGAATATCTCTCCCCGACCGACGTCGACAAGAAAATCTTCCGGCTCGTGATGCAGGACGAGGCGCGCCACGTCGGTTACGGGATGCAGCACTTCAAGTACGTGCTCGAGAAGTTCCCCGAAAAGCGCGAGGTCCTGCACGCCCATCTCGACGAGGCCGAGAACATCTCGTTCGCCGGCGCTGCCGCGACCGAACTCGCCGAGGCCTTCATCATCCTCGCCGGCGGCGGGCTCAAGAAGGAAAACATCGCCGAGGGCATCAAGATCCAAACCAGGTTCAACTTGAAGCAGATGCAGGAACACTTCGAGCGCCTCGACAAATGCGGGATGCCCGAGCGCAAGGACCGCTCCAAGCTCTACCAGATGTTCCAGATGGGCAAGGCCGCCGCCGAACAGGCCGGGATCGTGATCTAGACCAGTATCCCGATCGACACAGGCATCGTGATCTAATCAGGAGCGCCGTGGCTTTTTACGCAGACAAGGATTACACCGTCGACCAGTCCGCGATGGACGCGGCCAACGAAGTGATGCAGGGCAATCTGAGCCTCCGCTGGTTCGACGCCAAGACCGAAAAAATCAAGGGCAAGCCGAGCAACGCGAAGCGCGGCCTCACCTACCAGGACCTCGATATCGGGAGCTACGGCTATACCGCGATTCCCGAGGACGTGCGCCGAAGCCAGTCGATGGTCGCACGCGGCAGCGAAAAATGGGGCGTGCTGCCCGACATGGGTTACGTCGTGAATCGCAAGTCCGACGTATGGTCGGACAACGTCACGCAACTTTACGAAGAAGCCAAGGCGCGGCGCTGGGCGCCCGCGGTCGACGTGCCATGGACCGACCTCGACACCAACCCGCGCAGCCCCGAACTCGAGGCCGCGTGCTCGCAGCTCTACACCTTCCTGCAGGAATGCGCGCTGGTCTCGCTCGATTTCGCCTCGCGATGGGTCCCGCTGATCAACCAGGACTTCATCGAACAGAAAAGTTTTCTCTGCGCGCAGATGCTCGACTGGTCGCGCCTGCTCGAGGCGTTCCGCAAGCGCGCGCTGTACGGCGGCAGCGGACTCAAGCGCGCCAGCGCGTCGGCGGAGCAGGGCCTCAAGGAATGGCTATGGGCCGACACGTTCCCGCGCGGCTCAGTGTCGATCAATCTCGCGCTCGGTGGATTTCTGCTCGCCGTCTGCCGCCACCTCGCGGCCTTCGCGCCGAGCAAGCCCGACCGCGTGATCATGGGCTACGCGATGCAGGACATCGCGCGCCAGGTCGCCTACGGATCGGGGCAGCTCCGCTATCATCTGAAGCATCGGCCCGACGAAGCCAGCGGGATGCAGGGATATTGCGATGACAGCGAGCATGCGATGGTGGGACTGCTCGGCAGCCCCGAGCTGCTGGAGCCTCTGATCATCATTGCGGGCGGCGGCCTCGAAAAAGAGCAGGTGAGTGCGGGCCGCGCTCCCACCGCCAAGCTCATCAAGCTCATCGTGCGCGAGTACCTGGAACGCCTGGAAGCCGCAGGCGTTACCGGTCGTGCCAAGCGCAGCCGCATCCCCGCGCTAGTCGAGCGCATAACCGCCGCCGCCTAAA
>DATDGX010000127.1:0-3660 GCA_036521875.1 Binataceae bacterium (SeqCode)
GTGCGTTCTGATCGAATAGCGCGCGCCCCAGGAAGGGAACGCGATCGAGGGGATAGAGGGCGAAGGAGCGCAGCGGCTTCACGATCAAAGCCTGGCCAGTGATGCCGAAAAACTTGCGATAGAGTACGCCGGTCAGGCCGAGCGCCAGGATGTCGAGCGCGGTCCCGGCGACCACCTGGTTGACCGCGAGGTTCACCACCAGCGCCGCGAGAAGCGCATTGATCGCGACGCCGGCAGCGACTCCCGCCGCGAATCCAATCACGATGCTGCCGCTGAAGTACGCGGCGGCGAGCGCGAAGAACGCGCCCGAGAGCATCGCGCCCTCGATGCCGATATTGATTACCCCGCTTTCCTCGACCAGCAACTCGCCCAACGCCGCGAGCAGAATCGGCGTCGCCATGCTGAAGGTCGAATTGAGAAACGCTTCAAACATCGGGCGCCACCGCCACCGCGTCAGGCACTGCGGGGGCGAAGCCGGCGGCTACGTTTCGGAGCGCGGGAGTATCGAACGCGAGCAGAATCAGGATCACCATTCCCTGGATCACCTGCACCAGTACCGGCGACACACCGTGCGCGCGCTGCATCGCCTGCGAGCCGTTGTCGAGCGCGCCAAAGAACAGCGCGGTGGCGAGGATGCCGAGTGGATTGAGCCGGCCGACCAGCGCGACCGCGATCGCCTCGAAACCCCATCCGGGCGAGAGCTTCTCATACAGGCGATGGCTTATTGCGGAAATCTGTACCGCGCCGCCGAGTCCCGCCAGCGCGCCGGACAGCGCCATGATCACGATGGTGAGGCGTGCGATTGGAATTCCGAAAAAGGCCGCTGCGCGGCGATTGCGGCCCATCGCGCGCAGCTCGAAGCCGAGCGCGGTGCGGTACAGCAGGACGTAGCATCCGGCGGCGAAGATCACCGCGACGATCATCCCGAAATTCAGGCGGCTCGGCGCGACGAACATGTACATCCGCGCGGAGTCCGCGATTGGCGCGCTCTGCGGATAGGCGCCCGAGGTTTCCATCAGTGGGCCGTGCACGACCCAGCTCAGTGCCTGCGCGGCGACGAAGTTCAGCATGATGGTGCTGATGACTTCGTTGACTTCGCGCCGCGCGCGGAGCCATCCCGCGATCGCACCCCAGGCCGCGCCGCCGAGCGCGCCGGCGGCGAGCACGATTGCGATCGCGAGCGGCCGCGGGCATCCGCTGAGATGCGGCCCCAATCCGCCGGCCGCGATCGCTCCGACGATGAGCTGGCCGTCAGCACCGATGTTCCACAGCGCTCCGGAGAACGCGAGCGAGACCGCAAGCCCGGTGAATACCAGCGGGGTTGCTTTGACAATGGTGTCGGTGAGCGCGAGCCAGTTGCCGAACGCGCCCTCAGCCAGCGCGGCGAAGACGCCGAGCGGCGGCGCACCCAGACCAAACAGCACCACGGAGATGAACACTGCGGCGAGCACAACCGCGCCAAGCGGCTTCAGGAGCGGCGAAAGCGCGCGCATCGCGCGCGCGATTCCGTTCGATTCCATCATCAGTTCCGGATCTTTCATTCCCAGGTCCCGGCCATCAGCAGGCCCAGACGCTCCGGCGAGCGTTCGTCGGCCCGCGTCTCGCGCAGGCGGCCGCGGCTCAGCACCAGCAGCCGGCCGCATAACGCGAGCAGCTCGTCGAGATCGCTCGAGATGACCAGCACTGCGCCACCGGCGGCGGCGAAGTCGAACAGCGCGCGATGCACGGCGGCGGTGGCCGCAAGGTCAAGGCCGCGACAGATGTTGTGCGCGACCAGCACGCGCGGCTCGCTCGCGATCGCGCGCGCGACTTCGAGGCGCTGGCGATTGCCGCCGGAAAGCGCGGCCGCGGTCAGCGCGGGACTCTCAGCGCGAATTCCAAAGTCGCGCAGCACCTTGCGAGAGAAATCGATCGCGCGCGTGCGGCTCAGGAACCCGCGCGGCGAGAACCGCTCCCGGAGCGGACGCGCGAGGATGACATTCTCCCACAGCTCCATGTCCAGGATGAGCCCGTCGAGGTCGCGATTCTGCGGGATCACCGCCATCGCGTCCGCGCCACCGGCCACGTGCACTTGGCCCGTGCTCGCGCGCCGCGCGCCGGCCAGGATTTCGACCAGCTCGGTCTGGCCGTTGCCGTCGACGCCGGCGACGCCCGCTATTTCGCCGCTTGAAAGCTTTAGCGAGATGCCGCCGAGGATACGGCGGCCGTCGGCGTCGAGCGCGAGATTTTCAATTTCCAGAACTGACGTCGCGGGTGCACCGGCGCGAACCGGCGCGTCCATCGCAGTCGCAGTCGCGACCGGGACCAGGCGTCCGATCATCAGGCGCGCGAGTTCGGCCTCGCTGGTCGCGGCCGCGACGGTGCTCGCGACGACGCGGCCCTGGCGAAGCACGGTGATTCGATCCGCGACCGCGAGCGCCTCCGCCAGCTTGTGCGTGATCATTACGACGATGCGGCCCTCGCCGCGCAGCCGGCGCAGCAGGTCCAGAAACGCAGCGAGCTCCGCAGGCGCGAGCACGCTGGTCGGCTCGTCGAGGATCAGCACGCGCGGATCGAAGCTCAGTGCGCGCAGCACCTCGAGTCGCACGCGCTCGGCGACGGTGCGCTCCTCAACCGTCGCGCCGGGCGGAGGAAGCTCGAAGCCCAGCCGCTCCGCGAGGGCACGTGCGCGCGCCGCTACAATTGCGAGGTTGAGGCCGTTGGTTTTTCGGCCGAAGCCGCCGAGAGCCAGATTTTCCTCCCACGACATCCGCTCGAAAAGCATCGGGCTCTGATTCACCGCGGCAATTCCCGCTTCCAGCGTGGCCGCGGGCGAACCGGCGCGCAAAGGAACGCCGTCGAGGCTCGCCTCGCCAGAATCGGGACGGAGCCGCCCCGCCAGGATGTTCATCAGCGTGGTTTTGCCGGCGCCGTTCTCACCCACCAGCGCATGAATCTCGCCCGCGCGCGCCTCGAAGTCGACGCGGTCGAGCGCGAGGACGCGGCCGAAGCGCCGGGATATGGAAGCGGCGACCAGCACCTAGGCGGCGGGCGGGTTGGCCGAGCCGTAGTGGCTGCGCACGTACGCAAGCGCGTCGTCGCGGGAGCGGAGCGCGCCGTCGAGCTGGAGATCCTCGATGTCCTTCAATATCGCCTTGAAGCGTGGACCGGGCGCGAAGCCAAGCGCGATAAGATCATCGCCACCAATCAGGCGCGGCGGGCGAATCTCGGCCGGGGTCATCGCGGCCATCGCGCGGCGCACAAAATGCCAGTCGCCGAGGTACGACGACGACGCGAAGCTGTCGAGCAGCGCGACCTGCATCAGCTCGTCGAAACCGTCCTCGGCGAGCATCCGCTTGAGCGTCGAGGGGCGCATCCGGGGCGCCATGCACAGGCGCAGATGATTGCGCACCAGGTACGCGACGCGCTCCTGCACCGCGCGCGAGCGCTTGAGCCGCGCCATGATCTCCGCGGCCATCACGGCGCCCTGGTCGGTGTGGCCGTAGAAGGTGACCTTGCCGGCGCTCTCGGCGCGGCATCGCGGCTTGGCGATATCGTGGAGCAGGATTCCGAACGCGAGCGTCTCCGTGCAACCCGCTTCGAGCATCGAGACCGCCAGGCGCGTGTGCACGTACACGTCGCCCTCGGGATGATAGTTCTCGGGCTGCGCGCATCCGATCA
>DATDGX010000128.1:0-10029 GCA_036521875.1 Binataceae bacterium (SeqCode)
CATGTCATGCCACGGATGGAATCCCACCCAGCCGCTGTTCACCGATTTCAAGTTCCACAATATCGGCGTCTCGGCGCATCAGACGGACTTCGTGCCGCTCGCGCGCAAGGCTTTGACGGTCCTCGCCACGGGCGGCAGCGAGCTGGACATTGACCGGCTGGCGATTCAGACCGATATGAGCGGGCTCGGCCGCTTCCTGGTCACCAAGCAGCCGCACGATATCGGCGGATTTCGCACCCAGGGACTGCGCAACCTGCTGGTCACCGAGCCCTACTTCCATGACGGCTCGCAGGTGACGCTGTGGGACACGCTCGATCACTACAATAAGGGAGGAGTCCAGAACCCCTACCTGGACGGCGGAATCGTGCCGCTCGGCCTTAGCGAGTCCGAAGAGGACGACCTGGTAAATTTCCTCTTCTCGCTCACCAGCCCCGAGTACACGCAGGTCTCGAAGGAAGAATACCAACGCCAGCTCACGCGCTCGAAGACCAACCGGCCACAGCGCGACACCGCGGCCGCGATGGGTCAGGCGGGACGCAATGGACCCGGCCTCGCCGGCCCGTTTGGTGATATCGGACCCGAGCAAACACTCCAAAACCCGGCGCTGCTGGGCGGCAACTAGGGGTCGGGAGTCAATGGCGGCTAAGCACAAGAGCGTCGAGACCAAATTCATGGAGGAGCGCGAGCAGGTGATGCGCGCGGTCCGCCGCCTCGATCGCCGGAGCTTCCTCAAGGTGGCAGGTGCGGCCGCCGGTGCCGTGCTCGCGCGCGGACTGCTGCCGCCACATACGTTCCAGCTAGTGACCCTGGCTGACGCGGCAGTCGAAAAGGGTACCGGCGCCAACGGGATGGCGGGACAGCCGCCGTTCACCTTCGCTTACATCTCGGACACTCATCTATATGAGCGCACGCTCAATCAGCGCTTCGTACGTGGCGCGACCAAAGCAGTCGAGGACGTGAACGCGCTCGACCCGCAGCCTGACTTCGTCTTTTTCGGCGGCGACCTTGCGCAGCTTGGCCGTCGCGCGGAGCTCGAGCTCGGCCGCGATATCCTGAAAGAAGTGAAAGCGCCGGTGAAGATGATGGTCGGCGAGCACGACTGGTTCTTCGACTTGGGCGAGAGCTGGCAGGATTTGTTCGGGCCGCCCAAATACTCGTTCGACTGGAAAGGCGTGCACGTGGTGGTGCTGATGAGCGTGCACGAGAAGGACTTCTGGACCGCGCGCAAGATGACGCCGGCTGAGCGGATGCAGACCGTCGCGGGACTAGACAACGGAATCCAGTCGCGCTTCGAAGTCGGCGACGACGATCGCAAGTGGCTGGCCGACGACCTCGCCAAGGTGCCGCATTCGACGCCGCTGGTCGTCTTCTCACACTCGCCGCTCTACAAATATTACCACGACTGGAATTTCTGGACGGATGACGCCGAGCAAGTACAGGCAATTCTGCAACCCTATGACAAGGTGACCGTCATCCACGGCCATACTCATCAGATGCTGTTCAACCGCATCAACAACATCAGCTTCTATGGGATGCTCTCGACTGCGTGGCCGTGGCCGTACGCGCCCACTGGTCTGCCGACGCTGACGGTGCAGATGAACCGCGCGGATCCGTTCGATCAGTTCGACGGATGCGGTGACGGACGCTTCGACGTTCGGGCCGACGGGCTGGTGGACAAGATTTACAACCTATGGGACCGCAACCCGGTCGGGGTCAAGGCGGACTATCTGGTGTCGATGGGCAAGAGCGATCGTCCGACCGTGCCGCAGTTCGCGAGTTACTGAGGCGAGCCGAGCGCAAACAAAATCAAATCAAAATGACGCGCCGATCGAACTTGCTATTCCTGCTTCCTGCTTTCGCCGCTTTGTTAGGCGCGATTCTCATATTTCCTGGTGCGATCGAAGCGCAGCAGGCTCCCGTTCATTCGGCGCCGCAAGCCAAAGACGGCGGCGTGGTCATCATGCTTTGCGACGGCAAGACCAGTATCGAGGTGAAAGGCCTCAAACCGGGCCAGCCGATGTCGCATGAGCAGGCGCTCGCCGTGACGCGCGACCTGATGACGACTTGGCAACGCGCGCATCCACAACAAAAGTGGGAGACGGCGCAGGCGAGTCCCCAATCGGCGGCTGCGTCAGCGCCGGAGGCGTCGGCACCGGCGTCGTCTTCATCGCCCGGCGCTGCGCTGGGCCTCGAGAACGCGCCCAAAGCCGTGGCTGGCGCTCAGCAGGGCGACACCTACGCCAGCTTCACGAATCGCGACTATATGATCTGGAAGACCGAGACCAACAAGTTCGTCGCGGACGGCAAGCGCATCTTCCATAGCGACAAAGAGCTCGGCGGCACTATCGGCGTGAGCTGCGACATGTGCCATCCCGACGCGTCAAACACCCATCCTCAGACCTATCCCAAATACCAGGTCCAGCTTCAGCGCGTGGCGCTGCTGCGAGACATGATCGACTGGTGCATCGAAAATCCGGTCAAGGGCAAGGCGCTCGATCCGAACGATCCGAAGCTGCGCGCGCTGGAGGCCTACATCCTCGCGCAGCGCAAAGGCACCCCGCTCAACTTCGGCCAGCACTGAAGCTGATTCGCGCCTCAGTCGAGATCGCGGCGCCGCAAAGGCAGAGATTACGGAGAGGGAGTCCGACCGCGGTAACCCAGCGCGCGCTCCGCGATCGCGGAGAAATAGAAGAGCGCCAGGACCGGAGCGAAGTCGCGGATAATCGCCGACGCGAGCGTTGGCGCCAGCGCAAGCGCGATCACCAGCGCATAGTTGACTATCCCGCCCCAATGACCGAGCCGGCTTTTGACCGGACCCGCCGTGGACTTCGAGAGGACTACAGAATCGATCGCGTACTGCGCGAATGAAATCGCGATCAGGACCGGGATGTAGAATGGAATCGCGCGCGCCGATGCCTCGCATGTGAGCGCGGCCAGCACGAAAGTCACGTCGGCGACGCCGTCGAGCCATCGGCCGGCATCGCCCGCAACGCCTAAGCGCCGCGCGATCCGCCCGTCGATGATGTCAGTCGCCGCCGCTCCGATCGCCAGCGCCGCGTACGCCAAGCGTCCCGTGTAGCCTGAGGATGCAAGCGCGATCCACGCGGCGGCGCCGGCAAATCGCGCCGCGCTCAGCGCGTTGGGGATCTGCGCCGTGAGCCCGGTAAGTGAGGACGGGGCGCTGCCGCCAGTCCCACGCGCGCTGCGGTCGCTTGGGGCATCCGATTGCTTTAGAATCGATTTCTTATGCCCGGCAAGACTTCCCGCACTATTCAGATCGTCAGCCACGGACCCTCATGCCTCGATGGCGTGATGGCGGCCGCCGCGATCGCGCGCTTCTACGAGGGCAGCCGCGTCCTTACGATTCTCGCCGGCAACAACGACAGCGATCGCGCGCTGCAGGGACTCGGGATCAAGTCGCGCGATGGCGCCGACGAGATTTGGATCACCGACCTGTCGTGGACCTCGACCGCTACCGCCGAGCGTCTCACTACGCTCGCCGGCCGCGGCGCAAAGGTCTACTGGATCGACCATCATCGCACCGCAGTCTCCCGCGCGGGCGCTCCCGAGTTCAAGGTGCCGTTCGCGGGCAAGGTGCTGTCGGAGGATTACTCGGCGGCGCGTCTCACCTACGATTACCTGAAGAGCTCAGCGGCGACGCTCGCGCCGGGCGGCGTCCCGGCGAGCTTCGAGGAGTTCCGCCGCTTCGTCGAAATCGCCGACGACCACGATCGCTGGGTGCATCAGATTCCCGAGTCATCGGACTGGGCGCTCGCGGTTCAGACGCTCGGCGGCACAGCGTCGTATCGCGAAATTCTGAAGCTCCATGAGCCGAAGATGTCGCGCAAGCTCAGGTCCGCGCTCGAGGCCGCGCGCGACGCGATGCGCCGCAGCCTCGAGCTCGCCTACGCGACGATGGTCGATCGCAAGCTCGACAACGGCATCACGATCCGCACCGCGTGCTGTTTCGGCTACTCCAGCGAAGTCGCGGCGCGGCTCTATGAGGAGCAGCATCGCACCGTCGTCGCGCTGTTCGATCTGCGCAGCCAGGGCGTGAGTCTCCGCCGCAGCGCGGATTGCGAGATCGACCTGTCGGCGCTCGCCGAGTCGTTCGGCGGCGGTGGTCATGCCGCGGCGTCGGGATTTGCGATTCCCGATTTGCGACGCGTGCCAGCCGAGCGGCTGTCCGAGATTCTCGGCGATCGGCTGGCGACCGCCTAATCCCCGAGAGCGACCAGGTTGACAAGGTGCAGATCGGCGGTCCTGGCGTAAGATCGCCCCTTGCCTCATATTTGGCGACGCCGTAGACTTCGACTGACTGGACGTTCAAATGACTGAACGTACAGTACAGTCTGGAGTATCGTAGTAAATTCCAATGGCTTCCTCGCGCGAAGAGCTCATCAAAGAGTACCGGGTCAACGAGATCCTGGAAGCGGCCCGACGCGTTATCGGCCGTCATGGTTTCGAGGGCACCACTATCGACCGGGTCGCCGAAGAGGCGCGCATCGCCAAGGGCACCATCTATCTCTACTTTCCCAAGGGTAAGGTTGACCTGCTGCATGCCGCGGTCTTCGAAGGGCTGCGCGCGATCATGGCTGAGACCCACAAGCTGGACCGGCCGCAGGACCCGCCGCTGGAGCGGGTCCGCCATTTCGTTCTGGGCCAGTTCCGGATCCTGAGCTCGCACCAGGATTTCCTCAAAGCCTTCGAACTCGACAAAAGTTTCGTGACCTTCGCGCCCGGCGATGCCCTCGGCGAAAAGCTGCGAAGCCTGCTCAGCGAATACCTGGACTACGCCGCGTCGATTCTGGAAGCCGCGGCGCGCGGCGGCGCGATTCGTCCCGTCGATCCGAAATTCGCGGCCTTCATTCTGTCAGAGATGACGACGGCGTGTTTGCGCCGGCGCCTGATCGGCCTCGCGGACACCCCGGTCGAAGACGATGCGGAGGCGCTGCTCGACTTATTTCTCAGAGGAGTACAGGCCGCGCCATGCGGATGACGCCGTCGAAATACCTGCGATCGCTTACGACGGCCGCGCCATTCTCGGCAGCGCCCGCGCTCGGGCTTGCCGCCTTGATGGCTATGATATTGGCCACGATGACGCTGACCGGATGCCGCCAGCCGGCGTCGGCCGCCTCCAGCAATCTCAACCAGCAGGCGGGGCCGCAGCGGGTGATCGTCGCGGTCGCAACCGTGCGCGAGCAGAATCTGGAACGCACCGAGGAGGTGCAGGGCGCCCTGTTTCCCAAGGAGCGCGCGGTGCTCGCTGCCAATGTCGAGGGCACTATCGCCTCTATCTCCGCCGACTTCGGCGACGCGGTCGTGCAGGGACAGGTGCTGCTCAAGATCGATCCGCGCGAGGCGCAGCTTCGGGTCGATTCCGCGCAGGCTGCGCTCGACCAGGAGCGCGCCAAGCTCGCCAACTCGCGCGCCGCTTACAACCGCGCCGTGGAACTGAAGAACGAGCAGATGATGTCGGCGCAGCAGTTCGATCAGCTCTCCGCGCAGCTCCGTATCGACGAAGCCGACACCGAGTCGGCCGAGAAGGCGCTCGCGATGGCGCGCAAAAAGCTCGGCGACGACTCGATCACGGCGCCGTTCGCCGGCTCGGTGCAAAAACGGATGGCCTCGCTGGGCGAGTACGTGATGCCGGGCAAGCAACTTTACGAATTGATCGCGACCGACCCTATCAAGCTCCGCTGTCCGATGCCGGAGCGCTTCGTGCCGCTGGCGAAAATCGGGATGCCGGTGCAACTCACTATCGACGCCAAGCCCGGTGCGACCTACACCGGCACAATCACCCGGATCGCGCCGGCCCTCGACGAAACCAGCCGCACGCTGCTGGTCGAGGCGGAGGTGCGCAATCCTGACGGCGCGCTCAAGCCCGGCTATTTCGCGCACGTGACGATGAATCTCGGCGAGGACCGCGCGCTGTTGGTGCCGCAGAGCGCGATCCTGCGTTACGCGGGCGTCGCGCGCGTGTTCGTAGTGCAGAACGGCGCGGTGCATACGCGCGAAGTCGAAACCGGAACGATTGTCGGCGACCGCATCGAAATCACCAAGGGGCTCAACGCCGGCGAAAAAGTCGTCATCACCGATATCGACCGGCTCGCCGACGGCGCGCCCGTGATCGCCCAGGAGCAGTCGTGATACTCGCCGACCTCTGCGTGCGCCGCCCGGTTTTCGCCACCATGTTCGTCGGCGTGCTGGTGGTGCTCGGATGGTTCTCCTATCAGCGCCTCGGCGTCGACCTGTTCCCGAAGATCGACGTGCCGATGGTGATGGTGACGACCTATCTGCCCGGCGCCGCTCCCGAAGAAACCGAAGCGCGCGTCACCAAGCCGCTCGAGGAAGTGATCAACACCGTCAGCGGAATCGACGAGCTGCGCTCGAACACCCTGGAAGGCGTCTCGCGCATCATGGTCTCGTTCAAGCTCGAGCGCGACCTCGACGCCGGAATCCAGGACGTGCGCGACAAAGTAGGCACCGTGCTCGACCAGCTTCCCGAGGGCACCAAGCCGCCGCTGGTCGAGAAGTTCGACCTCGACTCGGTGCCGGTGCTGACGCTCACGCTGACTGGCTACCAAAGTATCAAGGAGCTCACCGAGATCGCGCGCCGGCGCCTCAAGGAGCCGCTCGAATCGGTCGACGGGGTCGGCGCGATCGATATCGTCGGCGGCCGCGAGCGCGAGGTGCATATCCTGGTCGACGCCGACCGCCTCAAGGGGACCGGCCTCTCGATGCAGCAGGTGTCCTCCGCGCTCTCGCGCCAGAACGTCGAGTACCCCGGCGGGCGCGTCAAGCAGGGCCTGTCCGAGGAGATACTACGGACGCTGGGGCGCATCACCGAGGTCCAGGACTTTTCGAAAATTATCGTGAGCGAGCAGGACAACCGCCCGATCACGATTGGCGACGTTGCGAGCGTCGAAGACGGCGTCAAGGAGCCGCGCTCGCTGTCGCGATGGGACGACGCGAACGCGGTCTCGCTCATCATCCGCAAGCAGTCAGGCACCAACACGATCGCGGTGGTCGACAATCTGCGCGCGCGCTACGACGTCATCAAAGGCACGCTGCCGCCGGGCGTCAACGTGATCTGGTCGCGCGACTCGTCGTCGTTCGTGCGCGAGGCGGTCCATACCGTGCAGGAGCACCTGCTGCTCGGCGGCATCTGCGCCGCAATCGTGGTGTTCCTTTTCCTGGGCTCGATCCGCTCGACGCTGATCGCGGCGGTCGCGATTCCGGTCTCGGTCATCTCGACCTACTCGCTGCTGTTGTGGATGGGCTACACGCTGAACCGGATGACGCTGCTCGCGCTCACCTTGGCGGTCGGTATCGTTATCGACGACGCGATCGTGGTGCTGGAGAACATCTACCGTTTCATCGAGGAAAAAAACATGGAGCCGGCCGCGGCCGCCACCGCCGCGACCGCCGAAGTGGGTCTCGCGGTCAGCGCGACCACGCTCTCGCTCGCGGTGATTTTCGTTCCGCTGATGTTCATCAAGGGCGTGATGGGCCGCTTCCTGGGCTCGTTCGGAATCACGATGGCGTTCGCGATCATGGTCTCGCTGCTGGTCGCGTTCACGCTGACCCCGATGCTGTGCGCGCGCTTTCTGCCGCGCGCCGGCTCGGGCAAACGCAACTCGCGCGAATGGCGCGGGTTCAAGTGGATGGAGACGCATTACGACACCGCGCTCCGCTGGTCGCTCGACCATCGCTGGGTCCTGGTGGCCGCGTCGATAGCGCTGGTGGCCTCGATCCCGTTTCTCGGCAAAGTAGTGGGCGCGACCTTCATGCCCGACGACGACGCCAGCGAGTTCGAGGTCAACATCCAGACTCCGCCCGGCTA
The DNA here is from genome assembly GCA_036521875.1 of Binataceae bacterium (SeqCode). GTDB lineage: Bacteria > Desulfobacterota > Binatia > Binatales > Binataceae > DATDGX01. The sequence continues at coordinate 7,847 of DATDGX010000128.1, forward strand.
CTCGCTCGCGCATACTGACGCGGTGGTGCGCGAGCTGGAGGCGCGCATCCGCACCATCCCCGAAGTGCGCCATCTGCTGACCACGGTCGGCGACACCAACGGCGACGAGCGCGTGACGGTGGCGGAAATAGTCGCGAAGCTTCTGCCGATCAACGAGCGCAAGCGCAGCGAGTCGCAGATCATGGTCGTGGCGCGGAAACTGGTCTCCGGCTTCCCGGCGCTGCGCATCAGCGTCGACGCGGTCAAGCCGTGGGAGCAGAGCGGCTTTCGCGAAGTCGACGTGGAATATGATCTGCGCGGCGCGGACCTCGACGTGCTGCAGAAATATACCGCGCAGCTTCGCGGTCAGCTCAACAAAATCCCCGGCATCGTGGATATCGATTCCAGCTACGAGGGCGGGCTGCCCGAACTGCAGGTGCATATCGACCGGCAGAAGGCGGCCGACCTGGGCGTCTCGATCGACGACATCGCGCAGACCATGCGCACCATGGTGCAGGGCGACGTGATCACGCGCTATCGCGAGGGGCCCGACACTTACGACGTGCGCATTCAGCTCGCGGAGAAGGACCGCAACAATCCCGCGACTATCGCGAGCCTGACGGTGCCGTCGTCGAGCGTGGGGCAGGTGCGGGTCGACAACGTGGCGGCGCTGGTGCACGGCACCGGACCGGTGCAGATCGATCGCCAGGATCGCCAGCGCCAGATCGCGCTGACGTTCAACCTCGGGCCCGGCGCCGCGATGAACAAAATCATGGACGTGGTCGACCAGAAAGGCCGCGACCTGCACGTCGCGCCCGGCTATGTCGCGACCTTCGGCGGGCAGAGCAAGATTTACGGAGAGATGGTCGCGGGCTTCATCCTGGCGTTCTCGCTTTCGATCATCTTCATGTACATGGTGCTGGCGGCGCAGTTCGAAAGCTTCATCCATCCGATCACGATCATGCTTTCGCTGCCGCTGGCGGTGCCGTTCGCGCTGCTCTCGCTGATCGTGTTTCACGACCAGTTGATGCTCTATTCGACGCTCGGAATCCTGCTCCTGTTCGGAATCGTCAAGAAGAATTCGATTCTGCAAATCGACCAGACGCTGAACCTGGTGCGCCAGGGACTGCCGCGCCGCCAGGCGATCCTGACCGCCAATCGCGAGCGGCTGCGCCCGATCCTGATGACCACCGCGGCGCTGGTGGCGGGCATGATCCCGGTCGCCGTGGGCGTCGGCATCGGCTCGAGCGCGCATCGCGCGATTGCGATCGTGGTGATCGGCGGACAGACGCTGTGCCTGCTGATAACGCTGCTGTTCACCCCGGTCGCGTACTCGCTGTTCGACGATTTGGAGAACTGGTTCAACCGGCTGTGGCGGCGTCCCGCGCGGCTGCGCCTGGTCGAGCCCGAAGACGAGTCGGACGAGTCGGAACGCGCCCGCCACGCAGTGGACTAGCGCGCCAGGTCGTGCGCGGCGTCATCTCTCGCGCGAACGAGAGCGCAGGAAGACCACTGTCATCCGCTAAGTCGAAAAAAGAGGAACGTCATCCTGAGAGTCTGTGAGTTTTTCAAAAAGTAGAAGTGAAAACTAAATTGCTGCCACAGCTGCGAACGCTGGGAAACCACTGTCGTTCCGTTGAGCCGAAGAAAAACGGACGTCATCCTGAGCGAAGGCTGCCGGAGTCGAAGGATCGCTACGTACTTATCGTTTGAATACTCAGCGATGGTCGTCCATGGCGCCGCTGATCGCCTTGCCGTTGCGTCGATGCGAGGCCGCCAGCATGGCGATCCACGAATGACACGCGCTGCTCGTTCACGGTGAGTGCCTCGCGCACTGCTCCTCCTCTGCCATCAAGAGTCGCCAACTTTTATGTGTACGTCCTCTCCAGCGACGGGGGCCGCAAAAAGAAAATAGACTTGATCCGATCGGTTAATCCGCAGTTCGCGGACCTGAGCGCCGACTGGTTTCGCGAACAGTAGTAGGCAGGCGCTCGGCATCGCGATCAGCGGCGCGTGGACAACCATCGCTGAGTATTCAAACAGTTGTTACGTAACGGTCCTTCGACTCCGGCAGCCTTCGCTCAGGATGATGAGATGGACCCTCGCCCGTTTATCTACGGCCTCGCAATGGGCCAAGAATGTAGGTGAACGTTACATTCGCAACGAGGAGGGTCCGCGATGAAGATTACAACAGTAGGGATCGA
>DATDGX010000129.1:0-15570 GCA_036521875.1 Binataceae bacterium (SeqCode)
AGCCGAGTCGTTCGCGAACGCGCGGCGCGGACGCTACCGCCTGATAAGGCTGCCGCGGCGCATAAACGATCGTCCGCTCGCGCAAGTCGAAGTCGTCGACATGCGAAAGGACGCCGCGCGCGCGACCGTCGCGAAACCCGCGGATGAAACTCGCCATGGCAACGGCGCGAGTGCTCCTGCGCCGATTCCGCTCTCTCCGGCGCTGGTCGATGCTATGCGGCAGAATCTCGCGGCGCGCGGACAGAGCATGGTGTTCCTCAACCGTCGCGGGTTTCACAACTTTCTACAATGTCATTTGTGCGGCAACGTGATTGCGTGTCCGAATTGCAGCGTGAGCATGACCTTTCATCTCCGCGATCGTTCACTGCGATGCCATTACTGCGGCAACCACATCGCGGCGCCGGACCAGTGTCCCGAGTGCCGCGGGTTTGGGCTTGCCGGCCAGGGCTTCGGCACCGAGCGGCTGACCGAGACGCTCCGGGCGCTGATGCCCGAGGCGCGAATCGAGCGGATGGACAGCGACACCAGCGGGCGGCGCGGCGCGCGCGCGCAAATCGTCGCCGATCTGCGCACCGGCAAAATCGACGTGCTGGTGGGCACCCAGATGATCACCAAGGGCTTCGATTTTCCGGGCGTCACGCTCGCGGTCGTGGTGCTCGCCGACCTGGCGCTCAACTTGCCGGACTTTCGCTCGGCGGAGCGCACCTTTCAGCTTCTGACGCAGGTGGCGGGCCGGGCGGGGCGCGGCGAGCGGCCCGGCCGCGTGATCATCCAGACCTACGCGCCGCATCATTATAGTATCCGCGCCGCGCGCGACCAGGATTACGCGCGCTTCATCCGCCGCGAGCTCGAGCTCCGGCGCGATCTCGACTACCCGCCCTTCGCGCGGCTTGCGATGGTGCGTATCGAAGGCCCCGAGGCGCTCGCCGTCGCGAATATTGCAGCCGCGGTTGCCCGCGCGCTTACCAAAACGGTGTCGCCCGACAAGGTTCGCGTGCTCGGCCCGGCGCCCGCGCCGATCGAGCGCATCAAGCAGCGCTACCGATGGCAGGTGATGGTAAAATCGCGAGAGTTGAAACTGATGCGCGCCGCGCTCGTTGCGATGCGAGCCGAAATCGCGCCGCTGGCGGAGCGCGACGGCGTCTATCTAGCGATCGACATCGACCCGGTCCGCATGATGTAAGCGTTATCTTGCGAGTGACGTGAACATTGTCGCCGATGCCTGAAACTGACCCGCTGCACACGCTTCCGAGCCCGCGCCACGCATTCGACGTGGTGATGCATGACGGTGCGGTGATTCGCATTCGCCAGCACGGCAACCCCGACGGCCCGAGGCTGGTGATGAGTCATGGCAATGGCCTCGCGATCGACGGTTACGCGCCGTTCTGGGCGCCGCTTCGCGATCGTTATGAAGTCGTGCTCTTCGACCTCCGCAATCACGGGAACAATCCGCTTCACACGCGCGAAAGTCACACCATGCCGAACTTCATCAGCGACATGGAGACGGTGTGGCACGCGATCGAGCGCGAGCTGGGCGCGAAACCCGCCGCGGGCGTATTTCATTCGTTGTCCGGAGTGGTCGCCGCCCTTCACGCGCTCGAGCACGGCCCGCGATTCAAGGTGCTGGTGCTGTTCGACCCGCCATTCTATCCGCGCGACGGGCATCCGCTGCGCGGCTCTCAGCATGAAGACAAAACTGCGCTCGCGGCGCGCGCTCTGCGCCGCCCCGAGCGTTACGCGGATCCGAGCGACCTCGCGCGCCAGTTCGCCAGGCGCCAGACGCGATGGGTCCCCGAGGCCTACGAACTGGTCGCGCGCGCGACGCTGCGCTACGACCCTGACGCCTGCGATTGGGTGTTGGCGTGCCCGCGCGAGTGGGAGGCGCACGTCTTCTCGCGCAACGCCGATCCGAACCTATGGCCACGGATGGCGCATTGCCCGGTGCCGGTTAAGCTGATTTGCGGAGACCCGGAGATCGACGGCGCGATGCCGCCGGCGCTGATCGGCCGCGCGATGGCGGCGGAGTTGCCGCTCGCCTACGAAGCGATTCCCGGCACCACGCACTTCCTGCAGATCGAGCGCCCCGCCGAATGCGCCCGCGCGATGGAGTCGTTCCTCGCCGCGCACGGCCTCGCCGCCTGACTCGGCGCGAGCGAGCTATCGGTGGTTTCGGCGCTTTGCTAGATTTTTAGATCGGCCAGATGTTTTAGCTCGAGACGGGTCCGATGGCGCTCCTAAGAATTCGCAGATTTCCCGACGATGTCCTGAAGCAGGAGGCGAAGGCGGTTGAGAACATCAACGGCAGTCTCGCCGCACTGGTCGACAGCATGGTGCAGACGATGTACGCGGCGCCAGGGGTCGGTCTCGCCGCGCCGCAAATCGGAGAATCAAAACGCATCATCGTCCTCGACACCGACCACGAAGACCCCGGCAAGCATCTGCTCAAGCTCATCAATCCCAAAGTCGTCGAGGCGGAGGGAAAGATCATCTGGGAGGAAGGATGCCTCTCGATAATCGACTACTCCGCGGACGTGGAGCGCGCGCAGCGAGTGCTGGTGCGCGCATGGACGCCCGAGCAGAAGGAGATCGAAATCGAGGCCGAGGATCTGCTCGCGGTCGCGCTGCAGCACGAGATCGACCATCTCGATGGCAAGCTGTTCATCGATCGCATCAGCCGCATCAAGCGCGAGCTCTACAAACGCAAGCTCAAGAAACTGATCAAGGAGGGCAAGGCCGATAGCGTGCGCCCCTCCGCGGTCCGGATCTGATATCGCGCCGTCACTGAGAATTGTTTTCATGGGGACGCCCGCAATCGCGGCGCGGGTCCTCGACCGCCTCGTCACCATCGGTGACTCGCGTTTCCATGTCGCCGCGGCCGTCACCCGCCCCGACGAGCCGCGCGGCCGCGGACAAAAGGTCGAAGCAAGCGAAGTCGCCCAGGTCGCCGCCCGCCACGGCATCGCGACGCTCAAGCCGTTGAAAATCCGCACCGCCGAGTTCCTTGCGGAGATCAAATCGTATCAGCCGGACCTGCTGGTGGTGGTGGCATATGGGCGAATCCTGCCGCAGGAGATTCTCGACTCGCCGCGCCTCATGCCGATCAACCTGCACGCGTCACTCCTGCCGCGGCATCGCGGCGCCGCTCCGATCGAGGGCGCGATCCTAGCCGGCGACCGCGAAACCGGCGTCACCATCATGCGAATAACGCAGCAGATGGATGCGGGACCGATGATTCTCAAGCGCGCGATTCCGATCGCCGCTGACGACACGCAAGGATCGCTCAAGGCGAAGCTCGCGGAACTTGGCGCTGCGGCGATGCTTGAGGCGCTCGACCTCATCGCGCGCGGCTCCGCGACCGAAACGCCGCAGGACGACGCGCTCGCGACTTATACCGCGCCGGTCAAAAAGACCGACGCGATAATCGATTGGAACGGCGACGCCGCGCGGATCGAGCGGATGACGCGGGCGTATGATCCGTGGCCCGTCGCCAGGACCACACTCGCCGGCGAGGAATTGCTCATCTATCGCGCTGCGGTTGAGCCCCAGAACTCAGATGGAGACAACTCCGATGTCGAAGCGGCGCTGCGCGAATCTCCCGGAACAATTCTGACTGTCGCGCCGTCGCTGGTTGTCCAATGCGGAACCGGCCGCCTTCGGCTGGTCGAAGTGCAGGCGCCCGGACGCAAGCGGATGCCGGCCGCCGACTTTGCACGGGGACGGCGCGTGCGCGAGCGCGCCAAGCTCGGCACGTGAAGCTCGGCACGTGAAGCCGCCCGCAAAAACGAAAACGAATCGCGGCATCGCGAACGCGAACGATGCGCGCGCAAGTTCCAGTCCCGACCAGCGCGCCGGTCTTGAAACGCGGCGCGCGGCGCTGGAAATCCTGGTCGCCGTTGCCGAGCGCGGCGCCTTCGCCGACGCGATGCTCGGCGCGCGGATTCCCGGCTTCGCGCCCGCCGATCGCCGCCTTGTCACTCGCCTGGTGCTCGGCACGCTCGCGTGGCAGGCGCGGCTCGATTACGAAATCGAGCGCCTCGCGGGCCGCAAACTCCGTTCCATCGATCCCGCGGTGCTCGCGCTCCTCCGCCTGGGACTGTTTCAGCTCCGCTTTCTCGATCGCGTTCCGGCTCATGCCGCGGTCGACACCGCGGTCACGCTCGCCAAGGAGCGCCGCGAGACCCGCGCCGCTTCCGGGATGGTGAACGCCGTGATGCGCCGGGCGACGCGCGAGACGATTCCGATGCCGCCACGCGAGCGCGATCTCACGGCTCATCTCGCGATCGCGTACTCGCATCCGCGCTGGCTCGTGGAGCGGTTCATCGAATGGTTCGGCGAAGCCGACGCAGAGCATCTGATGACCGCGGACAACGAGGCGGCGCCCAACGTGATTCGTCTCAACCTCGGGCGCGCGTCGCGCGCCGAGATTCTCGAGCGTCTCGCCGCGGACGGATTCGAAGTGGACGCCGGCGGGCGCGCGCTCGAGACGATCATTCTGAAGAGCGCGGCGCGCTTCGAGTCGGAATCGTACCGGGCCGGACTGTTTCACGCGCAGTCGGAGGCCTCGCAACTGGTCGCGCGGATGCTCGCGCCGCAGCCGGGCGCCACTGTCGTCGATTGCGCAGCGGCGCCGGGCGGCAAGTCGACCCATCTTGCGGAGATGGTGGGCGAGGGCGGCCGCGTGATCGCGCTCGACGTCAATTTCGGCGGACTCAAGCAGGCGCGCTCGCTCGCGCATCGCCTCGGCCATCGGCATATCGATTTCGTCCGCGCCGATCTCGCCGTCGCCGCGCCACCGCTTCGTCCAGCGAGCTTCGACTACGTGCTGCTCGACGCGCCGTGCACCGGCCTTGGCACTCTGCGCGAGCATCCGGAAATTCGCTGGCGCGTGACGCCCGCCGACACCGCGCGAATGGCCGCGCTGCAGATGCGGATGCTCGCCAATGCCGCGTCGATGGTACGCGCGGGCGGCGCGATCGTTTATTCGGTGTGCAGCCTCGCGCCCGAGGAAGGGGGGGGCGTGATCGCGGCCTTCCTTGGCGCGCATCGCGCGTTCCACGTCGATTCTGAGCCATTGCGCGAGCCGCCGAATCGCGAGGCGTTCGCGGGCCTGCTCGATGAAGACGGCATCATGCGGACGCGGCCGGACCGCGGCGGGCTCGATGGCTTCTTTGCGGTGCGCCTGCAGAGGCGATAGTGAGTGGTCAACATGCTTCTCACGTTCCGCATTTCCGCTTTCAATTTATTGGCAGGCGATACTCTGCAATCAAGAAACTTACCCGTTGGAGGTTAACATGCGAAGCCTTTCAAAGTTGATCTTGACGTGGGTGATAGTTGGCTTAGGGCTCCTTTGTGGGGGCTGTCAGTCGACCATTCAGATTGTCACGCCGATGATCATTCCGTCGGCCCAAAGCGGGAATAGCGGAGAGTTTACGCTCAGCGCCTCAGTACAGAACTACAGCACCACGACCTCACCGGATCTCTGGCTGGGCGTCTACTCGGAGTATTGGCCAAACTGCACCGCTGCCTGGTGCTCAGCATGGCCGCAAGTGTTTCCGGGTCCCTCCGTCACGGGACCTCCCAATAGCCAAAACGATTGCCTTCATGTTGGCGTGCTCGCACCCAGCGCAGGGTGGGCGGTCCCGAACTACACGATCGATCATGAGAGCCGTCAGTGTATGCAGAACAGTTGCCCTGGACATCTCTGGCTCACATTGACCGTGGACCCTCTATGCCGGCAACGATTCTCCGGGCCGAATACCGGACTTCACGTGAATTGGGCGGAGAGCGGTGATATCTCGAAACAGATCATCAGTGAGTTCTGACGAGTTAAAGGGACCGCCACCAGTCATCCCCCCACTCCCGCTCGCGCGCGATGACGATTTCGCAGTGCTGTAAAACCTCGGGAGGCACTCCCGGGCCAGGTCGCTTTGCGCGACTGCCCCGTTGCAGGCACGGGTACTGGTGTCGGACCTTACTGTCCTGTCGTAATCAAGTTTACCCCGGGACCAGATCGAGAAATGCCTTGAGGAGGTCGGTGCTGGTGATTATTCCCACGAGCTTGCCGCCCTGAACAACCGGCAGACCTCCGATCTTGTGCTCGATCAGCAGCCGCGCTGCGTCAGCCACGCGGGCATCTGGTGCAATTGTGATCGGATCGGGTTTCATTGCGGCGCTAACCCTGGTCGATTCCCAATAGCCCGTGTGGGCTCCTAGATCGCGGTCGGTAATGATGGCGACCAACCTTCCGTGCTCGACTACTGGCAATTCGCGGAACCGTTCCGCGTCCATCAAGGCCTTGGCAGCGGCAAGCGAGTCCTGAGGAGTGACGGTGGTGGGCGTGGCTGTCATTCGGTCCGCCACAGACATTATTTTTTTTTCGTTCATGGCCATTTGCCTCCCTGCGTTAGACTTGGTTACGACCGACACGGCGGACTCATCGGCGACTGGGCGAACCTTCCCGTCGACTCGCGCGTAAACGCTGAACTATTTGCGTTCCCGCTCGTGTGGATCAGGTTTTGAGAGAAGGCACAGCCGTCCGGTGCCGACTCTACTGCTGGCGCCTTCGGAGCACGAGCACCGAACACGGCGCGAGGCGGGCGAGCCTCTCGGCGACACTGCCGATAAAGATGTGCTGCGCGCCGGTGCGGCCGTGCGTCGCGAGGACGATCAGATCGATGTCTTGCTGGACGGCGTACTCGACCAGCTTATCGACCGGCGGGCCCTTGAGCGCCGCGGTCACGATCTTTTTCGAGTCATCGAATTCGGCCTTCTTGATCCGCGCCAGTTCCTCATCGGCCTGCTGCAGCATCGCAGATTCGCGCGCCAGTTCACGCGTGCGTTCAGCGTCAGTCGCCAGCGGCAGCGGGACAAAAGTGTTGTGCGGTGCGACGACGTAGACCAGGTGCATCTCGGCGGCGACGTCGGTAGCCAGTTCCCACGCACCCCGCATCGCCTGCATGGAAAAGTCAGAGAAATCGATTGGCGCCAGGATCTTTTGGATGTTTTGAATCATAACAGCCTCCCGATGTAGCGCCTGGAAGAGGCCCCTCGAGCATCGAGGAGCTTCACCGCGAGCACACACAGAGCCTTGCCAGCCACTGAGGCTCCTTGGGGGCAGTCATATTCGTCGCCCTCACGAGTTTACCTACGATACCTCGTTTTCAGGCGCCGACGCGGGAATCGGTAAAGTGGTTACCACGAAAATAGACTTCCCGCCCGTCGAAAGTTTCCAGAAAGCCGTAACCATCTGTCGGAAAGATGGTCGTAACGCGAACGTGAGGAGAAGGTCCTTGTGTTTTCACATCATGGCGCAGTTTGTGAACGTACTCCTCGAGTTTGATGCGGGTCGCCCCGAAAGCCTCGTTTATGGCTGACGACAGGTTGACGCCATTTTGCTTGTCAATCGTCAGCTCTCCGCCGGGAACGTCGAGATGGATTCGAATGCGCCCCGCCTTTGCGATGACGATGAACCGCAGGTGCTGCAAGCACCTCGTGCAGCCGGTCAGGCCATTGACGTAATCCTCAAGCGCTTTGACCTGCTTGAGAATTTGCGTCTCAACTGCCTGGGTCATCGCGGATTGGGATGAATTGATCTGAAGCTGCATTTTCCCCTCCGAATCTCTGCTTCATTCGCGACCAGTTGAACGCCGACTCCAGCTTTCTAATTCATTCTTCGTGCCGAGCGCCGGCGGCGATGCGCCGCCGGATATGCGGCGGAATTCGAGCGGTAACATGAGCGTTTGTATCGTTCGAACACAGATGCCTGCCTCCCTTGGCAACACAATCGCAGTAAAAGGGTCGGGTGCAGCGATTTCGATCTCGAGACGAAGCAGCACCAGCGTTTGCTTCTTTAGGGAAAATCGGATCATTTGCTATCCGACTGCGCCGATACTTGCCGCAATCCGGTCGCTATGGCAGAAATTCCGGAGGTGTCAGCGCGGCTCATTTGATGTTCAGCGCGGGACAGTTGATCTTTCGGTCGTAGGAGGCAGCGGCGCGTCTCGGCGCTGATTAGGGCACAAATGTTGCCTTGAGACGGATGGGCCGAATACTTGGCCGCTATAGGGAGAACTATGCTAGCCGGACGAATCTTCTCTACATTTCTGTTCGCATTTGGCGTCGCAGCATTGTCTCTGGCGTGGCCGGCGCGCGCTGCCGACAGCGACGGCGACGCCGCCGCCGCGATGAAGGAAGTCAGAAGCGAGCTGCGTCAGATGCGGGAGGAACGCAAGCGTGACCGCGAAGTAATTCGCTCGCTCGAGATCAAGGTTCAGCAGCTCGAGACGAAAGGTTCCAAGGTCGAGGCCACCACGCAGCAGCTGCAGAGCACCGATCAGAAGCTGAAGGAGACAACGCTCGAGCTTCAGCAGACCAACGCCCAAGTGAAGACTCTGGAGACGAAGGTCGAGGCGCCGATCGCGCCGTCAGAGTTTGGCAATTTCTTTGATCGATATCTCGGAACGCACACGTTCACCGTAACCGGTGCGGCCGGGGGCGAATTCATTTATGACCAGCAAAGCGGCGCCCTTAACGCTCTCCACCTTGCATCGCAGAACTCGTTCTTTTTCGACTTCGAGCCGATGATTCTGTACCGCCCGACTGACTGGATCGTGTTCGAGGGCGTGTTGAGCGCGGGGTTTGGAAGTACCGGGACGGGAACCGACCTGTCGATCGCTGAGTTCCAGATTTTTCTTAACGACTATGTGACGGTTGTGGCCGGGCTTTTCGACCAACCATTCGGTGACTGGTACGAGAACCAGAGCCCGATGTGGGTGAACCGGTTTGTCACGGCGCCGCTGCCGTTTGGAGTTGAGCCGGTGGTTCCGCCGGCGGAGCTAGGAATCCAGCTTCGCGGCGGGATGCAATTCGGCAAGCTCGGTCAGGATTTCGACTACACGGTCTGGACCGGAAACGGCCCCAACTTCAGCTCGCCAGTCCTTGGCGCAGCGGTCGCAAGTCCAACGGCGGTCGCATTCAGCCAGACCAACGGCAAGTCAATCGGCGCGCGGTTTCGCATCTACCCGCTCCCTGTTGATTCTGAAATGGGCCGGCTCGAGCTCGGAGCGTCTACGTACAATGGCAAGTGGGCGAATGGAAATTGGTTCAACTCATGGGGCGTGGATTTCAACTACTTTGTAGGCAACTTGCAGACCCGCGGTGAATGGCTGGAATCGTACCGCCAGATGCCCAATGGACAGAACACCGACCATCGCCAGGGATGGTACGTGCAGGCCGGTTACTTCCTAACCGGTCTTAATGTTCCGTGCTTTCCCGACAAGCTCAACAACTATCTCCATCGATTCGAGCCACTGGTGCGTTATTCGGGAGTCAACCAGCGCGGCGTTTCAACCGACGACATCGCGGGCGCCACCGGTGTCGGCCTGGGCGGTATACAGGTCGGACTGGTTCCTGATTTCGGCATCAATGGTTCGCCGGCAACGTACGCGCCGCACGCTCGCGAAGTGGCGTTGGGTCTCGACTATTGGATCGCGCCATCGATCGTTTTGCAAAACGAATTCGACATCGAAATGCCGCGCGCAGGAGGACTATTCGTTTCTTCAAGCGGCGCCGAGATCCCCGCGGGTTCGATTGGGAACGATCACGCCTTCCTAAGCCAATTCACGATCGGATTTTGAGCGGAGCCACGGTTATGAGAAAATTATTTGCGGCAATCGCGCTTGCGACTCTCGCGATCGGATCGGCAGGCGCTCCCGCTTCGGCCCAGGAGAATCCTAACCTGGCCGAGCACAGACGGCTGTTCCGGGAGGGTGCGAAGCTGTGGCCAGTGTACTGCAACACCTGTCATAACGCGCGGCCCGGATCCGAAAAAGCTCCTTATGAGTGGGACCAGATCATGATGCATATGCGTACGCTTGGAAACTTACCGCCCGACGATGCCAAAGCGATATTGGAATACCTCAAGAGCCGTTGAATTAGGCCGCGCGAATATAGAAACGGAGGACGACGTGAATCGACTCATCTCAAGTATTGCAGTGTGCGCGATCATCGCATGCGCGTTTGCGCCTGTGCGCGCGGCCGATGTGGCTGCCGCCAAGCAAAATTACGATACGTTTTGTGTGAAGTGTCATGGCCCCGGTGGCAAGGGCGACGGTCCTGCCGCGTCGACGCTTGCCACCAACCCCCGCAATTTCACTGATTGTGCCGCGATGGGCAAGATTTCCGACGATACAATGTTCAACGTGATCAAGAACGGCGGCGGCGCCGCGGGTCTCAGCAAAGACATGCAAGCGTGGAGCTCGGGTTTCGAGGACGGCGAGATTCACGACCTCGTCGCCTACGTCAGGAGTTTTTGCAAGAAATAAGCGGGACGTCGATGAGCAATGGAAATTCGATCGACGCGCTGCCGCGCGACTTGTGGTGGTTCCGCAAGAATGTGCCGTGCCTTGATGCGTGCCCGGTCAAGACCGACGCGGGGCGCTACGTTCAACTGATCGCCGAAGGACGCCTGGCCGAAGCATATCGCGTCGCGCGATCGCCCAATCCTATCGCTTCCATATGCGGACGCGCTTGCGGCGCTCCATGCGAGGACGCGTGCCGCCGCGGCAAGATCGATGCGCCCGTGACGATTCGCGCACTCAAGCGTTTTCTAACCGAGCAATTCGGCCCCGAAGCACTCTCAGCCAGGGGAATCCACGACATGATCGCCGGACCATCCGGCGGCGGCAGCGTCACTCCGGGTCATCTCGATATTCTCGGCGCGCAGCCTGAAGCCGGCGCGTCCAAACGCAAAGTCGCGGTCGTTGGCGCGGGGCCGGCAGGGCTGGCGTGCGCACACGACTTGGCCGTGATGGGTTACAACACGACAGTTTTCGAAGCGATGCCGCAGCCTGGCGGGATGCTTCGATACGGTATTCCTGCCTACCGGCTTCCACGTGAAGTGATCGACTGCCAGGTCGGCGAGATCGAGGCGCTCGGTGTGGAGTTTCGTTATTCTACCCCGCTTCGGCCCGGCTTCGGAGTTCGAGAACTGAAGGAACAGGGCTACGAAGCAACTTTTCTCGCCGTTGGCGCGTCGCGCGGCCGCGCAGTGCCGATCGAGGGCAGCGATGCCGACGGGGTGATTAAGGCGATCGACTACTTGCTCAATATCAATCGCGGCTACCGCGTTCCGCTAGGCGGCAAGGTGGTCGTGATCGGCGGCGGCCTGGTCGCGATCGACGCGGCCCGAACCGCGGTTCGTGCGCTCGTGCCCGGACTCGTCATGTCTGAAGAAGAAGAGCACAGCGTCGCGGCCGGCACGATGCGCGTGGCACTCGATGCGGCGCGCGAGGCGGCGCGGCGCGGTGCGCTCGAAGTCACGGTCGCGAGTCTTGAGTCCGCGCACGAGATGCCGGCGATGAAATCAGCGCAGGGTCGCGAGGAACTCGACATCGCGCGCGACGAGGGCGTCACTTTTCTGCCCGGCTGGGGCCCGAAGCGAATCGTCAGCCGCGATGGTCGCGCGGTCGGAATAGAATTAGTGAAATGCCTCAGGGTATTCGATGAAGCGGGCCGCTTCCGGCCGCAATTCGATGAGAACGTCCGCCATATCTTTGACGCCGACGCAGTGATCCTCGCCATCGGGCAGGCACCGGATTTGTCGTTCATCACACCGGAAGATGGAGTCACTATCACGCCCGCGGGAACGCTCAAGATCGATCCAGTCACTCTCGAGACTGGTATCGCTGGAGTATTCGCGGGCGGCGATGCGGCCTTTCCACCGTCGCTGCTGATCACGTGCGCACAGCATGGCAAGGTCGCCGCGCGCGGCATCGACGCGTACCTCCGTGGCAAGCCGCTCGGCCAGCCGCGGATGCACGTCACCATCGAGGAATTGCCGACCGACACCTACCGGATGGCCGAGCGCTACGAGCAGAAGCGTCGCGATATTCCGCTCGTTCCACTCTCGCGCCGCACCGGAATCACCGAAGTCGAGTCCGCGTTTAACCCGAGCGACGCGCGCGAGCAGGCGGAGCGATGCCTCTACTGCCATATCCATCCTATCTACGACGGGTCGAAATGCATTCTGTGCAATCGATGCGTAGACATTTGCCCGGAGCATTGCCTGCATTTCGCGCCCGCGGGGGAAATCGCCGATCAAGCGCGGGTTGCCGGCGTGATGACGGAAGCGCAGACCCGCAGCGCTTTTCTCTACGACGAGGCCAAATGCATCCGCTGCGGTCTATGCGCGATCAGATGCCCGACCTCGGCGATTACGATGGAGCGCTTTCAGTTCGAAGAGACGGCCGGCTGATGGACCCCGATCGGCGAAAGATCCTGCGCTTCATCGGCAAAGGATCGGTGTTGGCAGCCTTCCTTGCGCAGATCGGCGCTGCCGGCAGGGCATTTTTCCCCAATGTGCTCTATGAGCCGCCGAGCCGCTTCAAGATCAAGCGCCCCGACGATTACCCCGAGGGCTACACGCTCGACGCAGCGCACCGGCTGTATGTGATTCGTCAAAAGGATGCGTTTCACGTCATTTCCGCGATATGCACACATCTGGGATGTAACGTGCAGTGGAAAGATACCGAGTTCGACTGTCCGTGCCACGGCAGCCGCTTTCGTCCCGACGGCACGGTGATTTCGGGACCTGCGCCGCGTCCGCTCGAATGGTTCGAGACCACCATTTCGCCCGACGGGTTCCTTGAAGTTGATAGCGCAAATGAAGTTGCGCGCGACTTCAGGCTGCTCGTCGGAAAAGGCAAGGCCTGACTGGTGGGCGACAAGATCAAGCTTGCCTGGCGCAATGTCCTCTCGTCGTGGTCACCCCGGAGCGATCGCGAATCGTCGGAAGCGATCGTCAAGAACTTCTGGCTCCACTGGTTTCCAGCCAAAGTCGCGCGCGCCAGCATGGACTGGAACTACTCGTTCTGGCTGGGCACCGCGTCCGCAGCGCTGCTGCTGATCCTGACCGTCACGGGCGTGATGCTGATGTTTTTCTATGTGCCCTCCACCGAGCGCGCATACGGAAGCATCAAGGACCTGGAGTACGCCGTCAGCTTCGGCCGCCTGCTGAGAAATCAGCATCGATGGGCGGCGGAAGGGATGGTCGCCGTCGTATACATCCACATGGCGCGAGTGTTCTTCACGGGCGCGTACCGCGGCACCCGGGCGGTCAACTGGGTGGTCGGAGTAGTTCTTTTTCTCTCGACGCTGTTCCTGTCCTTCACCGGTTACCTGCTGCCGTGGGATCAGCTCGCATTCTGGGCAATCACGGTTGGGACCAGTATCGCGAAGCAGGCTCCGCTGGTCGGCCCGACGATTCAATTCCTTCTGCTTGGCGGCCATGAAATCGGACAGCAGACCTTGCTGCGCTTTTACGTACTGCACGTCTTCTTCCTGCCGGTCTTCGTTGGGGTGCTGTTCGGCTATCACATGTGGCGCGTGCGCAAGGACGGCGGTCTCGCGGCGATCGAGCGCATTCGCAATGAGCGCGAAATGGTGCCGAAGGCTACTCCGAAGACAAAGAGTTACTCGCTGTTTGGGATTACGCCGGGCACCTCGGTACAGGTGATGAGTTCGACCGGGCTCGAAGAGTCCGATCAGGTTTTCTCCTCGCCGAATATGTCACGGCGCATCGCGCTGGTCTTCCTCGTCGTGTTCAACATCACGCTGCTGGCCGCGTTGTTCTTCAACGCACCGCTGGAGGGTCTCGCCAATCCATCGGTGACGCCGAATCCGGCAAAAGCGCCGTGGTATTTCGTCTGGCTACAGGAATTGGTCGCTTCAACGACTGTTCGTGTCGGTGGGTTTACGGTCAGCGGCGCGTTGCTGGGCGGAATACTGCTGCCCGGATTTCTCCTCGGCGTGCTTACGCTGTGGCCGTGGATCGATCGTTCTCCACTTCGGACCCAAGGGCGATGGCTCGCGCCCGAGCGAAAGCGGCAGAACGCAACTTTCGCCATCGCGACGCTCTTGATCATCCTGCTGATCATGGTCGGGGTCTACTTGCGCGGTCCCTACTGGCGGATCTACTGGCCCGGCCAGACGCGCCCCGAGACGCCACGGCTTTATTGATATGGCTGACCGGAACGAATCGTTCGAGGCGAAGGACTTCGGCTGGTTGGTCGCAATGTCGTTGTTGTTCTTCGTGCTCGTCGCGATTGGCTTTTGGCGTGAGTACAGCACCGAATGGGGACCCTACCAGTGGGAGTTTCCCCAACTGCTCGGCCACTACGGTAAGGTCGAAGAGGCGCGCAACTTCCGCGCTGGCATCCGTCAGATTTGGATACCCCAAATTAACGTCATCGATCGCTGCGTCACGTGTCATCTCGGCTACGAATGGGCTTCGGTTCTTCCGGCCACGATCGCTGAGCCGCTGAAACCACATCCGACGAACGATTGGCTCGTGAAGCATGAATTCGCGCGCTTCGGATGCACCCCCTGCCACGGCGGCGATGGATCGGCAACGACTGTCACAGGGGCTCATCAAGGCGGACGGGGATGGGAAGATCCAATGCTCTCGCGCGCACTTGCAGCGCGAAACGGGCTCGCGATGAAGGAGATGATCCAGATGCGATGCAATTTCTGCCATCGCCACGATGTCGCCACGCCCGGGATGGAACAGATCAATCTCGCCAAGCAGCTCTTCAAGAAGAAAAAGTGCCTGGTCTGCCATGTCGTCGAAGGGCGCGGTGGCCCCACCGGAGCCGAGCTGACCTACGAGGGTGACCGGAACCCCGAGCTGCTGAACTTCGCGCACGTGCGCGGTGAACACACGATGTTCAATTGGAACGTGCAGCATCTGACACAGGCGAGCATAGTTTCGCCGGGCACGCAGATGCCCGATTTCAACTTCAAGCCCGAGGAATCGAGAGCGTTGACGCTCCTGCTGTTGAGCTGGCGGCGGCTTCCGTATCCGCCGGAATACATCCCGGATCCCGAAGTGGCCGCTGTGGCGATGCAACCTTCGCCTACATCAACCGCGACTGCGACTCCAACTGCGACGCCTCTACCGCGTTGAGCATGCCAAATTAAATGTCGTTGGATGAATCGATGAAGTTAAAAGCATTGGGATCATTGTTTGCGCCAGGTGCCGCGCTTTGCGTCTCGCAGCCTGCGCTATCTGCGGACAATGACATGAGCGATGGGCACCGTTACTTCGTTCGCTACTGCGCGTCTTGCCATGGTCTCTGACTGTATCTCGACCGTCCTCAGGACGGTCGGCGACGCGATAACCCTTTGCTCGTGGGCCATCCCCACCGCTGGCCTCCTCCTCGTTATTAAGCGCTCGGGGTCGCGTCCAGACGCGGAGGCCTCGAAACTATCCTGATGGGTTCGACGAGAAGTCTGGTGAGTTGTTCACGCGAACCCCTTCACTTCGATCGAAAAGGTGACGAAGAGAATTTTCGATACCTGGCAATAAGGATTCGGTGCCTTTGCTGCTATCCACAACGAGATGCTGGCGCGCGGTTAGCTCGTTGAGCGGCGCAAACTCGGACCGTTGGTGCAGAAATACGTCTTCGGTCGCGTCGGACGGGCCACTGCCTTGGCTGGTTCTCTCGCGCAGGCGGCGCAATACTTCCTCCTGATCCGCCCGGCACTCAACGAACAACACCGGCACGCCGAGCT
>DATDGX010000130.1:0-2749 GCA_036521875.1 Binataceae bacterium (SeqCode)
GATGCGCGTTGTGCCGGGCTTGGCAGGCGTGGCTATAGGACTTCCAGTTCCCCATGGCGGCGCGATGCGGGCCGCCAGGCGCTGGGTGTAAGCGCCGGAGCAATAATCCCTCACTGAAGCGGCCGGATATTCCGGTAGCGCCGGAGTAAAAATCCGGCAGCAGGTGGTCCTTTGCATTGGATAGGCAAAGGGCGGGGATGAAGGTCGTGGAGCTTTATGGACGTGTTCGCTATGCGGTTCAGATTGCGGGGCTGAGCCGTCGCGAGGCGGCGCGGCGGTTCGGGATTGATCCCCGGACGGTCGCCAAGATGATGAAGTTCTCGGCGCCGCCGGGTTACGTGCGCACCAAGGCGCCGGCCAGGCCGAAGCTTGATCCGTTCATCTCGGTGATCGACCGCATTCTCCTGGAGGACAAGTCGCGTCCGAGGAAGCAACAGCATACTGCGAAGCGAATCTTCGAGCGGCTTCGGGACGAATACAGCTTCGCGGGCGGCCTCACGATTGTGAAGGATTACGTGGCCGGCTCGCGTCTGCGGGCTCAAGAGATGTTTGTGCCGCTGGCGCATCCGCCGGGACATGCTCAGGTCGATTTTGGCGAAGGCGTCGGCATCATCGGCGGCGTCGAGCGCAAGATCCACTTCTTCGCCTTTGACCTGCCGCACTCGGACGCCTGCTTTGTGGTCGGCTATCCCGCGGAGACGACGGAAGCCTTCTGTGACGGCCACGTTCGAGCATTCAGCTTCTTTGGCGGCGTTCCACAGTCAATCCTTTATGACAACACCAAGATCGCGGTTGCCCGCATTCTCGGCGACGGAAGGCGGCGACGGACGCGCGTTTTCGCCGAGTTGCAATCGCACTACCTATTCCAGGATCGTTTCGGTCGGCCTGGCAAAGGCAACGACAAAGGCAAAGTCGAGGGGCTGGTCGGCTATGCCCGACGGAACTTCCTTGTCCCCATCCCGGTTTTCGAGACCTTCGAGGCGTTGAACGCCTACCTTGTGGAATGCTGCCTCCGTCGGATGGCGGACCGGTTGCGCGGCCACGACGAGACGATCGCTCAAAGATCGGAGCGCGATCTTGCGGCGTTCCAGAGACCCCTCCCGCCGCCGTACGACGCCTGCGACAAGGTTCCAACGCAGGTCTCTTCGCTGTCGCTGGTTCGCTATCGGCTCAACGACTATTCGGTTCCAACGAAGTTCGGTCACCGCGACGTGCTTGTTCGCGGGTACGTCCATGACGTGGTGATCTCATGCGGCGCGGAAGTCATCGCGCGTCATCCCCGGTCCTACGAACGCGACGACTTCATATTCGACCCGCTGCACTACCTGGCGTTGATCGAACAGAAGATCAACGCGCTCGATCAGGCTGCGCCGCTGGCCGGGTGGCGGTTGCCGGAAGAGTTCATGACGCTGCGGCGTCTTATGGAAGCCCGGATGGGGAAACTGGGTAAGCGCGAGTTCGTGCAGGTTCTCAGGCTGATGGAGGTGTTCCCTCTCGACGAGGTCGCCGGCGCGGTGCGCGACGCCATCGCGCGCGGGGCAATCGGCTTCGACGCCGTGAAGCATCTGATCCTGTGCCGCATCGAGCGGCGACCGCCGCGCCTCGACATGACGGTCTATCCCTATCTGCCGCGAGCCCATGTCGGGATGACGTCGGCCAAAACTTACATGAGCTTGCTGGCGGGGGCGTCGTCATGACCGATACGCCCCAACTTCTGCTCGCCCATCACCTCAAGGCGCTTAAGCTGCCGACGTTCTTGCGCGAGTATGAGAAGCTTGCTCGGCAATGCGCCGCCGAGGGTCTCGACCATATCCGCTTTCTGCTGCGCCTCGCCGAAATGGAGCTGATCGATCGAGAGCGACGCATGGTGGAGCGTCGGATCAAGGAAGCGCGGTTCCCGGCGGTCAAGAGCCTCGACAGCTTCGACTTCGCGGCGATTCCTTCGCTCAACAAGACCCTCGTCCTGGAACTCGCCCGTTCCGAGTACGTGACCCGCCGCGAGAACGTGATCGCGGTCGGCAACAGCGGTACGGGCAAGACGCACATCGCTCTCGGGATCGGTCTCGCGGCCTGCCAGAAAGGGCTATCGGTAGGGTTCCATACGGCCGCAGCCCTCGTTCATGAACTGCTGGAGGCTCGCGATGAGAAGCGGTTGCTTCGTTTGCAGCGGCAAGTCGCCGGATACAAGCTCCTGATCGTCGACGAGCTTGGATATGTGCCTCTCTCGCAGACCGGAGCCGAGCTGCTATTCGAGATATTCAGCCAGCGCTACGAGCGCGGCTCAACCATCGTCACTTCGAACCTGCCGTTCGACGAATGGACCAGCGTGTTCGGGTCCGAGCGCCTCACCGGCGCGCTGCTCGATCGCCTCACCCACCACGTCCATATCCTCGAAATGAATGGCGACAGCTACAGGCTCAATCAGAGCAAGCGGCGCTCACGCCGCAACAACGCCGACTCGTCGTCCGACCATCCGACCCAGGCCTGACGCCCACGAGAAAAGCCCATGCTCGAGGCCATTCTCGTCGGCATTATTGATGCATTTTTGCTCCGGAAAACGATGCAATTTTGCTCCGGCGTTGACAAACTATTCGCGCACTTAGAGTCTGAAGCGAGACAAGGCCAGTTCAGAGGGTCTCACCGAGGTAAGCCAAGCATCTCGACGCCGTGCCGCAGCACGTCGAGCGTCCCGCGAGCTGGCTTGCGGAGGCGATCGAACAACACGCCTTCCGCCGATGGTGGCTTATCC
>DATDGX010000131.1:0-2138 GCA_036521875.1 Binataceae bacterium (SeqCode)
TGGCCTCGCGGCGGACGTCCTTTTCGACCCGGGTTATTTCGGCGAGCACGCTGCGAATCGCCATCATGCGCAGCGTGTCGCGGCGCTTCATCGCGGCCCGGAGATCTTCCTGGAGTTTCTGTTTCACGACAACGCTCGAGCCGCGGCGACTCGGATGCGAGCCGCAACCGCGGCCATGGTTGATACTATCGTTAGGACCGGAGCGCAGTCACTTGGTCTTTTTCGCGGACTCGGTCGGTTCCGCATCTTCCCACTTCGGCTGCTCGACCTCGCTCCACTTGCTGCCGTCGAGCCGGTAGCTGAAGACCAGCACTTTGCGCGCTCCTGTGGCTTTGGGCTTCGAGGCCCCGCTCTTGAGCGTGTACTCAGCAGCCTCGAGCTTCGCCTCCACGACCCACTTCCCTTCTTTCTTGGTCGGCAGGTACATGAACTTGGCGTGCTCGAGATCGACGTAGGGCTTGCCCGACGATTTCTTCTCGCTCTCCTCGTTCAGATAGTTGTCGGACTCCGTCGCGATGGTGTCGGAGAGCTGCTGGCGCATCGCAGCCGGAATCGGATTCGCTTGTTGCGGAGCGCTCTGCCCCGCCGATGAGGCAGCGGGGGCCTCACCACCGCCCGGGGGCGGGAGCATCTTCTTCACCTCGACGGCGCCGGCGCGCATCGGAGTGAGTAGCGCCGCCAGCACCAATCCAGCCGCGAACAGTTGAGTACTACTTGGTTTTGCGGTCATACCTTCGTACCCCCGTCCATGGATGCGTTGTAGCAGGATGCGTTATAGCACGGGAAATCTCCGCGTAAACAAGAGCCGGCCCGCTCTCGCTGGCTCAAGTATCGACTTGAAGCTGGCGCGCGTGAATGGCGATCGGGCTAGCGGGCGGCGCTCGCCTCTTTGCTAGCGGGCGGCGTTCGCCTCTTTGAGTGAAAAACGAATCGGCACCAGCACCCAGCTTTCCATCGCGACGCCGTCGCGGCGCGCCGGCACAAAGCGCCATTTCCGCCTCACGGTGTCGAGCGCGGAGCGATCGAGCGAATCGAATCCCGAGGACTCCGCCAGCTCGACTCGCTCGACCGAGCCGTCCTCCCCCACCAGCACATGCAGCGTGACGGTCCCCTGCTCGTCGCGGCGGCGCGAGCGGTCCGGATATGGAGGCGATGGATTCTGCCCATAGTCCGCGGAGGCCAAGCTGGTGCCGCTGCCGACTCCTAGACCTTCGCCCGCTCCGGCACCGATTCGACTCGCCCCCGCACCGCCGCTATTCAAATCGATCGCAGCGCGCGCGGCTCCGGCATTCGCGTCAGTCTTCGCATCGGGGCCGGCGACCGAGCGCAGCGCAGATGCGCTCGCCGACGGGCCACTTGAATTCGGCTTCGCGCGCGCAACCAGAGCGGCGGCATCGATGCGCGGTTTTGCGGTATCAGCGCTGTAACTCCGATGGTGATGCGCGCCGCTCGGCAGATACATCCGCGACGGCGTAGTCCGCACTGCTGGAATTGGAGCGAGGCCGGCATGCACGCGAGCATTCGCCGGTCCTTCTTCTGACGATCCCGCCACGTTGCCGCTCGACCCGCCGCCAATCTCGACCAGATACGCAAGCACCCACTCGCTGTGCGGATGCGCGATTGAGGGCGCGAGCCACAGGATAGCGGCAAACGCCGCGACGTGCGCCGCGACCGACGCGCCGAAGAACGCGAGATGACGCCGGCCGGGGATCCGCGCAGGCGTCGGCGGGCCATCTATTGATGGTCCCGCTATCGATGGTCCCGCACTGGAGTGATTCTCGCCGTCCAAAAAATCCCGGCCTCGTCGTTGATCGCGCGCGCGACGGGGGCCAGGAGCGATGGTCCGGTGTCCTCCCGAGATTTTCCCGGGGATCGCGAAGCTGCGGATGCTCCTGGAGCCTCCCTCGCCCGCGAAGGTTTTAGCGGCTCCGGTCGATTCGCCTGGTAGCCTGGCTCGAAGAGTCTACCCGTCCGTCACCTGCGCTCGACGCGCGCGGCTCGACTCTTCCTACAGTTGCGGGGCAGCGCCGGACTTCGACCGGCTTTCCCACGGCTAATCAGTCAGCAGAGACTACCCGCACGTCGGCCCGAGTCAATAGTCAGTGCGGTCCGTTCGTATCTCTACTGACAGATAGAAA
>DATDGX010000132.1:0-10217 GCA_036521875.1 Binataceae bacterium (SeqCode)
CGAGTGCGTCCTGGAAAAGCTTGAGTTCCGCGCCGGCCTTCCACGGCCGTGGCAGCTGATGCTCATAAAAAGTTCCGAATTTCATAGCCGCGATTTCTCCTTCATGTCTGAATTATTCGAGCGGCGGCCGCTGAGCAATGCGCTCGCTATTTACCGGCCGCGGGCGGCGCGCTCCGGAACAAGGTGCGCTCGACCATATCGATAACCGCCTGCTTGCGGCGCTCGATTACCGCGGGTGCGAGCAGGTTCACGTTCCACAGCCTCTTCGCCGCCGCCGCGGTGGTGAAATAGCCGATGGTTATCGAGTTGAGGCTCATCAAAAAATGGAACGGCTCGACGTCGGGGCGGAATTCGCCCTCGCGTTGGCCGAGCAGGATAAAGTTCACCGCCATCGAGAACAGCGGCGGCACCCGGCGTTTCAGCAGCGGGCGCCCCACTCCGCTCTCATCGGCCATCTCCTGCCATACCAGCCGCACGAAGTCGGGCCGCGTGGCGATGAAGTCGACGGCGCCCGCGACCGCCTCGCGCATCCGGTCCTGGCGGCTCCCATGGCCCATCGCAACCGCATTCGCCGCGTCCTGCAAGCCCTCGAAGATCCGATCGAGCACGGCCAGGTAGAGCTGTTGCTTGGAGGGAAAATGATGGAGCAGCGAGGGCGCCTTGATTCCGATGCGGCGCGCGATGTCGCGGAGACTGGTGCCGCGGTAGCCACGCTCGGCGAACAGCGCCTGCGCGACCTGCAGCACGCGATCGCGGGTGTCGGTGGAGCGGCGGAACTCGACGACTTTCGCGCGCGCGCCGCTCTTGCTGTTTCGCGTCGCCATATGAGGAATCCATCCGAACGCTATCTAACGGATGTTAGGGTGTCAAACCTCGCGGGTCCGAAGTGTGTCAACCTGGTCGCCCTCGGCCGGATCCGCTCCCCGGCGCTTCCCGATCCGTCCCGCGCATAGTAGGTATCGGAATCTCCATGGCGCACGACGTATTCATCAGCCACTCGGCGCGCGACAAACCGTACGCCGATGCGATGTGTGCGAAGCTCGAATCGCGCGGCATCCGCTGCTGGATCGCGCCGCGCGACATCCGTCCCGGTTCGTGGGGCGATACTACCGGGTCTCTCCGTTCGGCCGATCGCAACTCGGTCCTCACCAGTTACCGCAGCGGCGACCTCGGCTTTCGGGTGGCCAGAACGCTATAAGCTGTCGCACGAAGCAAGTACCGTCGGACAAGTCTCAATTCTCTGAAGAAGAGGTCAATGCTATGGCCGAACTATGGTGGAAACCCGCGCACGAGCTCGCCGCGATGATTCGCCGCCGCGAGCTCAAGCCCAGCGAGCTGATGGACGCGACCATCCGCAGGCTCGAACAGGTGAATCCCAAGGTCAACGCATTCTGCGCGCTGCGCGCGGAGCAGGCGATGGCGGAGGCGCGTGCGATGGACGAAAAAATCGCGCGCCGCGAAGAGCTCGGCCCGCTGGCTGGCCTGCCGCTCGGCGTGAAAGACCTCGAAGACGCGGCCGGACTCGCGACCACGTTCGGATCGAAGCCGTTCAAGAACAACCTGCCCGCCGCGGACTCGGTGCAGGTCGCGCGGTTGCGCGCGGCGGGCGCGATCGTGCTTGGCAAAACCAACGCACCCGAATTCGGCTACACTGACTTCACCAAGAATCTGCTCTTCGGCGTGACGCGCAATCCGTGGAACCTCGAGCGCACCCCCGGCGGATCGTCGGGCGGCAGCTCGGCGGCGATCGCGGGCGGTATCGTGCCGCTGGCGACCGGCTCCGATGGCGGCGGCTCGATCCGCATCCCCGCGCACTTCGTCGGATGCTACGGGCTGAAGGTGTCGAAGGGCCGCATCCCCGACGGACCGTCGCTCGGGATGCAACAATGGAACGATACCTCGGTGGTGGGCGCGCTGACTCGCACGGTGCGCGACGCCGCGATTCATCTCGACATCGCGGCCGGCTACCATCCGTCCGATCCTGACTCGATTCCGGCTCCGGGAATTTCGTATGCGGCGAATCTCGAGCGGATCCCCAAGAAGCTGCGCATCGCGTTTCATCCCGACTTCGGCCGGATCGTCCAGCACGATGTTGCGCGCGAAGTCGAGAAAGCCGTCGGCGCGTTCAAGGACATGGGTCATGAGATCACGGTTCTCGACGATACGCCGGTCGATCTCTCGCGCGCATGGCAACGCGTCGGCGGGACGCAGGCACTGGCAACGCTGAGCGATTGGATCGAAAAGCATCGCGCGGATTTCGGCCGCGGATATCTCACCGGCGTCGAGGCCGCGTCGAAAATTACCTGGCGGCACTACGGCGCCGCCTACCGCGAGCGCGCGCAGTTCAATCGATGGTGCGAGCGCGTGTTCGAACGCTTTGACCTGCTGCTCACGCCGACGCTGCCGATCGAGGCCTTTCCTGCCAAGGGACCGCATCCGAGCGAGATAAACGGCATCCCGGTCGACGTGATGGGGACCGTCGTGTTCACCCACCCGTTCAACATGAGCGGGCATCCCGCGGCGTCGGTCCGCGCGGGATTCACCGACGCGGGACTGCCCTGCGGCCTGCAAATCGTCGCCGAGCGCTATCGCGAAGATCTCGTCCTGCAGGCGTCGTATGCGTACGAGCAGGCGCGTCCCTGGAACGCCAAGTGGCCCGAGATTTAGACGCGAGTTTGCGCGGCGCGCGAGCTACGCGCTGAACTGCTTGCGCACCGCCGCGAAGGCGCGCTCGGTGACCTCGAGCGTGCGCGCGATATCATTGTCGCTATGCGCCGCTGACAGAAACCAGTTGTGCCGCGGCGCGAGATAGACGCCGTTGAGCGAGCATTCGCCGGCAAACAGCTTGGCGCGATCGTAGCGTTCGTGATCGTCCTTGAACGTCATATACGGGATCGCGGGCGGCCCCGAGTAACTGACTTCGAGACCGGCGCCGCGCGCCTGCGTGAGCATCCCGGTCCGCAGCTTTTCGCCGAGCGCGCGCATCCGCTCGATACCGCCCGACGCCGCGAGCTCTTTGATACACGCCAGGCTCGCCGCCATCGGCACCGCGCTGGTGAAATACGATCCGGTGAAAAAGACTTCCTGCGCGGCTTGCTTGAGGCTGTCTCGTCCCAGGCACGCGGCGAGCGGATAGCCGTTGGCGATCGCCTTGCAGTAAGTCGACAGGTCGGGCTTCACGCCGAAGAACTCGCCCGAGCCGCCGAGATGGATCCTGAACCCGGCGCGCACGTCGTCGAGAATGAAGACCATCCCGTTTTCGTCGCAGAGTTTGCGCACGCCGTTGAAAAATCCCTCGACCGGAAGCTCGGAGTCGTGCCCCGCGTCGTGCTTGAACGGCGAGATGATCACGCCCGCGAGCTTGCCGCGATTTTCTTCGGCGACACGGCGCAGGCTCTCGAGATCGTTGAAGCGGAAGTACGCGATGTTCGCGCGATCCTCGGGCGTTACGCCGCCGGGCAGCGGCGTGCACCACGCGTGCGTGCCGTGATACGCGCCGGAGCACATCGCGATTTTCGCGCGTCCGGTTGCCTGGCGCGCGACCTCCACCGCCCAGGTGCATACGTCGGAGCCGTTCTTCGCATACACCACCCAGTCCGCGAACGGCGTGATCGAAACCAGGTATTCCGCGAGCTCGACCCAGATCGGACCGGGCGCATTGAAGCAGTTGCCCAACTCGGCCTGGCGACGCGCCGCCTCTTCGACCTTGGGATGGCGATGGCCGAGCACGATCGGACCGTAGGAGCACATGTAGTCGATGTACTCGTTGCCATCGACGTCCCAGATGTGTGAGCCGTCGCCACGCGCGAAGAACGACGGGAACGCGCCCCTGGTCAGCATCAGCGGCGTCTGGTGTCCGTAGATTCCGCCGGGGATTACTTTTTTCGCGCGCTCGAAAAGCGCGTTGCTCTGATCGAATGTATGAGGCTTCACGTTCGCTCCTCGAGTGCGCCGGATGCGCCGTATCCTGGAGCGAGATTCCTACGTCGTGCGGCGAGGGTCAAGCGCCTGCGCTTGACGCGGCGACGAATTGATTCGAGAACCGTGGCGATCGCTATCACGCGTGGACGAATCGCGACGCGCAGCTCTTGTGCGGACGTGCTCCGCGGTGCCGGCCCGCTCGATGCGCCGGGTGACTACTGGCGGTAGGTGGGGTTGATCGGCTTGGCGCTGTGCGGCAGCGCGCCGATTCGAACCAGCTCCTCGCGGAGCTTTGCGCGCGAAAGCGGTTTTGACAGCACCGCCGACGCACCGAGTTCATAACTCTCGGCGATGTCGCGATCGAACATCGAGCTCGTGATCACGAACAGCGGCACGCCCGCGCACGCTTCGCTCGAACGCGCTGCGGACAGCACCGAGAATCCGCCGTTGTCGGGCAGGCGCAAATCGACCAGGAAAAGATCCGGGCGATCGTGCTCGGTGAATTGGCCGATCATGTCGAGCGCTTCGTTGGCGGTCTGCGCATGGAGCATCTCGATTCCGTCGCCGAGAACCTGCCGGATCACAGTCAACGCGATGAAGACGTGATCGGGATTATCTTCGACCAGAAAAATCCGCACGCACGGATTAGTTGGTTCCTGATTCTCGTCGTCGATGCTCATAAGGTGACGGAGGTTTGACGAACTCAACTCACGGATGTTTCACACTTTATGACCGTGCCCGAATCCGCGACAAATCTCCAGTTCCACTTATCAATCCAAGTGGCGTGCCACCGACGAGTACGCATTGGAGCCTTCGAGTTACACTATGCAGGAGCGTCTCTTGTCACTGCTAATCACTGCTCATGAGTGCGTAACGACGCGTGGACTCCCGAAGTTGCATTACTCTCTTATTGCTAATCATTGCCTTGCCTTTTCGGTGTCCAGCTATCAAATCTGAAAATTCGACAGAGTCAAAAGTGAGCCGCCGTGTAGCAAGAGTGCAACACTGGTGTCGGCAGTTGTATCAAGTAGTAAGAGCGCTGCGCCGCTCTGATGGTGCCGAAAATTCTCTCTCGGATTCAGATAAATTAAAAACCACTTCGGGGGAGGAGGATTCAGCTCGGTGGGTTTGCTAACTCGCGTCTTCGAGTCGAGGCTGCTCAACCATCCCAGGCTTCGCAAATATACTGCGTGGTCAACGAGGACCTGACCGAGACCTGCTCGCGCGACATCCAGAAGTGGCTGCTCGCCGCACCGATCATCGGCGTCGTCACGGCCTGGTCATCACTGGGATCACGGTGCTCCTCCTCGGCGAGATTTGGCCGCGGGTGCTGCCGTTCTATCTCGCGCATCATTGGGCGAACATTCCGGGACTGCTGAGCAGATGCTGCTGGTCACCTCGGATGACGGCGCACTGCAGGGGATCATCACCAAGACCGATATCCTGCGCGCAGTCGGCAGTAGCGGGCCCTCGCGACCCGCGCGCATCAGTCGCCAAGTGAGCTGGCAACTCTCGCGGGAACTCGAAATTCAGATCGCGGTATAGTCGTCGATATTCTGAAACGCGTAGGGCAGAAAACTTTTCGCCGCGACGGTTCCGATTCGCTTCGCCCGGGCGTAAACGTCACCTTCCGAATACGTTGCGCCGCGATATTCCAGTATCTCGAGTTCGGTCAGCGGGTCATGATGCGACGGCTTGAAGACCACCTTGCCCTGCCCGCGCTTCGCCACGCGCACCGTGGTCTCGAAATGCGCATGCACGATTATCGGATCGAACTCGAGGCCGCGGCCGTCGGCTGAATGCATGAACTTGAAGTGAAAGCGATCGCCGGTCGCCGGCCCGCTTACCTTGAGTTCTTCAGTGAGCCGCGCCTCGACGGTCAGGAAGTCCACTCCGTGGCGATTCACCACGCCGCGCATCACGTCGCCGTCGCTCTCGAGTCTCACCCGCCCCTGTTTCTTGGGCTCGCCGAACAGCTCGCGCCCGAAAATGATCGCGACGTCGGTCGACATCGGCATCGCGAGGCAGTAGTTCGCCTCGATCCCGTTGTAGCGCGCCCGGATATCGACCCATCCGCCCGCGAACGCGCCGACGCAGTTCGAGCGCCCGAAGGTTCCCACTCCAACCGAGACAATCGGCTCGCCCGCCGGCTCCAGCGGCGGCGGCAGCAGCGCACGGACGATCTCCGGGCGCGTGAGATAAGCGACGGTGAGCGTGCGGCCGTCGAGGAACGCAGGCGCCGCAAGAGTGTCTTCGATCTTTTTGATCTGATCGGGCGATTTCACCCATCCGCTGCTCTTCATTGTGATCTCCTGTGCGGCGAATCTCCTGTGCGCCCTTTGCCCCGCGGCGTTTCGCTTCGCGGCCTCAGGTAAAACGCGGCATGACGCGGCTGGCGAACAGGCGCATCGAATCCAGAATATTCTCGTGCCCCATCATGCCGCCGGTCTCGAACCAGCACACCATCCGCGTGCATTTGAAGCGCTCGATGACCTCCGCGATTTTGTCCGCGCAAAACGCGGGGTCTCCGAACGCCGCCATGATCGAGTCCACCGTCTCGTACTGGATAGTCTTAAGGCGCGTCAGCACTTTGTCGAACTCCGCCTGAGCGGCGGGCGCCAGGCTCTCGGGCTCGATCGTCTCGCTGACGGAGTTGAAATAGTTGCGCAGGCTCGGCTCGATCGCGGCGCGCACCGACGCACGATCGCGGCCGACGGAAACCATCAGCAGGCCCGCGAGCCAATCGTCGGGACGCGCGCGGCCGGACTCCTTCAGCGCGCGCTCGTAGATCTCGAGGCGCTCGCCGAGCACCGGGATCGGATTCACTGGGCCCCCCGCGAAAATCCGGTAGGCGTGCGCGCCTGCGAACTCGAAGGTCTCGGCGCTGTTCGCGGCGAGGCGGATCGGCGGATACGGTTGCTGCACCGGTTTCGGAATCACCGCGAGGTTGTCGACATTGAAATCGAAGTGACGGCCGTGAAAAGTGATGCGCTCCTCGGTCCACGCGCGCTTTACGAACTCGAGCGTCTCTTCGAACCGCCCGCGGCTCTCGGCGAGCGGCACGTTGTAGCCGCGGTAATTGAGCGGAAACGCGCCGCGCCCGGCGCCGAACTCCACGCGCCCGGCGGAGAGCACGTCGAGCATCGCGGTTTCCTCTGCGAGTCGAATCGGATGATGCAGCGGCAGCAGATTGACCGCGAGGCCGAGGCGGAGCCGCGTCGTGCGCTCGGCGATCGCAGCGAGAATCATCAGCGGCGCCGGCATCAACGAAAAGCGCGGCGCGAAATGGACCTCGGCGAGCCACACGGTATCGAAACCGAGCCGCTCGGCCTCGACCGCCTCGTCGATCAACTCGCGATAGCGCCGCGCCGGGGGCTGCGAATCAGCCTGCGGCAGTTGGTAAAAGATGTCGAACTTCAAAATGCTTCAGTAGCCGCCCAGTTGCGCAACGCGCTCGCGATGGTAACTCGGCGAGCCGAAGTACGGTTCGTTGAAACGCGCCCGTTTGAACCACAGATGAATGTCATGTTCCCAGGTGAATCCGATTCCGCCGTGCATCAGCACCGCGCGATCGGTGGTGCGGCTGTAGATATCGCTGAGCCGCGCCTTCGCCATCGCGGCCGCGCGCGGCGCGCTCGCCGGAACCGCATCGTGCGCGTAGGCCGCGTACCAAAGCAGCGCGCGTGCCGGCTCGAGGTCCGCGACGATCTCGGCCGCGGCGTGCTTGAGCGCCTGGAACGATCCGATCGGCTTGCCGAACTGCTCGCGCACTTTCGAGTAGTCGACCGCCATCTCGAGCGCCCGCTCCGAGCCGCCGAGCGAATCCGCCGCGACCGCGAGAGCGCCGATGTCGATCATCCGCGCGAGCATCGCCGCGCCGCCCTTCAACTCCCCGTCGGGTGCGGCCGCGGCGCCTTCGAGTTCCAGCGTCGCGACCCGGCGCGTGAGATCCAGGTTCTTCATCATCTTGATCCGCACGCCGGGCGATTTGGTCTCGACCAGGAAAAATCCGATCGCATCGGAGGCGCTCGCCGTGCGCGCCGCGACGATCACGAAGTCCGCGAGATTGGCATACGGCACGAACATCTTGGTGCCGCTGAGACGCCATCCGGCGCCGTCTTTTTTCGCGGTCATCGCGATATCCGCCGCCGCGAGGCTGTCGCCGCTTTCGACGATCGCGAGCGAGCCGGTCGCCGTGCCTTCGGCCACAGCGGCCAGGAACTTTGCGTTGAGCCGGTCGGAGCCGCCGAGCTTGAGCGCACCCGCCGCGAGCACCGAGGAAAACAGGAACGGCCCCGGCATCGCGGCCCAGCCCGCTTCTTCGAGCAGCACCGTCATGTCGAGCATCCCCAGTCCCGCGCCGCCGAATTGCTCCGGCACCATCAGCCCGTGCCATCCGAGCTTCGCGATTCCGTCGTAGAGCGCGGCGAGGGTGCCGTCGTCGCTCGCCATCGCCTTGCGCACCTCGGTGGTCGGGCATTCGCCGGCGAGGAATTCGCGCGCGCTGGTTTTGAGTTGTTGCTGCTCTTCGCTTAGTCCGAAATCCATCTGCTCACCGATCCGGATTTTGTGCCCGCGCGGCTCAACGCGACTTCGGCATCTTGAGGCCGCGCTCGGCGATGATGTTTTTCTGGATGTGCGAGGTGCCGCCGCCTATGACCAACCCCAGCGAGAACATCCATTCGTACGGCCAGAACGCGTGATCGAGCGCCTGCTCGTCCTCGCGCGCGAGCATCGAGTAGTCGCCCATCACTTCCATCGCCGCGGTCGCGAGGTCGTGGTTCAACTCGGTGCCGACCAGCTTGTTGATCATCGCCTCGATGCCGGGATTCTTGCCACGAATCTGATCGGTCAGTTGGCGCATCGAATGGTAGCGCATCGCCTCGACGCGGATCTCGAGATCGACCAGCCGCTGGCGGATGACCGGATCCTCGGTGATCGGACGACCGTCGCGCTTAAGCGTCTTCGCGAGCGCGAGCAGCCGGTTGAAGCGTTGCTCGCTGCCCGAGGAGGCGCCCAGCATGTTGCGCTCATGGAACAGCGTCGCGTTCGCGACCAGCCATCCCTCGTTGAGCTTGCCGACCAGGTTCTTGCGCGGCACGCGCACGTTGTCGAAAAAAACTTCGTTGAAGCCGCGGTCACCGGTCATCTGGACCAGCGGGCGCACGGTCACGCCGGGAGCGTGCATGTCGATCAGGATGTAGGAAATTCCGCGATGCTTGGGCGCCTCGGGATCGGTGCGCACCAGGCAGAACATCCAGTCCGCCCATTGCGCGCCCGAGGTCCACACCTTCTGCCCGTTGACCACGAACTCGTCGCCGACGATTTCGGCGCGGGTCTTGAGCGAGGCCAGATCGGAACCGGAGCCGGGCTCGGAATATCCCTGGCACCAGATTTCGTCGCCGGTGAGTATTTTCGGCAGATAGCGCTGGCGCTGCTCCTCGGTGCCCCACGAGATGAGCGTCGGGCCAAGCATGCCGAGGCCGGAGCCGCCAACCAGGTACGGCGCGCGCGCGCGGACGATCTCGTCGTTCACGACTGACTGGCGCACCGGATCCATCGCCTGTCCGCCGTACTCCTTGGGCCACGCGAGCGCGATGTAGCCGGCCTCGTACAGCTTGCGCTGCCACGCTTTTGCGCGCGCGAGCCAGTCCTTGTCCTCGCGGCCCTCGCGCTGATTGCCGAGCCCGCTTTTGGGAACGTTCTCGTCGAGGAAGCGCCGGACTTCGAGGCGAAATTTTTCTTCTTCCGGAGTGAAATTCAGATCCATCGCGGCCATCCGTTTTACGATCGATGAGTTGCGCTCAGCATAGTCAAAACCTCGTCAAGTCGAAAACTCCACGCGCGAACCGCGCGGGCCGAAAGTGATGATTTGTCAGCGCGATCCGCGGTTGCTAAAGTCGAGGATTGGACTGGATAGATTTATCCTTTAAGGAATTTTGCTTGACCCGTCCGCGGGCCGAGGTCATCTGATGGCGACTACTATCACCAGCGAATGTATCAACTGCGGGGCGTGTGAACCGGAATGCCCCAACACCGCGATCTACGCGGGCGGCGTGCCGTGGGAACTGAACGGCGAGACGCATCCCGCAGTTGCGCAGGACATCTATTACATCACGCCGAGCAAGTGCACCGAGTGTGTCGGCTTCTACGATCACGAGGCGTGCGCGGCAGTGTGCCCGGTCGATTGCTGCATTCCCGATCCTGCCAACCTCGAGTCCGAGGCGACGCTGCTCGCGCGAGCGCGCGTGCTGCATCCTGACGAGGCGTTCCCCGACGATGCGCCGTCGCGCTTC
>DATDGX010000133.1:0-25098 GCA_036521875.1 Binataceae bacterium (SeqCode)
GGCGTGCGGATCGCCAATCTCGGCGAACCGTTTCGGAATTGTGAGGACGGTAAAGTCGGACGGCTCGCAGCCGGGAACCTCGTGCCAGTGAAGAGGCGTAGAGACGCGGGCGTCGGGGAGCGGCCGCACAGAATATGCCGCGCAGGTCGTGCGGTCCTTCGCGTTCTGGTTGTAGTCGAGGAACACGCCATGGCGCTCCTCTTTCCACCATTTCGATGTGGCCAGGGTGGGCGCGCGCCGTTCGACCGCTCGCGACAGAGCGAGCGCCGCGCGACGCACCTCGTCGAAGGTCCATCGCGGATAAATCCGCACATTGATGTGTATCCCGCGCGACCCGCTGGTTTTGGGCCAGCCGCGAAGGCCCATCTCATCCAGCAGCGTCTTCACCTCGAGCGCGACCGTACGCACGTCCGCCCAACCGACGCCAGGACCAGGATCGAGATCGACCCTCAACTCGTCCGGATGATCGAGATCGCCGGAGCGCACGGGATGCGGATGCAGCTCGATGCAACCAAGATTGACGATCCATGCAAGCCCCGCCGCGTCATCGACAACGATTTCTTCCGCAGTGCGTCCCGAAGGGAACGCGAGCGTTATCGTTCGCAGCCACGAGGGGCGTTGCGCTGGTGCGCGCTTCTGATAGAACGCCTCACCTTCGGCGCCGTTGACGTATCGCTTGAGGACAAGCGGACGGTCGCGGATTCCGGCGAGCGCGCCCGGCGCGACCGACAAATAGTAACGAACCAGGTCCAGTTTCGAGAGCTTTGCCTGCTTCGAGAAATACAGCTTGCCCGGGTTAGTAACACGGACCTCGCGGCCGTTGATCGAGAGCAACTCGGTAGCGTCTTCCTTCGGCACAAGCTAAGTCTACACCATCAGCGCGATGTGACAGGTGTTCAGACGCTCGTCATGGACTAGTCGAAAGCCCAATGAAGATAGCGACCTTCAACGTCAACGGCATCAGTGCTCGCCTATCGGCGCTCCTGCGCTGGCTCGCCGAATCCAAGCCGGATGTTGCGTGTCTTCAGGAGTTGAAGGCGCCTCAGGAGAAATTTCCAGAAGCCGCTATTCGCGAAGCCGGCTATGGCGTGATCTGGCATGGGCAGAAGAGCTGGAATGGTGTCGCAATCCTCGCGCGTGGCGCAGATCCCGTGGAGAGTCGTCGCGGCCTCCCCGGCGATCCGGAGGACGTACACAGCCGCTATATTGAGGCGCTGATCAATGGCGTGCGCGTAGGATGCCTTTACCTACCCAACGGCAATCCAGCGCCTGGCCCGAAGTTCGACTACAAACTGCGATGGTTGGAACGCCTGACGAAACACGCACAAGAACTACTCGCCACGGCGGAGCCGGTCGTTCTCGCCGGCGACTACAACGTTATCCCGACCGATATTGATGTGTACAAGCCCGAACGATGGCTTGATGATGCGCTCTTTTTGCCAGAGGTACGGAGCGCGTTCGCCAATCTTGTCGCAATGGGCTGGACCGACGCGGTGCGTAAACTACATCCAGATGAGCGCATCTACACTTTTTGGGATTACTTCCGAAATGCCTGGATGCGCGATGCCGGCCTACGCATCGATCATCTGCTCCTGAGCCCGTCCGCGGCCGCACGTCTGGTCAGCGCAGGCGTCGATCGCGAAGTCCGCGGCTGGGAAAGAGCGAGCGACCACGGGCCCATCTGGATCGTGATCGCGGACGGAGCACAATCTCAATGACGTCCAAGGGGCGGGCACCAGTCGTAAAGTCTCTAAACCTGCATCTTTAAGTTTTGTCAGGTACATCTCGGCCATAACGAAAAGCGTCGATCAAAGCGCGGCCTGCTTGGATCGAAAGGCTATCAGCGCGTCGCGGACGCGTTGCGCTTCCGCGATCATGGAATTGACTGCCGCGTGGATTCCGTCGGGTTGTTGCTTTCGGACCTGGTCTTCGATCGCGCCACACAGTTGCATCAGCTGCACCGCGCCAAAATGGCCGCAGCCGCCCTTGAGCGCGTGCGCGGTCGCCGCCAGTCCGGCACCGTCATCCTGGCTCATCTGCAGGCCCGCGGCGCTGACGCGCTCGCTCATGTCAGCAAGAAATACCTCGATGATGTTAGTGATAAATTCTTCGCCCGGGCAATTCTCCGCGACACGGGAAATCGCGCGCATGTCGATTGCGGGAACGTTCGGTGTCTCATCTGACGGATGAACGCCGTCGGAATTGCTGTTGCTACTTGGCACCGGTCACCTGAAGGATCGTGATCGAATTTATCCTGCTTGTGCCTCCCTGTTTTGCGTTGCTTCCGATTGCAGAGCATGAGTCGTGCCGCAGATTGGTGCGGTCGGCGTCGCGCCCAAGTCGAATCGACTCCTTATGACCATAGCGTCGCGAAATTTAACGGACAGTTGGCACTAATCGGCTACCACGCTGAAAGCCCGGTGTTGTTAGGCTGCGTCGACGCCACGTCGCAAGCGGGGCTCATAACGGAATCGCCGCACTAAATTGGGACATGTATCAGTAGGGTTGAGCGATACCGAGTCCTGGGTTGCTCGCCCCGCAGCCAATTTCAAAACAGTCAAGACAAGCAATAGTTAGTGTAGTGCGGATGAGTTACTAAGCCACGTGAGTGCGTGCCAAGCTACTCGCATCCCGCGGAAGCGAAGCCGTTTTTAAACAGGCTTGTACTACTACCTTTGCAATGCGGCCCGGTATTGGCGTTGGGGTTCTAAGGATGGGTTGGAGCGGAAATTGCTCATTTAGCAACGACTCGCGTCCTGGCCACAGACGATTCGACGACCGCTGCGCCAATGCACAAATCGTTGCGCGCTGGCCAACGTGACTGAGACGCTCTGCCTGATAGCGCAGAGACGCGCTGGAGATGAAAGATTCTCATGAGTGCAAGCGTGCTGGTAATCGACGACAGCCCGACGGTCCGCATGGATCTGCTAACGGCCTTCGAGGTTGGCGGTTACGCTTGCACCGTGGCTGTCACGCTGGCTGAAGCGCGCGCCGCCTTGCGGCGCAGCAGCTTCGATTTGATCGTGCTGGATCTCCAGCTTCCCGACGGCAACTGTGTCGAGTTCCTGGCTGAATTGAAGGCTGCCACAGAAACCCGGGGAATTCCGGTAATCCTACTGTCGCTCGAGGCGGACGTACGTGCACGGGCGCTGGCCAAGGCGCAATTGCGCAATTTGCTGCGGCGCGAAGAGGTCGCCGACTGCTACCGTCAGCTCCACGAGATTCAATTGCGCGACGAAGCCAGGTCCGCCGCCGCGCAGGCTCTGGCCATGAAGCAGCTCGCCAACGCCCGCGCCCACCTGCTCGCGGAACTCGAAATCAAGAATACGGAGCTGATCGCGGCGCGCGACACGGCGCTCGAAGCGCTGCGAATCAAGTCCGAGTTCATGATGAACATGAGCCACGAAATTCGGACGCCCCTCAACGGCATCATCGGGATGACCGAATTGCTGCTCGGCACGGCGCTGACCGCCGAGCAAATGGAATCCGCGCGGACAGTCTCGGAGAGTGGTAATTTGCTGCTCAACATCGTGAACGACATCCTCGACTTCTCGAAGCTCGACGAGGGCAAGGTTGTTTTCGAACGAATCAATTTCGAACTCGCGAGTGTGCTTGAAAGTACGATCGAGCTGTTCGCCGAAAGGGCCTACCGCAAAGGAATCGAACTGATGGTGGCGTATACGAGCGAGGTGTCAACGACCATATCAGGTGATCCGAACCGGTTGCGTCAGATCCTGAACAATCTGATCGTGAATGCGCTGAAATTCACCCACTCCGGCGAGGTGATCCTGCGCGTTTCGCGGCTGGCGAAAACCACCGATGAGGTCACCTTCCGGTTCGAAGTTCGCGACACCGGAATCGGTATCTCGCGGGCCGCGCAGGCTCGGCTGTTCAAGCCTTTCGCGCAGGCTGACGCGTCGACAACGCGCAAATATGGCGGGACCGGTCTGGGGCTGACAATTTCAGCGAAACTGGTTGAGCGAATGCAGGGAAAAATTGAAGTTGAAAGCAAACGGGGAAAGGGGTCTGTATTCACTTTCACTGCGAAATTCGGCCGGCCCGCGGCGCCCTCTACACGAAAACTGAATGACTCCCGCCTTGAAGGCCAGCGTGCGCTGGTCGTTGATGACAATGCCACCAATCGCGTCATGGTCGCGAACACCTTGCAATCCTGGACGATGTTGGCCGAGACGGCCGCGAACGGCGACGAAGCACTGGCGGCGATGCGTCTGCATGCTGCTGAAAACCGGCCCTATCAGATTGTGATCGTGGATGCCGAGATGCCCGGAATGGACGGTTCGGCGCTTGCTCGCGCGATCAGGTCCGATCCGGAACTGGCGAGCACCCGACTGCTATTGATGAGTCCGATAGGTGAAAGCGCAACCTCCGCCGCCGGCCGTCGCAAAGATTTTGACGGATGGCTCACCAAACCAGTGCGCCCGTCGCATCTCTATAAGAGCCTTGCTGCGGTGCTCGACTTGGAATTACCAGCTGCTGCGCGATCGTCTAGCGAAACTGTTTCGCCTTGGCCTCAAATTGTGGGTGTTGCGACTGACGCGTCGAACGGACCGATGCGCATCCTGGTGGTCGATGACAACCTGGTCAACTTAATGGTCGCTGAGAAGCAACTCCAGAAATTGGGCTATCGCGTCGACTTGGCTGGGAGCGGCAAGGCCGCGATTGAGGCGCTCTCGAGCACGGATTACTGGGTCGTGCTGCTTGATTGTGAGATGCCGGAGATGGATGGCTACGCTACCACCGCGGAAATTCGGCGGCGCGAAGGTGACCAGCGTCACACGATAGTAGTCGCAATGACGGCGCACGCCCTTGAAGGTGCTCGCTTAAGATGCCTGGAAGCCGGGATGGACGAGTACGTCGCCAAGCCGGTTATTATGCAAGCCTTGGCCGCAGTTCTCGAACGCTGCGCCTCTTTGCCGAAGGAGGCGGCTTGAGCTGCAATCAGCGGACGAAAGGGCTAAGAGGCCGGTGCGAAACGATCCCGTCGCGCAACGGCTGAAGCATTCGCGTTACCCCGCGTCGATCAAGTTTTGAGAAGCATGAGGGCGGGCCTCGAATCAGTCTCGGTCTCGGCCGATGACGTGACCAATCTATGCCGAGCCCGCCATAGAATGGGCGTCCGTTTGGTCGAGAGACTGCCTGTAGGACTTTCCTGCAGTGAGCTAGCCGCATCGCGCGGCATGAGTCTTGCGTAGAGTTTTGTGGGACGCTTTGCGCAGATCTCGGCCACCAGTTGCGCGATGACAATAACCACAGCGCGAAGGAAGGGTGCCGGGTTTCCCATCGTCCAGGATTCTCGGAGCCTTGGTAAGCGCCGATTCGTGAGTTCAGCCGGCAGTAAGGCGCTAAAAGAAGCTCAACGGGGCAATCGATGGCTTGGTATAGGTCCTTTCGACGGAACTTCGAAGACAAGTTTCTTGGGGTTGGCTTTGCCCTGGCGATCGTCGCGGCGGTCGCTATCGGCTGGAACGCCTATTCTGACGCGCGCGAGTCTTCTGACTGGTACCGCTGGATAGCGCACACGCAGATTGTCATCGCGACGCTGGACGCGGCGCACGCAGATTCATTCTCCTCGCTGATCGCACTTCAAGCATATGCCAAGAGCGAAGATCTGAGCGACTTGGACAAGCACACGAAGATTGTTTCCAGGCTCCAGCGCGAATCAGCAGCACTTCGGACTCTTACCGTCGATAACCCGTCCCAGCAGAACCGACTGGATCAGGCTGATTCGATCGAGCGGCGCGCGAGCGCGATTTCTCAGCGCCTCACTCATATGGCCTCGACCATTGGTCGGAAGGATGCCGTCAAGACGCCGGACTTTGCAGAGCTCGGCGCAGCCCTATACCAACTTAGCGAGCAATTCGACCAGATGTCTGCGGAGGAACGCCGGCTGTTGATGCAGCGCATCGCGCGCGCGCGTGTGGGCTCCAAACAAAGCGTGACGGTAATGGGGGTTGGCGGAAGCGTCGTTTTCGCGTGGATGTTATTGATCGGCGGCTATGTTGGCCTGACAACGAAGCGCCTGGAGCAAGCGCAAGCCGGACTGGCGATAAGTAAGATAGAAGTGGCCGACCTCACCGAGCGCAAACGGTCCGAGGAGCAGTTCGGCGCGCTGCTCGAGTCGGCGCCGGTCGCGATGGTGATCGTGAGCAAGGACGGCCGCATCAAGCTGGTCAACGCGCAGACCGAAAAGCTCTTCGGCTACCCGCGGTCCGAGCTGCTCGGCAATACCGTCGAGATGCTGGTCCCGGTCCGCTTTCGCGACCAGCATCCGCAGCATCGCATCGGCTATTTTGTAGATCCCAAGGTACGTTCGATGGGTTCGGGCCTGGAGCTGTACGGCCTGCGCAAGGACGGCACTGAATTCCCCATCGAGATCAGTCTGAGCCCGCTCGAGACTGTGGAAGGGACGCTCGTCTCGAGCGCCATCCGCGACATCACAGAGCGCAAGCGGACCGAGGAAGAAGTCCGGGTGCTGAACCAGGCGGAGCGTCAACACGCGCTGCAACTCGAGGCCGCCAATAAGGAGTTGGAGGCTTTCTCCTATTCGGTGTCGCACGACCTGCGCGCGCCGCTGCGCAGCATCGATGGTTTCAGCCTGGCGCTGATGGAGGACTACGCGGACACGCTCGACGCGGAGGCGAGGGGCCTCCTTGAACGCATCCGGGCGGCCACGCAGCGCATGGCTCAACTGATCGACGATCTCTTGAACCTTGCTCGCGTCACGCGCAGCGAGATGCGTAGTGAGGTGGTGGACCTCAGTGCCATGGCGAAGGTCATCCTTGGAGAGTTCCACAGCTTGGAGCCGCAACGCTGTGTCGAATGCGTGGTCCAGGAAGGAGTCATCGGCAACGGCGATCCTGACTTGCTGCGGGTGGTGCTCGAGAATCTGCTCGGCAACGCCTGGAAGTTCACGATGAAGAAGCCGCGAGCAAAGATCGAACTCGGAATTCTGCGGCGAGATGGACAGCAGGTCTACTTTGTCCGCGACGACGGCCCCGGCTTCGATATGACGTATGCCAACAAGTTATTCGGCACCTTCCAACGGCTTCACGCAACGGCGGAATTCCCCGGCACCGGTATAGGCCTGGCGTCCGTTCGAAGGATCATCCATCGCCACGGTGGCAGAACCTGGGCTGAAGGGGAGGAGCACAAGGGAGCGACGTTTTCATTTACCCTGCACGAGAATGAGGAAAGTTCCAATGGAAGAAAAACTGATCCTGCTGATCGAAGATAACCCTGACGACGTGGCGCTAACCTTGCGCGCACTCAAGAAGAACAGCATCAGCAACCAGATCGTGGTGGCTCGCGACGGGGTGGAGGCGCTCGATTATCTCTTCGGCACGGGACTGCATGCCGGCCATGATGTCGTTGCGCCCCAGCTCGTTCTCCTGGACCTGAAGTTGCCCAGGATGGACGGTTTCGAGGTGTTGAAGAGGATACGCGCGGACCAGCGGACCAGGTTTCTCCCGGTGGTCATTCTGACCTCCTCCAAAGAGCAGCAGGACATCGTGGACGGCTACGGCTTGGGTGCTAACAGCTATGTTCGCAAGCCAGTCGACTTCCAGCAGTTCGTCGAAGCCGTGCGGCAACTCGGTCTGTACTGGCTGATCCTGAACGAAAAGCCTCAGAGGAGTCCGGCGGCTAATTAATTGAGCGCACCGCGACATATCCTGATCGTCGAAGATTCGGCCGACGACGCCGAACTGGCGGCGCGAGCGCTACGGCG
Source organism: Binataceae bacterium (SeqCode) (assembly GCA_036521875.1). Classification (GTDB taxonomy): domain Bacteria; phylum Desulfobacterota; class Binatia; order Binatales; family Binataceae; genus DATDGX01. Next base: position 7,748 of record DATDGX010000133.1, read on the forward strand.
GGGTGGCTGTGAGCTGACCTACGAGCGCGTGGAAACGCCCGAGGCCATGCGTGCCGCACTGGCGCGGACGAAGTGGGACCTGGTGATCGCGGACTATTCGATGCCGCACTTCAATGGGCTCGCCGCGCTGCAGCTGCTGCAAGAGCAAGGACTCGACCTTCCCTTCATCCTCGTCTCGGGCGCCGTGGGAGAGGATGTTGCCGTGCAAGCTATGAAGGCGGGCGCGCATGACTATGTGCTGAAGAACAACCTGTCCCGGCTCCCGCCCGCTGTCGAACGTGAACTGCGTGAGTCCGAAGTCCGGCGCGAAGGCAGGCGAGCGGAGTCTCGCTATCGCAATCTCTTCGCTAGCGTTCCGGTCGGCGTCTTCATCACCACACCCGAGGGAAGAATTCTTGAGGCCAATCCGACCTTCGTCGAGATGCTGGGATTCGAGGATGCGCAGAGCCTTAAGCAGGTCAATATAGGAGACCTATGGGCACATCCGGAGGAGCGCGCACGGCTGACCGCCCTCATCGCGAGCGGGGGAATCGAGCAGAACTTCGAGATGGAGTTCCGCCGACGGGACGACAGCGTCATCTGGTGCGCGGAAAGTGCTCGTGCAATTTACGACGCGCCCGGCAAGGTTGACTACTATGAAGAGGTCGCGGTGAATGTCACCGCCCGCAAGCGGGTCGAGGAGGAAGTCAGCCGCGCGCGCTCTCTTGCGCTTGACTCGGTTCGGCTGCGTTCAGATTTCATGCGCAACATGAGCCACGAGATCCGCACCCCGCTCGTCGGTATCGTCGGGATGAGCGAGCTGATGATGGCTTCCGAGATGACCGCCGAGCAGCGCGAATGCGCCGCGGTGGTCGGCGGATGCGCCGACTCGCTGCTCAATATTGTCAACGACATACTCGACTTCTCGAAACTCGCAGCGGGTACTGTCGTGCTCCAGCACTTCAATTTCGATCACCTCGAGTTGCTGGAAACGCTGGTGAATTCCTTTGCAGGCGCCGCGCATGCCAAGCGGATCGAACTTGCCCTGTATGTGGACGTCAAAATGCCGACCGGTCTGCGGGGCGATCCCACCCGGCTACGCCAGATTCTCAAGAATCTTATGTCAAACGCCATCAAGTTTACTTCTGCAGGCGAGGTACTTGTGCGGGCGTTCAGGATGGAAGATTCCGCCGATCAGGTGCTCATGCGTTTCGAGGTGACCGATACCGGCATCGGAATTCCGCCTCAGGCCAAAGGCCTCCTGTTTCAGCCTTTTGTCCAGGCCGATGGATCGATGACCCGGCCTTACGGCGGTACTGGACTTGGTCTCGCCATCGCGGCGCAGCTCGCGGAGCAAATGGGAGGCGAGGTCGGCTTTGAAAGCGAGCCAGGGAAGGGCGCGACCTTTCATTTCACGGTGAGACTTGAGAAGGGGGCTGAGATCGTTCGCCCGTGGATGACGGCCTCCGCCATCTCCATGTTCAAGGGAACGCGCGCGCTAATCATCTACGACAGTCCGCTCGGCCGCCAAATCATTTCCGAATGCCTGTGGTCGTGGGGAATTTCGAATATGCCCTTAGGCAGCGGGGCCGAGGCGCTCGATAGTCTGTTGGCGCACGCTAGCACTGGAACGCAAGCCATTGCGCTGGTGGATGAGAGACTGCCTGAAGCCTTGAAGCTCGCCCGAACTATCAAGACCCACCCGTCTCTCAAAGGCACCAAAGTGATCATGCTGGGTGCGGAAGGCACGGAAAAGAATTCGACTGCAGCCGTGGATGTATGGATCGCGAAGCCGATACGTCCTTCTCACTTGTTTAACGGTTTGTTCGAGCTATTTTCAGACGCCCATCACGATGGCGCTAAGGCAAGCCGGCTTGCGACGCTCAGCCCGCTTGCCCACGCCAAACATGAATGGCGCAAGGGTGTGCGTGTCCTGCACATCCATGAGCATATCCTTAACCAAACCATCATGGCCAAGCAGCTTTCGGTGCTCGGCTATACCGAGGAAGTCGTCGAGGATGCTCGGCGAGGACTAGAGGTGGCATCCGGCGGAGGCTGCGACATCGTGCTTATGGACTGCGAGATGCCCGCGATGGATGGCTACCAGGCGACTGGCGAAATTAGACGGCGTGAGGGCAATACCAGACATGTAGTGGTCATTGGCTTGACGACGAGTGCGACCGAACATGACCGCGGCAGGTGTCTCGAAGCCGGCATGGACGGTTGCCTGAACAAACCCATAAAGCTGAACGCGCTGGCAAAAGCGCTCGATCCATGGGCGCCGCGAGTCTCTGCACTGGCGTGACTTCAAGCAGAAGAAAGCTCCTGGGCAAGGAGGCAACTAGACCCTCCGCGATCAGGCGTTGGGGCACGCTGCGACTTGGTAGACAGCGCGTTCTCAGCAAAAATCGATAGAGACCGCCGCAAAGGGGGACTACCTACTCGTGGATCACATCATTCAACAATCTCTCGCCGGCAGGAGATTCGCCTTGATGGGCTTCGAAACCCTCGAAGCAGATTCGATCATCGTGGCGTTGGAGACCGTCCATGGGATCGGCCACGTGGTCGGAGTTGCATCGAATATTCCGGGACTCAACTCCTTTTCTCCCTTCGACGCTTGCTTCATCAACGCTTCCGCAACCGGCATCGGCGAGCAACCCTCCCCGATCGAAATGATCGCGCGCAGCCGCAAGCCCGCGCTCATCATCGGCACTCTCGAGGAACTCGTGAAGCGATTCGCGGCCGTCGCCCACCCTAATCGCGACTTCGTTATCCGCCCATGCGAGCCCGGGGAATTACTACTCAGGGCATACCGCATCCTCACCTTCGTCGATACTGCGGCTGCGGCAATTGAGACTCAATCCTCAGGTCGGAGCGGTGTACGCCGCGTAGTAGTGGCCGATGACGACGCCGCTACCATCGTTCTGATCTCATCGATCCTGACGCACCACAAGATCGAGTGTGAAGTCGCGCACGACGGTGTACAGGCAGTTTACATGGTCCTTAAGACAAAACCCGACCTGGTGCTGCTGGACGTGTCGATGCCGCGAATGAATGGGTTCGAAGCGCTGACCGCTCTGCGCAAAGATTCGGCGACCAGAGATACGCCGGTAGTCCTGGTCAGCGCGCATCATGACGAAGCTGAAGTGGTCAAGGGCTTCTCGCTCGGCGCCAATGACTACATCACCAAACCCTTCAACCCGGGCGAACTGGTGGCTAGGGTCAACCGTATTTTCCGTGAATCGGAACAGTAGCGGCTGGTTCGGCATCGGAGAGAACCGCTTCGTAGCTATCGCTAGGCTTTGATTCCTCCTGATTCGCTATGTTCGCCCGCCATGCCGCTGACCGCGGGTGACCTCGCCGACGCGACGCTGCCGGGGCGTCCCGGATGCGCGCGCTAAAGTCATCTCTGTACACTCTGAGTTACACTCCTGTCCGTTTCCGGCATCCACCAAAAGCGCAACGTACAATTGAGGGGCAGATTGCCAAATCTGCAAATGCCTGTTCCGGCGCAGCACAATTATGTTTTTCCTGCGAACCGAAGCATGGCTGGTCCAAAGCACGCTGTGTAGTCTGTCCACTCGCAGTTGCGGCACGCTGATTGCAGCTTAGTTTAGACAAGAATGCCGTCGATGACTAAACGGTGGCAAAGGAGGCGCTTAAGCCATGACAGGCAATGAACGCAGCAGGGTACTGACGGTCAAAGATCTATCTGACTATTTGAAGGTGCATCCATCAACTATCTATCGACAGCTCAAACGAGGATCCCTGCCGGCATTCAAGGTCGGCAGCGATTGGCGCTTCAATATCGAGTCGATAGACAATTGGCGCCTTAACCAGGATTCTTCCAAGGCCACCTAGCAAAGGGGCGATTGGGCCTGCGGGACCGGGGTGCTGTGTCAGACCGGCAATACCGCCTTACTCCGCGCGCGCCCGCCCGAGGCTTTAGAAGACACGCCCAGCAAGTTCGTCACCAGGACGGACCCTATCGTGGCACCGGCGGCGTGTGCGGATCACCCGGTGCGACGTCGATGATCGTCCCGGTGTCAGGATCCAAAATCAGCCGCGGCGCCGGCTTGCGACGGAAATTGAAGAATCCGTTGATCGGATTCGCCTTCAGATCGAACGATTGCGGATCACCCAGACGGCCAAGCATCCAGTTGTCCTCGATAAACCTCAGCACGGAGGTCTGATCGGTCACCGAGTGATCGACATAGTTGCTCCTGGCGAAAGTAGAGATCACGAACAGCGGCAGACGCGGACCGTAGCCGCACCGATCCTGAAAAGCGCCCGGCGCAGCTTTACCGCATAGCCCGACGGGACCGAGCAGGCGATCCTGGTCGGGATCGCTCGACGGATTCACGATCGGCGGCATCACGTGATCGTACCAGCCGTCGGAGTCGTCCCAGGTAATGACGATTGCCATGCTCCGCCACTGCGGGGTCCGCTGCAGGCGGTTGATCGTGTTTACGAGAAATGCCTGCTCGGCGAGCGGGCTGGAGGTAAACGGATGGCCGGTCTGCGCGCTGGGCGGCTTCAGAAACGTCACTTGCGGCATGTAGCCATGCCGGACCGCGGTCCAGAAATCTCGAAGGTCGTACTGATGATTCGCCTGATCCGCGTTGCTGCCGATCACGAACGGAGAGGACGGCGGGAGGTGATGAGGATTGGAGGTCGATTCGTAGAACTGAAACGGCGCGTAGTGGCTATTGTATTTCGGATTACATTCCGAGCCGTCCCCAAGGTCTACTTGTCCGAAGTCGCCATAAAACCATCCCCAGGTTATTGCGGCGTTGGTCAGCAAGTCGCCGATATTCGGGCCGGACATTTGCACGTTGGTTCGTAGGTCGCAGTCATCGAATCCGGCCTCGACATTTTTTATTACTGTGCCGTTGGCTACTTTGCCCGGGATACTGTCTGGAATGGCGCCGTGGCTCTCTCCCGCGACCAGGTTCAGATGCCCCACGACCGTCACGCCGAAAGTAGTCTCGAAGGAGTTGTCGCTCATCGCGAAGTATTGAGCGTAATTCCACAGCGCGGTGACGGTATTGCCGTCGTAATAGCCCATCGGCAGGTTAGCGATCGGTGGACAGTCCTTCGTATTGATCGGGCTGGTGAACTCGACGAACATGTCGAGCAAGCCGCCGTCATAGGCTTGCTGCTCATTCATGTAGAAGTTGGTGTTGTCGCAGGTGAAGAACTGCGATCGATCGAGCCGGAACGGGTTCGCCAGATTGGGATTGTCAGTCGCAATCGTGCCGCTGATATTGTTGACCGCAGGTGTATTCGGCAGTGCCTTGAAGGCCGGCTCACCCGGCGGATTGGCAGCGACCGGATAGGTAGCGAAATAGTGATCGAACGATACATTCTCGTCATCGATTACGACCAGGTATTTGATCGGCGTAGCAGTCGGCGCGAGCACTAATGACGCCGCATCGGCGTGCGTCCCCCAGCTCGCAGCGAGCCACACGGCCGCAGCCATTGCGGCTACAGTCAGATTGCGCATGAAGCTCCTCCCCCAATCCATCAGCCGACGAAAGATCTCGCAGGCTATCTCTACAGGGCGTTCAGTCTAGCTGTAAAGTTCGATCGCGTCTGCTCTTGGTTCGGGTCACATCGAATCCTCCCTCTTGGAATCTTCGCGACACTGGAATAAAGGACGAGTCCAATGAGCATTACGATCGATAGCTACCGCTACGAAGAGATCTACCCGTCATTCAAGGCGGCCACTGACGAAAAGGAAAAGACCGCGCGCATCAACGCGGCATTTCTGAATAACCTCGCCGCCGCGCGCATCGTGCTGACCGGAAGCGATCCCATCACGATAGCCGATATCGGATGCGGGCCGTGCGACACTCTGGTCAAATATCTGACCGGCGTGAAGTTCGACGCGGGCTTCAAAATTCGCGTCACTGACTACAGCACTGCATACGCTGACGAAAGCACCGGCGAGGCGCTTGCGACGCTCGCTGCTGCGCAATCGGCGGGCACGCTCAAACTGGTCGATTTTTCAACCCATGCCGGCGATGGATTCGCGGGACATTTGCTCGAATTGCTGGGAGCGCGGAATTTGCCGGCCCGGCCCCGCGAATTTCGAATCGTCTTTGCCTCGCATGTTCTTTATCACTGCGAAAGTCCCGGAAGTGCCGAGCGCCTGATCGACGACGTGACGCAAAACCTCCTTGCCGACGACGGCATTTGCATCCTCTACCATCTCAGCAAAGTCCCGCTCAGTTTCCAGGACTTTCGCGCGCGCTACGGCAGCAACTCTGCCGACGCGGCACACAGCAATACGCCCGCAGTCGCGATCGACGATCCTCCCGCCAAAGTCGCAGAGGTCTGCGCCGCCAGAGGCATTCCATGTCTCGGCACGAGCTTCACCGCCGATCTCAGGTTCGCGATACCAGATGAGAAGATTTGGAACTACTTTCGAGATCCTCAAAAGTACGGGCAACTCTGCACGTTCCATCCCGAGGCAGCCGAAGATCTGAAACGCCTTCTCTTCATGACGCAGCGCGCGCCGAATGAGTTCGCTGCCGATCATTCGTCCACCGGACTGTCCGCGTATCTCGATGAGATCGGTAACGTTCTAAAACGCAATGCCGGGATTCTGAAACTGGCCGAGTCGATGCAGGTGATCTATCGGCCCGGGACACCAGTCGACTTAGGCCCACGCATCCGCGCCGTGCTCTCCGCTACAGGGTAGGCAGGTTGCGAGCCGGCTTCTGCCTGTAGCGGATCTCCTCTTTCTGTCGCGATCCGGCTGATACGACGGCCGGCAAGCAGAAGTTGGGTTACCTCAAACAACTCGCTATAGTTGCGCGCGGTCGTCATGAAACAACGCAGAGGAGAAGAACATGGTGAAGTCCCGGCTATTCGTAACGCTTATTGCTACTGCTGCCCTGACGGCGACCCTGGTCGTGGCGGGCTGCCATGGAGGAGGCCCATCGGGCGCATACACGGATACCACAGGTCGCATGACCATGGAGTTCAAAGACGGCAAGGTCTTTCTTAACATGGGCGGCATGGCCGATCCCGAGGGCACACCCTATGACGTGAACGGCGACAAGATCACAATCCATTACGCCCCGGACAGCATCTTGGGACAATTTTCCGTTCTCACGATAAACAGCGACGGAACTCTTCAAGGTCCCATGGGAATCTTGAAAAAGAAGTAACCGAAAGAGTCAAAGCCATCGGCGAGTCGAAGCTTGTGCGAATTTCTCGCGAGTTTCGCCGCGATCAAGATGAGAAAGTTAGGGTACGCGGTAATGGAGCTGGTATTTCTCCGGTATCTCTCTTCAAGTTTTCAGAAGATGACTTAGAAGCGGGAGCGCCTGTCCGCACTGACAACGTCCATCGCAATTAACGGCCTCCGGTCCAGAGTCCCCGCGTCTGAATTTCAAAGAAACCCTTGAGAAGTGGAGAGGTGAGTCTGGCGGCGGAGCAGCGCGCGGTTGCAGTTCGCCTACCGTGGGGGCAAACTGCGGCTCCACAGCACTTTCGGGTTCAAATGGCTAACCGGGAGGGAGCGCCATGCAGGGAGTTCTAACCATAATCGCGGGAGTGCAAAGCGACTTCACCGATGCCACCAACTTGTGCGGCAAGTTGGTGGCAGCGGGACGCATCCAGGAGTGCAGAATTGCGGGCTCGCCCCGCGGCCTCAGTGTTATTCTACTTCCCAACACCAGCGACGCCGATCGCCTTGAAATAGCGAACGAGTTCAAAGCGCTTGGATATGGAGTCATTGAGGTGCCCTGACCAGAGGACAGTTTCGAGGGTGCAATTTTTCCCGCGCGCGGGCAGTTGCAGTCATGCTCAATGAGAGTACATCCGGTTACATCTGAAGGGAAAACCTTGCTACCTTAGTGCCCTTGATGCTCGTTGCGCGGAGATAAGCATGGATCGCGAAAATTTTTCCTTCACCAGCGACGACGGACTTGAAGTCGCCTGTTTCCGATGGCCCGCGACTACGCTGCCGGTCGGCGTGCTTCAAATCGCACATGGCATGGGGGAGCATTCGCTGCGCTACGCGCACGTCGCCGAATTCCTCAATGCGGCGGGCTTTCACGTCTACGCCAACGACCATCGCGGCCACGGCCGCACCGCGCCCAACAAGGAATCGCTCGGCGAGTTCGGCGCCGGCGGATGGAACGCGCTGGTCGAGGACATGGTCGCGCTGTCCAACATCATTCGCACCCGCGACCGAGGATTCCCGCTGCTGCTGCTCGGCCACAGCATGGGCTCCTTCGCGGCGCAGCTCTATCTGCTCTACCATAGCGATCTCATCGCCGCCGCCGTGCTGTCCGGATCGGCGGCGGTCGACAAGCTCGCGATCGACCCATCGCGGCGGGCCGACCTCGCTTCGATGGGCGAGGGCGGCGCCGCGCCGCGCACTCCTTACGATTGGCTGAGCCACGACGCCGCCGTGGTGGACGCGTACATCGCCGATCCGCTGTGCGGATTCGGCGTCAGCGCGAACTCGATGCAGTCCATGGCCGCCTCCGCTCCGCGCCTGATCGATCCGCAGGAGCTCAAACGGATTCGCTCCAATCTTCCCATCTATATTTTTGCCGGCGATGAGGATCCGATTAATCACAAGCTCGAGTGGCTGAAGCCGGTGGCGGAACGTTATCGCGCCGCGGGCATTCTCCACGTGACCGAGAAGTATTATCCCGGGGGGCGCCACGAGATGATGAACGAAACCAATCGCGATCAGGTGCTCACCGACCTGCTGAACTGGATGCGACACGCGATCGGATGACACGCGCGTGAACTAATACGTTCTCACGGAGGTGGCACGGAATAGCCGCTCTCCGGGAATAGCGCTCTCAGCACAACGCTGCGGTGCGTACAACGGGAGTTCAAACCGCACCCAGGGAGGTTAAGATCGATGGCAAACTTCGATGAGATAAAGGGCTCGTGCTTTTGCGCAGCGAATCAGTTTGCGATCACGCAACCCGCAGTGGAAATGCATCATTGCCATTGCTCGGTATGCCGGCGCCTCCAGGGCGCGGCTTTCGTCACCCTCTCGATCTTCCCCAAGGCCGGGTTTCGATGGACCAAGGGCGGTGATCTGCAAACCTTCAACAGTTCCGAAAAAGTCCATCGCAACCGATGCAGGAATTGCGGCTCACCGCTGACGATCAATCTCGACGCACTGCCCGATGTGGTCGCCGTCAGCAGAGCGTGCATCGATCCAAAGGCCCGCGATGGGCACCCCGCTGCGACGCTGCGCCACGCATTCTGGCCCGATCGAGTGCCATGGCTCGAACTGCACGACGAGTTGCGAAAGACCGACGGCTTCGACAGTTGAGTCTCGGCGGCAGGGGCTGACCCCTGCGCCAAGTGCCACGCAGGAAGCCGGCTCTTTTGTCGCCGGCGGATGCCCGCACAGCCGGCTCCGCTGTTCCTCAGTTAGTATTCGATGACTAGAAGGCATGGTTCAGGTCGTGACGGTGGGGCCTGGCGCGTGGACAACAGGTTCCGCATACCATAGGCGTGGGTTCTTCTTCGACGATGCGGGAAACGCGGCTTTCGTATTCGCTGTACGAGTTACTCGCCTCGATTGCGCTCAGCACTTCCTGTTCAAACGCGATGTGCGTCGCTAGCGAATAAAGGGGTGCCGCGTCCGGAGCGACCGTCTCGCACTTACTGCACCTGAACAATCCTGAAGATTCATCCTCTGCGAGCGGAACCACCAGCCATCGGCACCCCTCCGACTCCAACCTCTGCAGGTGCTCGATGAATGCTCGTGTATCTTTGAGAACGGCGATCTTGTCCCAAGTCGACTCACTATCGGTCATGAACGTTCAGGTTTCGATCTCTTTCGTCTGGGTCGCGTCCGCTATTTTAGATATCGCGCCATCTGGTTCTGCCCATGTAATACCAAACTATCTATCGTCGAGAGCAGGTCGCAAGGGTAGACGCGAGATCGGCGCGGCGCCCTATCCCTGGGGCGCAGGAAATCGCGATGGATATGGGAGAGTTCAGATGAGTGCTCGGGTGGAATCCGTGGGCCGCATTGATGGCCCGTCATTCCAGCGTTAGAGTCGCGTCGTGGCCGCCACCGACATCGCGAGCGTCGAGGAGGCATGGCGTGCGCGCGGCTTCGGTTGCGATCTGTGGACCGATCCGCCCCGTAAGGTCTGGAAGGACTTCACCCACAATGTTGAGGAGCTGCTGGTGGTGGTCGAGGACGAGCTGGAAGTCGAAATCGGCGGCGTCGCGCGCCGGCGCGCGCCCGGCGACGAGGTCTTCATCGCGGCCCGCGCTCTGCACACTGTGCGCAACCTCGGCGGCGCCACCGCGCGCTGGCTTTATGGTTACCGCGAGCGGTGACTGCGATGGCTGAGGAGCGGACGCATCGGCATATTGGCGATCACGACTGGCATTCGCGCCAGTATGTGGATGACTGGATCGCGCGCGACTTCAGCCGCGACACCGAGCGCCGCCCAGTGCTCGAGCGCATGCTCGCCGCCGCTCCATTCGCGGCGGACGATGAAATCCGCGTACTGGATGTCGGCGCGGGCTACGGCCTGGTAACCGAGGTCACGCTCGCGCGCTTTCCGCGCGCGCAGGTCACGCTGCTGGACTACTCGGAGCCTATGTTTGCGCACGCGCGCGAGCGTCTGGCGGATCGCTGCGCGCAGATTGGATTCATCCGGCGCGACCTGAGCGAATCGGGGTGGACGCGCGGGCTCGAGGGTGCGTTCGACCTCGCGGTATCCTCGATCGCGATTCATAATCTCCGCGATTACGCGCTCATCGCGGACTGCTACCGTGGCATCCGCGCAACGCTCAAGCCCGGCGGCGCGTTCCTCGATTGCGACCTGGTGAGTTTCTCGGGCGGCCTCGACAGTCATCTCCGATGGCTCCGCGAGGCCGGCTTTGCCCAGGTCGAATGCCTCTGGCAATCCGACCCGTTCGCGATCCTCGCCGCCTTCACCGCGGCGCGCGCCTAGCCTGTCGCCGCTCCTTCACCGAATCAAAATGACCCACTGCCGAAATTGACTTCGCCTTGCCCTCGGCGTTCCGAGGCTGTATGCGATAGCGGTCACCATTGAATTAAATTCCTTCAACCAGGGAGCAAATCAGCCCGCGCGGTCGACTTCGGGAAATTCCTATGAAAGGTCTCGAGAACAAAGTAGCGCTGGTGACCGCGGCAGCCGGCGGCGGAATCGGCAAAGCCACCGCGCGCAGACTCGCGGCGGAAGGCGCTATCGTGGTGGTGACCGACAGCCACGAACGCCGCACCGCGGAGACCGTCGCGGAACTCGCCGCTGAATTCGGCCCGCGAATCGCCGGATTCCCACTCGACGTGGGCAGCCGCGAGCGCATCGGCCAGGTCGTCGGCGATGTGCTTGCGCGCTACGAGAAGATCGACGTGCTGGTCAATAACGCCGGCATCAACGTGCTCGGCGCGCTCGCCGACATCAGCCCCGAAGATTGGACGCGCGTCATCGAGATCGACTTGACCGGTCCCTACAACATGATCCGCGCGATCCTGCCTGGCATGCGGCAGCGGCGCTCGGGCGCGATCGTCAACGTATCGTCAATCGCGGCCTGGTCGGTGATGGGCGGTGGCGACGGACCCTACGCCGCCGCCAAGGCGGGATTGCTCGCACTCACCAGGACGGTCGCGGCGGAAGCGGGACCCGACGGCGTGCGATGCAACGCGGTCGCGCCTGGCGTGGTCCGCACCAGGTTCGTCGAGAAATATATCGATCGCCTCGAGAGCCTCGCCAAGGGAACTCCCTTGCGCAGGCTCGGCACGCCCGAGGACGTCGCGGCGCTGATCGCCTTTCTCGCTTCCGACGACGCGTCTTTCATCACCGGTGAAGTTGTCACCGTCAGCGGCGGCCTCTACATGCACGCGTAGCATGCCGCGCCCGCGTAGCATGCTGCTCGAACATTCACGGACGCGCGAGTGCTGAAGCGCACGTCCACCGAGTGGCGGCGCGAACAGGCACGGCGCCGTGACGAAGTTCAGCGCGAAGACCGCGCAACGCTGCATCGTCTCGGCTACCCACAGGAGCTCTTCCGCGAGATGGGAGGCTTCTCCAATTTCGCGGTCTCCTTCACCATCATCTCGGTACTCACCGGCGCGGTCCTACTCTACGGTTACGGACTCAAATACGGCGGCCCGCTGATCAACACGCTCGGCTGGCCGATCGTAAGCGCCTTCGTGATGTGCGTGGCGGCGTCGATGGCTGAGATTGCATCCGCGTATCCCACCGCAGGCGGACTTTATTTCTGGGCATTCCGGATGGGCGGGCGGGGATGGGCCTGGTTGTGCGCGTGGCTGAACCTGGCCGGCCAGATAACTATCACGGCCGGCATCAACATCGGCGCCGCAGCTTACCTGACAGGCCTGCTTATCAATGCCCTGCGGCTGCCCGCCGACGCGGCGGTTCCGCTACTCGGCGCGCTCAGCGGATGGAACTTTTCGCTCGCCGTGATGCTGCTGCTGATGATTCCGCAGGTGCTGATCAACATCGCGGGCGTGAAGCTGATAGCTCGTCTCGGCGATTTCAGCTTGTTCTGGCATATCGGCGGAGTTTTGATTCTCGCAACTCTGCTCACCGTATTCGGGCGCAATCACAACGGCTGGTCGTTCCTGCTCTCGACCTCGCATCCGGCGTCGCCCGCCGATGGAGTCGCGACGTTTGCGATCGGACCGTTTGCGGTGCGTTCGCTGATGCTGCGATTGCCCGGCGTCAACAGTCTCTACCGCTCGGGACTCTACGGCTTCAGCTTCATGCTCGGGCTTTTGCAAGCGCAGTGGACCTACACCGGCTACGACGCCTCCGCGCATCTGGCCGAGGAAACTCGCCTCGCGCGGATGAATTCCGCGTGGGGGGTGTTTCTGTCAGTCGCGGTGTCAGCGGTGGTCGGCTATGTGATGCTGCTGGCGCTCACCAATTCGATTCCGCCCGATCGCATCGCCGACACCGCCAACGATCCCTACCCAGTGCTGTTCATTGTGCGCAATTCGCTGCGGCCATTTTTCGCGAACTTGATCGCACTCATCATCGCGGTCGCGATGTGGCTGTGCGGGCTCGCGTCGGTTACCTCGATGGCGCGAGTGTGCTTCGCATTCGGACGCGACCGCGGTTTCCCCGGCTCCACGCTGGTCAGCGTCGTCAGCCCGCGATGGGGCACGCCGGCCAACGCGATCGTCGTGACCAGCGCGCTGGCGTTCATCGTCACCGTGTACTCCGCGGCCTACAGCGTCGTTACCTCGATGAGCACGGCCGCGCTCTACCTCGCCTATGCGATCCCGATCTTCCTCAACTTGCGCAACCGCCGCCGTGGCCGCGGCGAGTTCACCACCCAGGAATCGGCGCCCTGGAACCTGGGAAGGCTCGGCCCGCTTGTCAACCTGATCGCCCTCGCGTGGGTTGCATTCATCACGGTGCTGTTTTCGATTCCGCCGAACGAGCTCGCCGGGCTCACGCTGATGACTCTGGGACTGGCGCTCTTCTGCTACTGGAATTTCTCTCAAAAGAGTCGCTTCGCGGGGCCGAGGCGCGCCAGTGAATCGGAAATTGAGCGCCGCGAGGAGATCCTCACGGCAGCGCGCGATTAACTCTATGATTCGAGAGCGACCAGGTTGACAAGCTTCGATTGTCGCGCTGGCCAAGCGGTGCGCCGCCGCGTAATAGTTCCACCGACATCTTCACAACGCCGAGGACGCGCGTTAGCTCTCCAAGCACAAGGTACGCGCGCGGCAAAACTAGATCGCGAGGCAAGTTATGGATTACCGCAGTCTTGGCAAGTCGGGTCTCCAGGTTTCGCTGGCGGGGCTCGGATGTAACAACTTCGGGATGCGCTGCGACGCCGAGCAGACCCGCGCCGTCGTGCATCGCGCACTCGACGAGGGCATCACGCTGTTCGACACCGCTGACGTATATGGCGGCAAGGGCGCGTCCGAGGAGTTGCTCGGCAAGGCACTGGGCGAGCGGCGCAAGGACGCGATCGTCGCGACCAAGTTCGGGATGCCGATGGGCGACGGGCCCTACACGCGCGGCGCCTCGCGGCGCTGGATCATGGCCGCGGCCGAGGCCAGCCTCCGGCGCCTGGGAACTGACTACATCGATCTCTACCAGATTCACTTCCCCGATCCGGCGACGCCGCAGGACGAAACGCTCGCAGCGCTCGACTCGCTGGTTTGCGCCGGCAAGGTCCGCTACCTCGGCAACAGCAATTTCGCGGGATGGCAGCTTGCCGACGCGGCCTGGATTTCGCGCAGCCACGGATTCGCCCCGTACGTCTCCGCGCAAAATCAATACAACCTGCTCGACCGGCGCATCGAGCGCGAGCTGGTTCCCGCGTGCCGCCATTTCGGAGTCGGAATCCTGCCGTACTTTCCGCTCGCGAGCGGCTTTCTAACCGGCAAGTACCGACGCGGCGCCGAGATTCCCAAGGAGACTCGTTTCGGGATGATGCAGCGGATGGCCGATCAGATTCTGACCCCGGCGAATTTCGCGACCCTGGAAAGGCTCGAGGAATTCGCGCGCTCGCGCGAGCACAGCATGGTCGCGCTCGCGACGAGTTGGCTCGCCTCGCAGCCGGAGGTCTCGAGTGTGATCGCCGGTGCGACGCGGCCTGAGCAGGTAACGGAAAACGTCAAGGCATGCGGCTGGAAGCTCAAGCCGGAAGAGCTCGCGGAGATCGACAAGCTCACGAAGCATTGAGCACGATGCGTTTGAGTGTTGAGCGGCGCGGCGCGCGGCGTCAATTGGAGAAGACGCCGCGCATGACAGCGATACAAAATGAAAAGCGGGAGCACCCAACCGGATGCTCCCGCTCTTTTTATTTGGTCGCGAGCTATTCGATCAGCGGCCGCCGCGCTGCATCGCGGCCAGCGCCTCGCCCATCTCGCCGAGTGCTTTTTTCACTGATGGCCGGGTCTGCACCTTACTCCACCACGCGGCGAGCTTCGGACGACCCTCGAGCGCGGGCTTGGCGCCGAACGCGCCCAGCAGGTTGGTCGCGAAGAACGTCGTCGGCGCGAGTGCGCAATCCGCGAGCGTGAACTCGGGACCTGCCGCGAAGCCGCCGTCGCCGAGCATCTTCTCGAGCTGATTGAGCCGATTGCCGATGTCGACGAGCTTTTCGTCGACCAGCTTCTGATCGCGCGTCTTGGGATTCATCTGCCCGAACAGCACGCGGATCGGCGGCTCGAGGTAAAGGTCGTGGAAGCGCGAGAAGAGCCGGACCTTCGCGCGGCCCTCCGGCGACTTGGGCAGCAGCGCCGGCGTCGGGAACTTGTCCTCGAAGTACTCGTTGATGGTCTCGGACTCGGGAATGATCAGCCCGTCGGCGTCGAGGCAGGGAATTTTGCCGAGCGGATTGATCTTGAGGTACTCGGCCGAATGAAAATCGTTGCCCGGAGGTCCGACGATCTCGACGTTGATGCCTTTGTCGTAAATCGCGATACGCGACTTGGTTGCGAAGTTGGAGAGATTCATATTGTAAAGTTTCATTGGACTCGCTCCTGTTGTCAGTTCGCTAACTGCTTATCGCAGAGGATGCCGATGCGCGCAAGTGGCAATTTGCAACTGCGGCGCGCGACGGTCCCGCGTAGCGGCGCAATCGGCGGTACTGATGCGTTGCTTATTGGCCGCTCTCGACCTGCTTCAGTATGTATATCAGCGAGTCGGCGAAATCATCGGGATGCTCGAGTTGCAGGAAAGGCCTCGAGGTTTTGAAGGTGACGGTCGCGGAGCCCGGCAGCGCGTGATTCAGCGCATCGCCGTCGGCTTTCGAGTAGTACGGATTCTTCCCGCCCCACATGATGATGGTGAGCGTGTTGAAGAGCTGGCCGAGCCTGGAGCGGATATGCGCCTCGTCGCGCGGCACCGAATTCAGCAGGTCGTTTTGCGCCGCGAGATCCCGCGCGAGCGCCGCCATCATCCGCTCGTACATGAACTGCGGCATCGGCGGCAGATCGAAGAAACTCATCTCGACCAGCGCGCGCATCGCATCGGGTGTGGAGGGGATCATGCCCTGGCGGAGCTTCGCGGCGCCCTTCGCGCCGAACAGGCCGCCCGAGACCAGCACCAGGCGTTCGACTTTCTCCGGATGATCGACCGCGTAGTAGAGCGCGACGTCGGCGCCCACGTCGCTGCCGACCAGGTTGACCTTGTCGAGCTTGAGCTGATCGATCAATTGCGCGATCGCGGCAGCCTCGTACGCGATCGAATATTCGGTCTGCTTGTGCTCCGACGACGCGAAGCCGAGCAGGTTGGGCGCGACGACTTTGTAGTGCGCATCCGCCACCGGCGACATAACGCCGCGCCATTCCAGCGCGGCGTCAGGACCGAGCCCGTGAATCATCACCACCGGCGCCTGGTCGAAGTAGCCGCCGGTGACAAGGTAGGTCATCAGCCCGTCGTTGAGCGCGATCTGGTTTTGCGTCACCCCCGACCATCCGAGGCGCGTGAGCTGGATCCAGCGCAGCGTGTCGATCGGCCGCATATACATCAAGGCCGCGAAGATGCCGATGAAAAGCGCGCTCAGCGGACCGGCGATATTGATCCATGCGTGTCGCCGGACCGGCGGCCCGATCAGATCGCCGCGAACCTCGGCTTCGGTTCGAACCCGAGCCACAGTTGGTCTTTCGGCTTCCGCTGGTATTTTAGATTCCGCCATCTCGATTTTGATCCGCGCTGCGACGCGCACGCGAACGGTCAGAGATTCTCTCCGCGTGCGCAGCGCTACTCGGCCGGAGATGCCGCTGCCGACGGCGCGGTTGCCGCGGGCGTGACGGCGCCGGCCGGCGATGCTGCCGCGACGGGCGAGGGCGCCGCTGACTCGGCCGTCTTCCGGTGTGCCGGATGCGCAGACTTGGACTCGTGATACTTGCGCAGCGCCGACTGGGCCTCGCGATACTTGCGCAGCTCATCGAGGCGATCGGAAGCGCGGTCGAGCGCCTTGGTCGCTTCCTCTACCGCCTTGGTGGCCTTATCGGCGGCGTCCGTCGCTTGCTGGGCGGCGACCAGCGCTTTATTGGCGGCATCTTCGGCGCGCGCGGCGGACGCCTGTGCATGATCGGCGGCTGCTTCGGCGCGCTCGGCCTGTTGCTCGTTCACTCCGCATCCCGCGAGCACGACGGAGAGCGCCAGTGTCGCGAATAAAATCCGTGCGCTCACGATCAGCCCTGCGCTCTTCGCGTGGCCGCGCTTTTCGCCGGCGCGAACGCCTCGACCGCGCGAAGGTCGGGCAGCGGAACATTGTCGGAGCGGAGCGGCAGAATACAGACGTGGGTGGCGCCCGCCCTGAGATGCGCGTCGATACGATCGCGAATCTTGTCCTCGCTTCCCCAGGCGACGATCGCGTCGACCAGCCGGTCGCTGCATCCGTCG
>DATDGX010000134.1:0-31367 GCA_036521875.1 Binataceae bacterium (SeqCode)
GCACTGATTGAGGAACGCGGCCACCGAGCCGTCCTTCTGGCGCACCACCAGCACGGGATCTTCAGCCATATAGGTGGAAAAGAAGTCGCCCGGCCTGGGAATCTGGCTCTCGTGGCAAAGAAAGAGCCAGCACTTTGCGAACACGCGTTCGAGCTCGAGCTCGTAGAGGTCGGGGTCTTCGTACACGCGCGGGTCGAGCCGCCCCGTCTGGACGTCTACCAGCTTCGCGATATCAATCTCGCTCGCACCCGCGCGGCGCCCACGATGAACGGTAGAATCGCCACGAAGCGTAGAATCGCCACGGCCTCCGTTTACCACGCTACCTGCCGCCATAGCCGTTTCTCCCGAGCGTCCGCATGGTTTCAATATTTGAAACTTCAGTTCATGTCTGAACGGAACCTACGAAAGATCCCGCGAGCTTGTCAACCTGGTCGCCCTCCGAGCGTCCGCCCCAAAACCGATTCGCCGGACGCCGGACGGGCTGGCCCGGGGTCGCGTGGCCCCGCGATCCCTACTTGCGGGGCCGCGACGCCGCTCGCGCCGGCGACTTGGCGTTGCGCGCCGCCCGGCCATTGCCGGACCTTATGATGGTAGCGCCGTTCCTGGAACCATAGCCCGCCAGCTCGGAGATGGCGTCCGCGGCGGTCATCACATACCGGATGATCTTCGGAATCTTGTCCCTGGTTAGGCGCATCGACGGCCCCGCGACGCTGATAGCAGCGATCACTCTGCCAGAGTAATCGCGGACCGGCGCTCCGACGCAGCGGACCCCGTCCTCAATTTCCTGATCGTCGATCGCATAGCCGACCGACGCGATCGATTTGAGCTCGGCTCGGAGCGTTCCCTTCGACGTGATCGTTTTCCTGGTCAGCGGTTGAAGCGGCGTTTGTGCGAGATAATCCGCGAGCTGATCCTCGCTGAGATAAGCCAACAAGACCTTGCCGACGCCGGTGCAGTAGGCGGGATTTCGCCGGCCGACGGCGGATGGGATGCGAAGCGTTGCGCGGCTTTCGACTTTCGCGACGTAGACCACGTCGGAGCCGTCGAGCACGCACAGATGCGCGGTCTCGCCGGTCTGTTGAACAAGTCGCTCGAGCGTGGGATGCGCGTACCTCTCGATGCCGACGCGTCCGATTGCGAGCGATCCCAGCTCGAACAGCCTCAGTCCGAGATGAAACTTGCCGGTCTCCTCGTCCATCGCGACCAGCCCGTAGCCGCGCATCGCTTCCAGCAACCGGTATGCGGTGCTCTTGTGCAACCGGGTTCGCGCAACGATATCGCTCAGGCGCAGCTCGTTCTCATCGCTCTTGAAGCATTCGAGAATTCCCATCGCGCGGTCGAGGACCTGACTGAAGTAAATCGGAGCTTTCCTTTCCATGGTTTCAATATGCAAGATAGCGGTTTCCGTTTGAATGTTCGAGTCCAATTCTCCGGGTTCTTGCCACACGCCGCCGATGCCCAATTCTCCTCACTAGGCGCTAACCAGTAGCCAGGCCCTGATGCGACTTGACCGCTACTCCGGCAGGCATTTACAATCCGCTGACTGCGCAATCCGTACTAGCCACTCGCGCAACCGGGCCCGGAACTGACCAGCTTCATTTTGATCGCGGTGTAAATAGTTGAGCCGGCCGCTCAAAATACTTCAGCTCACTACCTTCTATCCGCCGTACAACATCGGCGGCTCAGGGATGTATGTCTATCGACTCGCGCATACGCTGGGCGAAGCGGGCCATCAGGTCGACGTGATCCATTGCATCGATTCCTATCGGTTCGTGCACGGCGCCGAGCCGGAGAGCGGTTACGCCTCGCATCCGAATGTCCATTTGCACGGCTTGCAGAGCGGCTATGGCTTGTTATCGCCGCTGCTTTCACATCAGACCGGACGTCCGTTCCTGAAGCAGAAAGCGATCGAGGAAATCGTACAGCGCAATCCTCCTGACGTGATCCATTTTCATAATATCTCACTATTCGGTCCGGAGATTCTGCGCCTCAAGCCGCACGCCGGCCCGGTAGTGAAGCTGTACACGTCCCACGACCACTGGCTATATTGCCCAACGATGACGCTCTGGAAGTTCAACAGCCGTCTGTGCGAAAAGCCGGAGTGTCTCCGCTGCACTTTAATCTCGAAACGGCCGCCGCAGCTCTGGCGCTATACCAATCTTATCGAAGAGTGCGCGAAGGAAGTCGACTTGTTCGTAGCACCGAGCAGGTTTACCGCGTCGATGCACGCGAGCCGGGGCTTTTCGCAGCCCGTGAAATACCTGCCGTTGGTGATCGAGCCGGAACCTGCAGCCGCAAACAGCGTCAGACCGCACGCCAGGCCGTATTTTTTGTTCGTGGGCAGGCTGGAACTCGTCAAGGGCCTGCAGACTCTAATCGCGGTATGGGACAAAGTTCCTGATGCTGACCTGCTGGTAGTGGGTACCGGACGCTATGAAGGCACGTTGCGCGGCATGGCGGCTGCCAACCCGCGCATCCGATTTCTCGACAAGCGCTCTCCGGCAGAAATAGCGCCGCTTCTCGACCACTGCCTCGCATGCGTGGTGCCCTCGATTTACTACGAGACCAGCCCGACCGTGGTCATCGAGGCATTTGCGCGCAAGGTACCGGTCATCGCGCGCGATCTCGGCGGCCTCACTGAGTTACTATCGGACAGCGGCGGAGGGATCCTGTACCGGTCCGATGACGAGTTACTCGCGGCTCTTTCCCGGCTGGCCGGGTCGCCTGCACTGCGCGAAGAATTGGGAGGAAGTGGCTATCGCCTATATACGCAGCGATGGTCGCGCAAAGCCCAGCTGGAATTCTATTTCGACGCGTTGCGGGAAACCGCGATGCGAAAGTATGGCTTCATCCCCTGGGAACGTGAACGAGAAGGAGCATCGGAAATCAGCTCCGGCCAATGACTCCAGGCACGCGCAAGCTTCCCAATTTCTTCGTCGTCGGAGCTATGAAGGCGGGCACTGGTTCTTTGTATGACTATCTCCGTGCTCATCCGCAGATTTATATGAGCCGGATCAAAGAGCCTGGCTACTTTTCCACAGACATAAGACCTCCACTAGACAGCCACCAGCGTCGTTTGCTTGCGATGCCTTCCGACACGCTTCTAGGTTATGTGCGGGTCTATGATTTCGATTACTACTGCAGGTTGTTCGAAGGGGTTGGCGCTGAGCTCGCAGTCGGAGAGTGCAGCGTCAGTTATTTGCCTTCCCGAACGGCGGCAACCGAGATTCGGTCCGCTGTTCCGCATGCCAGGATCATCATTGTTCTGCGCAATCCGGTCGAGAGAGCGTATTCCCACTATCTGATGAATGTCCGCAATGAAAAGGCACCGCTATCGTTCCGAAACGAGCTGAACAGAGACCGGTCAAAGATAGAGGAAACGCAGCTCCCGAAGCCATATGTCCAACTGGGTCTTTACTCTGAGCAAGTTGAGCGTTACCTGAACACATTTCCCTCCGAGCGGGTTAAGATCTTTCTTTACGAAGATATCAGAGATGACTTCAGCAAATTTATCGCAAATGTATACGACTTTCTGGGTGTGGACGGCGGGTTTCGGCCGCCGAAGATGAAAATTCGCAACCAATCGCGGTTGCCGCGCTCGAAACTGCTGAACCTGCTCTGGGTTCGTACCCCACTTCGAGACATCGTCCCGCGATATCTGCCAGAAGGGATGCTCGCGATGGCTGGACGGCTGCACTATTCCGCCAAAGTGCCGGAGCTGTCATCTGCCGACCGCGAGTACCTGCTTGAGGCTTTCGCGCCGGACATCAAAAAGCTTGAGCGACTAATCAATCGGGAGCTGAAAAGTTGGCTGCACTAGATACCGAGGCGCGCAAGCTGCCGAACTTTTTCCTGGTCGGTGCGATGCGATCCGGCAGCACATCCGTGTACTACCACCTGCTCGCGCATCCGCACATTTACACGAGCCGCATAAAGGAGCCCAACTATTTCGCCACCGATCTGAGGATACCTCTTGATCGCCGGCATCGGACTAGGTTGGCGGAGGCAAAACGCGGCAAGCTGAACCGCGTCAGGGTCTCTGACTTCGATGAATATCTGGGTCTGTTCGAAGGGGCGAGTTCGGAACTCGCGATTGGTGAGTGCAGCGTCGCTTACCTGTACTCGAAGACTGCTGCGGCCGAGATCCGATCCATGATCCCTCACGCCAGGATTCTCATGGTGTTGCGAAACCCGGTGCAGCGCGCCTATTCACATTATCTGATGCATGTCCGCAATGCGCAGGCGAAATCCTCGTTTCGCGACGAGATGAACCGGGACCTGTCGACCATCGATGATACCGGGATGGCGAATCCTTATATTGAGACCGGCCTCTACTACGAACAAATCAAGAGATATCTTGGTATCTTTCCTCGAGACCAGGTCAAAATCTTTCTCACTGAAGATATGCGCGACGATCTCTATGCCTTTCTGTCCAGCTTATATGAGTTTCTCGGGGTCGACAGCAGTTTTCGACCGCCTGCTACGATATACAACGAGGCGAAAGTGCCGCGTTCGACGCTCTTGAATCAACTCTGGTCGAAAACCCCCCTGAAAGGATCAATTGTCAAACACCTGCCGCAATCGGTGAGAGACATCGTGGAGTCTCTCTACAATTCTTATAACGTGCCGAAAATGTCAGAGGTTGACCGCGAATATCTGATCACTGTCTTCGCGCCCGAAATCCGGAGGCTGGAGCCGTTGATAAATCGCGATCTGGCTAATTGGTTGAAATAGACCAGTTTCGATTTCGATACTATGACCGAAGCGATCAGTCCCTTGCCACGGCGCGAGCAGCACGCCGAAGACGTCTCCACACTCGCCCGTGGTAGCGGGGTCACGTTCTTGGGTGGGGGTCTCAGTTTCGCAGTCGGCGCCCTGGCGCAACTGCTGGTAGCTCGATTTCTCGGTCCTCAGAGACTGGGTATTTATTCGATTGGAAGGGCAATCACACAAATCGGGACTCAGGTCGCTCCGCTCGGGTTGAGTAGCGCGGTCATCTACTATGCCGCCCGCCACTGGAAGACCGAAACAGCCAAACTCAGGGACGTACTGGTGCAATCTATTGGCGCCACCCTGGTTTCAGGCTTGATATTCTTCGGCCTTCTTTACCTGTCCGCTCCCTGGATAGCCCTCAGAGTGTTCCACGATTCGGCCCTGACGCATGTTCTCCGGATGCTCTCTCCGGCTATCGCGATATTCCCCGCTCTTCGAGTTGCAAAGCAGGCAACCGGCGTGTCGTTTCGGATGCAGTACCGCGTCTATATCGACCTTGCGGGGAGCGTATCATTTATTGCTATCTTTCTCGCATTTCTTCTCTGGGGCGGCCCTCTGCGAGCCGCGGTCCTAGCCTATGTCGGATCCACCGCTCTGGGTTTGGTAGTCGCCTGCTACTTCTTGCGAAGACTTTTCGCAGACGCGTTTTCCGATCACACCAGGCCGGAGTTCATTCTTCCAACACTGTTCGCATACGCACTACCGGCTTTTCTCTCCGCCCTGTTCACCGCTCCGTTGGAATCAAGTGACCGGCTGATCGTCGGTTACTTCTGTCCAGCGAATCAGGTGGGGCTCTATCAAGCCGCTTCTCAAGCCGCGACCGCAGTAGGGGTTGGACTATTTACCGTAGGTGCAATCGCCGCCCCGATGATTGCGAATCTATATAGCCGCGGCGAGATCGATCGCCTGTCCGAACTGTTCCGGGTGAGCACCAAGTGGGTATTCTATTTCGGCCTGGTTGCGTTTTTGCTGATGGCATCGGAGCCTCGCGTCGTGATGACATTTTTGTACGGAAGGAAGTTTCACCTCGGCGGGACTGCGCTGGTAATCCTCTCGTTCGGACGCCTGATAGACGCCGCGGCGGGATCGGCGCGCGCGATGCTCCTGCTGACGGGCCATCAGAACCGGCTGCTAAGGATAACAAGTTTCACCCTCGTATTGCAGATCGTTCTAAGTGTCATTTTGACCCCGAGGTTCGGCATCGCAGGTGCTGCCAGCGCGCGCGCGCTGGCGACCCTGGCAGTCGCGACGATTTCGCTGATAGCAGTCAAGACTTCGCTGGGATTGTGGCCATATGACGCCAGGTACTTGAAGGGTCTCCTGGCGGCAGCCGTTACCGGCGTGCTGTTGTTGGCGTCGCATCACATCCCACTGCATTCAGCACCGCTCAGATTGGCGCTCGCGGCAGTAGTTAGCGCGGGCACTTTCACCGCTCTGTTGATGATCACCGGGCTGGATGAAGAAGACTGGCATGTGTTCAGTATGGTCCAGCGGCGCCTGCGTCGCAGTGGACTCGCGATAGGACTCGGAGGAGACGCGCGCGGCCAATAGCATTCACCGTTCCATTGACCGAAGTCACGGGCGTATCGCGAAACGACGCATCGCGCGGTCTCTAGCCGTCGACCTCAGGCTACTTATGACCTGCTTTCGGCCAGTATCGCGAAATCGCCGCGAGCGCCAATTCGGCAGGCTCATTCAATCTTCGTCGCAGTACAACGGCGGCTAGCAGCGCGCAGACACTTAATAATAGAAGTGCCTTCTTGAACCCTCCGGACCGATACTCGGCAACGATGTGGTGCTGGCCGGCGGGAACCAGCAGACCAATATAACTGGGTGACACCATGAAGGTCCTTACTCTAAGTCCATCAATGGTCACTTGCCATTTGGGATGGAACGTCACCTTCAAGACCAAGGTCGAAGGCTGCTGACACTGGACTGACAAATTGATGCGGTCCGCCGACGCCTCCTCCGCGGTGATGGTGCCGGTTGTCTCGCCACCGCTCGCGGTGATGTTCTCCGGTAATCGCCGGCCAGGTGGATAGCGCCATGGAATAAATTTGCCCGCTGCCGCGTCGTCGCTAGTGAGCCAGGCCAGGTTTGTGCGCTGCATGAAGCGTTGCGCCTTAATAGTCTTGAAACGGACTCTCGGGCTGGGAAGCAAACTCCCGAACTTGGCATAGCCGCTCGTCTTGACGTGATAGAGCGCGTACGTGGACGTCTTCAGAAGCAGCTCGAAGAAGTCTAAGCGAGGGGCCGCAGCGGGGATTACAACGTAAGTGACGTTGAATAAATCGTAGCTATTCGGTTTGCTGATATTGAACAGTTTGGTGACTCCCGCATTCAGCGACAATCCCTGGCCGAAGTCGAGTGTAGTGATGTCATAGAAGGTCAGAAACCACGCCGGGCTATACAAATCGAACCTTCCAGACCGCCACACCAGACGTCCTGGCGGCAATTCCCTGATCCGGGAAAGGATAGTGTAGTAGTCCTTGTCGGCGTCGAGCAGAGCAGCAACCCGTGCGACCTGCTGAGCGTTCCGCGCGTAGTCCACGTAGCGCTCGCGCAGCGCCGGCAGCATCAGCAGCAGAAATAGCAGTGCCGGGATCCCCGCACGCCACGGCTGCCTGAGCGGGCGGCAAATCCGCAATACGCATTCACCCGCGAGACCTATAAGAAGGATGGCGGCCGCGTCGACGGGGCCACTGAAGCGCCGGCTTGGAAGTAGTTCGTGCATCGGCAAGGCAAAGCGCATCCGCGGCACCGCCGCTGTGACCAGGTAGAGCGAGAGCCACATTATTGAAAACGTGAGTATCAGCCGTGCCGCCCGGTCGCGAGTGTAGATTGCATAACCGAGACCCAGTATCGCCAGAAAGTTCAGTACCGGAAGCCGGCGGTTGTCCAAAAGCCTCAAGGCGACAGACCAACCCTCGTGGCCGAACATAGGCTTCATTCCGAAGGCTTTCGAATACGGTATCTCATTCAGGTATGGCTTCCCCATCAGGAAAGGCAGCCAGAAATACAAAGTGACGATAGCTGCAACCGCACCGATAACGGCCAGGCGCGCAAGTCTTGGCAGGGTCTCAGACGGATATCGAGCCACGATCAGAACAAGAAAGAAAGCAAATAGAATCATGAACGCCGGTGCTCGTGAACCACGGTGGCCAGAAGAAGCGCGAATACCGACAAGGCCGCCATGTAAGCGTATAGGACGTGCGAGAGCAGCAGCAGGGAACTGAAGACTATCGCGCTAAGATAGCCGAATCCCTTTGACATCGCCCGGTATATGCAGGCGATCGAAAGGAAAAACAGATGCATTCCCCACAACTGGGTATACATCCCATGACCGCTCCACAAGTAGCTATCGTAATCAAACCCGTCGAGACGGCTCTGGCCGGACAGAAGAGAAGCAAAGGCCGCGGCAACCGCTGCGGCGCCGACGGAGAAATCCATTTTTCTGGCAGACCAATAGACAGTCAGGGGAAACAAAACCAGAAGAAGATAGCGGACGAGGTTGAACAGCCTCAGCAGATCGACTTGTTTGAAAAGCAGACGATGGAGCGCCACCACGGCAAGATGCGGTACGTGTTGATAGTAAAGGAACTGCGGAAATCCGAGCGCCACGTCAGGCACCCAGAAATCCACCGGGTTGTCACCCTCGGTCAGCGCGGCGCTCGCACGTTGCACGAGCATATATTGCAAGCGATCATCGTTCTTGCTCGGAATCGACCTAAGTTCAGGGGTGAGCATGAACGCGTTGAATAGAACAGGCACCAGGACAAGCAAGAGCAAAACGATTTTCGTCGCGCGGTCCGGCGCGTTATCATTCGTCATACTTCACCCCAACCGCTCGTCATCACCGAGAGCCCTTTCATGCGCAAGTATCACTTCACCGCAACGCGGGCTCGGACCTTGCGGACAAAAAACAGCACGACGCCAAGAGCAAGACCTACCAGAGAATATATGTAATAAGCTTGTTGAAGCAGAAACCCGGCCACCAACAAGCGTAGGCCGCCCTTGCGAAAAAATAGCGCGTAGAGTTTTCGATTGATGTAGGCGGCGAGCGCGAAGCACAGCGCGAATCCCAGCAACGCCTCCGGACGAAAGAAAGACGCCACCGCGAAGCCAACCAGCGGATAGGCGACGATCGCGGCGACCCGCTGATCGGGCGCGAAGTTCAGCCCCTTCGGCAGATGTCCGTATTCCAGCATGAGCCGGGTCCACGGAATCGCACGAATTCCCAGTTCAGTTCTTAGAAGCAAGCCGAGCGTCCATTGCTTAAGATGCTTGACCTTGAGTTCCGGGTCGAGCCTGATCGGGATTCCGCGCGCGGTCAATCCATAGCCAAGTTCCACGTCGGTAACCCCCCGGCCTTGCTCGTTGAAGCCACCCACAGAGAGAAAGAGGTCGCGCCGGATAAATCCGCATGCTCCCCAGAACGTCGTGACGTAAGGGCCGGAACGCTGATGGAAATAGTGGTGCGCCAGATTCTTGAACATGCTGATGGTCGAGCGGTCCGCCGGTTCGTCGTCGTAAGACCCTATGACCGCTGTGGCTCCTGGCTCGGCCATGTCACTGCGGCCTCGTGCTACGACGTTCTCGTCCAGCGTGACGTCGGCGTCGATGAACAGCAGTATCGGAGCGCGAGCGATCGCCGCGGCTCGATTGCGCGCGGCGGCGACCCGGCCATGCTCGGGCATCCGAATCAGCAGGACTGGGTATTGCGCGGCAATCGCAGCGGTAGAGTCGGTCGAACTGTCGTCGACCACGATCACCTCGGTATCGCGACCGGCCTGCGCCAGGATCGACTCGAGGCATTGGGCGAGCGTGGCGGCGGCGTTTCGTGCCGGAACTATGATCGTGAGGCTCGGGGAGTCGACGGTAGATTCTTTCGCAGTAGTAGGTTCCATTAGATTGATTCGTTAACCGTTCCGAGTATCCCACACCGCGACGACCGCCGCGTTGCCCCGCTCGACAAATCGGTAAAAGAGGCGCCCCCGCACGCGCAAAATTCAGCTAGCCTTCGAGGAGTTCTCTGGAGTTCCGAAGACGCGAGCGTCGTCGCAGTTCCGCGAACGGCTGAGTCGAAGAACCTCGAGTATGCGATGAGCGCCAGCCGCGAAGAGTTACCGCGCCCAGGTGTGATAAGTCTTGGCCGCGGGACGATACTCGTCAATTCGGTGATTGCCGGTATCGACCAACAGGATCCGGTCGCGATTATCGACTGCGATACCTGCCGGCTCGCGAGTGGGTACGCATACCGGATCGATGCAAGTATATTTGCCGCCGTCGAAATCCGAGACCTCATGGTTGCTCAGGTCCAAGTCACGAATCGCACTGTTATAGGTATCCGCGACGAGAAGGTGATCGCCGTCAGTAGCAACTCCAAGCGGATGCTGCAAGCGGGCGGTGCGAAAATCTCCATTCACCCAACCAAAGTCGAAAAGACCCGCCCCCACCAGAGTCGCGACTGCGAAAGCGTTACCCACGGTGACGGCGCGCACTGCTGAGCTTTCACTGTCCGCGAAGTAAAGGATGTTTCCGTCGGCGCTCAGCGCCAGACCGCTCGGCTGTGCCAGTTCCGCGTCCGCGGCCGGACCCGTTTCCAGGCCTTCCGCGCCGCTCCCTGCCAGGCGCGCAACGGTGCCCGTTTTGAGATTCAAGACTCCGAGTTGATGCGAGCCGGCATTGGCGAAGAACAGTTCGTCGCCCTTCTTCTCGAGGTCCCATGGCGATGCTAACGCGGTCGTACGTCCAGGTTGAGGACTCCCTAAGACCCTGCCGCGCTGGCCGGTTCCCGCCAGAGTAGTCACTGCCCCGGTCGCCAAATCAATTCTCCGGATAGCATGATTGCCGGTATCTGCGACGAAGATGGCGTCAGTCGAAGCGATCAGTCCCTGCGGATGATCGAAGCGTGCCTTGTCCGCCGCGCCATCGAGCAGTCCAGCGGCACCGCTCCCGAAGCGCGACAGCTCCTTACCATAGTCGTCAAGTAAGACAATCTGATTGTGTCCGCCATCGGCAAGTGCCCAACGCTTTGCCGCTCCGGGAACCACCTTCAACTTGCCGGGGAACAGAAATCGCCCCTTGGGTTCCGCCAACGGCTCGAGATCGAGACGCGCGGGCTTCAAGGTTCCGGCACTGGCGGATTTGTCGACGAGATCGCCGATGGCCGCGATCAATCGGTCACGATCCGGCTCACCGGGTATCTGCCCCAAAATGTTTCCGTCCGCACCAATGACCACCAGCGTCGGCCAGGCCTGGATGCCATACGCATTCCAGATAGTCATTTTAGGATCGTGGATAATCGGATGATGAATCTCGTAGCGCTCGATAGCGTCCTTGACACTGGCGGCGTTCTTTTCGTTGGCAAACTTCGGCGAATGCACGCCGATGACGACGACTTGCTCGGGATATTTTTGTTCGATCGCACGCAATATCGGAATGATGTGGATGCAATTGATGCATCCTTCCGTCCAGAAATCGAGGATCACCACGCGACCGCGCAAACTTGCTATCGGGATCGGCGCCGCGACATTAAACCACTGTAGTCCTGGACGCGCGATTTCTGGAGCCATGGTATCCGCCTCCGTCCGTGCTGTGCCCATCGCGACGATCAACATCAATACGAAGATTCCGGGGACGATCTTCGATGCGAAGATTCGGGACCTGAGCAACCTTTACGCTCCGAGTTCGTAGCCGTCGGACAGAAACGCCATCACTGGCATTCGAGATATTAGACGAAATTCGCGACGCGCGCACGAATCGCCGATCGCCCGGTCGCGGAACGTTGCCTGGTTGCAGGGACGTGACACCGAACCGCTCAGCCGCATGTCGCGGAAATGGAGCGAATCCAGTTACTCAGTTGATTCGAGCAATGACCTGGCCCATGCGGTCGGTATCGTAAGCGCACAATTGACTTACTTCGCGGGCGAAGCGGCGTGAGGTGAGAGCGTCGAGCATCGCCACGACCGGCGCAGAATCCATCTCGCGTTGCGGGATCACGAGGTCATAGCGTTCCACGCGATCCGGAACGAAGTCCAGGCCGTAAGCCTCCGCTGCGACGCGGATCGTCACACCTGCATCGCCCTCCCCGTTTGCGATCGCAGCCGCGACTTGAAGATGACCGCCGAGTTCGCAATTGTAGCCTGCGACTCGAGCCGCGGGCAGGCCCAGGCTCTTGAGGGCCTCGTCCAGTGCAGCGCGCGCGCCGGAGCCGAGCTCGCGATTTACAATTTTCAGATTCGGCCGCGCCAGATCTGCGAATCCTCGAAGCCCATGAGGATTCCCGGAGGCTGTAGCCAGACCCATTTCCCACTGAGCAAAATTGATCACAACCGCCCGACGCTTCCCAAGAGCCTGTCGCACCGGACCGAGATTGTATTCCCCGCTCTTGGCGTCGCGCAGATGCACCCCCGCCGCGTGAACACGTCCCTGGAGTAAGTCGGTCAATGCCTTTCTACTGGAACCTGCCAGAGAGATCGCACCCACCGGCGACCTTTGACGGGCCAGCCATTCGGCAAGAATAGCAACGCCGGGATCGCATCCCGCGATCAGAAGAGTCGAGTCGACTTCGTCCCGAGAGAGAAAGGTCGCGACCTCGGCACGGTTGCCAGCGGCTTTTTCCAGCACTCCTCCTGCAGGTGCGAGCGCGAGACGCGCTGCCACCTGCGCGACCGCAACCACCCTTCCGCCGACGCGCCCGAGCGCGACTCGCGTGCGCGAAATGCGGCCACGCGGCGCGTCCCGATCATCGAAACTGGCCGCGACATGCCGAGGGGATTCGTCAGCTTCTGCGCCGAAGAGATTTTCGACATTCGTGCCGAGCTCGCGCGCCAAACTCAGCGCGACGCTCACGCCGGGACGATAGGTGCCCGATTCGATGGCGCCCAATGCCTGGCGCGAGATGCCCGCGCGTGCTGCCAGCACAGATTGCGTAAGTCGCCGTGCAGTGCGCGTGCGCCGTATCAGTTCTCCAGCGTTCATCGGCGATCAGCTCTCAAGCGGTAGCAGTTTTACGATGAGACGACTTATGCCATCATGCGGGCGGATTGACAAGCGCTATAGCGGACAGTTCGTTCGCCGGCCAGCGCTTGTCAACCTGGTCGCCCTGCGCCGTTGCGGCAAGCCTGGGAGAAAATCGTGCGCCACGATCTCTTACACAGAAGCCTCCACCTTGCGACCGTCATCTGCGCTTTTCTCAGCCTCGCGATCTTGTGTGGGCCTGAAGACGCGAGCGCCGGTGAGATCACCGTGGCCGCGGCGGCCGACCTTACGTTTGCGTTCAAGGAAGTGTCTGCCCGCTTTGAAAAACAAACCGGGAACACCGTCAGATCGTCCTATGGATCGTCGGGAAACTATTTCTCGCAGATCAAAAACGGCGCGCCCTATGATCTCTTCTTCTCCGCGGATATCGACTTCCCAAAGAAACTCGAGGCGGCTGGGCTGACAGAACCCGGCAGCATCTACGAATATGCGGTCGGCAAAATCGTGGTGTGGGTCCCCAACGATTCGAAGCTCGAGCTTAAGCGCGGACTCGCGGTCCTGCTCGACCCGAGCATCCACAAAATTGCGATCGCCAATCCGCGGCACGCACCGTATGGACGAGCAGCGGTCGCCGCGATGCAGCACGAAGCAGTTTACGACAAGATCAAAAGCAAGCTGGTGATGGGCGAGGACATTTCGCAGACAGCGCAGTTCGTGGAGTCGGGCAACGCGGACGTCGGCATCGTAGCGCTCTCGCTCGCGCTCGCGCCCGCGATGAAGAACAAGGGGCGCTATGTCGAGACCCCTTCGACCGACTATCCTTCGATCGTCCAGGCCGCGGTGATTCTCAAGTCATCGCACAACAAGGAAGTGGCGAACCAGTTCTTGAAGTTCCTCAAAGAGCCGGCAACCCTCGCTGTGATGGAGGAGTATGGATTCACGGTGCCCAAATAGCTCACCGGCGCTCCGACCAAACCGGACGCGCCTGACTTCGCCGTGATGGATTGGAGCGCCGTCTTCCTGACTCTCAGGCTCGCGCTTGCGGTCTGCGTGATTCTGCTGATCCTCGGGATGCCGATCGCGTCATGGCTCAGCTTCACGCGCTGGCGATGGAAGTTCTTCGTCGAATCGATCGTCGCCCTCCCCCTCGTCCTTCCACCCACGGTGCTCGGCTTCTACGTGCTCGTCGCGATGGGACCGAGCAGCCCGCTGGGCCGATGGTACTCGTCGTTCGCAGGACACGGCCTGGCATTCACGTTCCCGGGCCTTCTGATCGCCTCCGTCATCTACAGCCTGCCGTTTGCGGTTCAGCCCATGGCGGCCGCTTTTTCCCAAGTCGATCGGAACCTTATCAACGCTTCATCGATCCTGGGAGCCTCGCGGATGAGGACCTTTTTCCGCATCGTGCTGCCGCTCTCGATCGGCGGCGTGATCACGGGAATCGTGTTGAGCTTCGCCCATACACTCGGCGAGTTTGGCGTGGTCTTGATGGTGGGCGGAAACATCCCGGGCGTTACCCGAACCATATCGATCGCGATCTACGATCACGTGCAGGCTCTCGACTATGGCGGTGCAAACCGGCTGGCACTGCTGCTGATGGCGTTTTCCTTCATCACGCTGTCGATCACTTACGCGCTCAACCGCCGCATCTGGGCGGTGTGGCCGCTGCACCGGTAGCCCGCGCCGCGATGGATTCGAGTTTGGTCTCCACGATGGCGGGTCAGGCAAATGAAGCTCGTGAGGCGCATCTTTCGGTGCGCGTCCTCAGAAGGCTCTCGAAAACTTTCTCGATCGAAGCGGCGTTCGACGCTCCGTCCGGATTCACGATGCTGGTTGGTCCTTCCGGCGGAGGAAAGACGACGCTGCTCAATTGCGTTGCGGGATTAGTGCGCCCAGATGCGGGACGGATCGCGCTTGGCTCGCGAGTGCTGTTCGATTCGGCGTCCAACGTCAATCTTTCAGCGGCGGAACGACACCTTGGATACTTATTTCAGAATCTCGCGCTCTTCCCTCATCTGACTATCGAACAAAATGTCCAATACGGGATCACCAAGGTACCTCGCGATGAACGTCGCACACGCATGATGGCGCTGCTCGAGTCCTTTCATATCGCGGATTTGCTCGCGCGGAAGCCCAATGAGATTTCAGGTGGACAGCGCCAACGCGCGGCACTCGCGCGATCTCTCGTTACCAATCCATCGCTGCTGCTCCTGGACGAGCCTCTGGTGGCGCTGGATATGAGCGCCAAAGCCCGCATCCTCGACGACCTGCGTAGCTGGAATGCTTCGCACGGAATTCCAATTCTCTACGTTACTCACTCGCCGGAGGAAGCGTTCGCACTCGGAGAACGCGTAGTAGTCATTGAGTCCGGAAGGATTGTGGCGCAGGGGACGCCGCAGAACGTACTCACCAAGCCGCGGCATGAGACGATTGCGCAGTGGGTCGGCTTCGAAAACGTGTTCGATGCCACGGTGAGATCACTGAGCGACTCCCAGGGAACGATGCTCTGTCAATTGGACGGAAGCAGCGTCGAGCTCGAAGTACCGCTAGTCCGCACCGAGACCGGCGCGCGAGTGCGGATCGCGATCCGCGCCGGCGACATCATGGTAGCGACTGAGCGTCCACACGGCTTGAGCGCGCGCAACGCTTTTCAAGGCAAATTGGTTTCCCTTCGCAACGAAGGCGTCACAGTCACTCTCACGATCGAATCAGGAGCGACCTTCGAGGTCCATGTGACTCCAAGCGCCCGCGATGAATTGGGTCTCGTAGCCGGCCGCCGGGTCTGGCTGGTGATAAAAACTTACTCCTGCAATTTGATCGAACCCGACCGGTAACCTGCCTCAGGAACCCAATCGGTGACCATGAGCCTCTTGCGCGCTTCTTTGCCGCGCGCGTACCGATGCGATAGTTCTTACCCAGTCGGACGCGGAGGCAATTGATCCAATGGACGAGCAGGTCGCGGGTAAACTCAAGCAACTAGACGACGCGCTCAGCAGGCACGTGCGGCCCGACTCATTTCCACTCGCGATCCGGATGCTCCTCGCCGGCGAGGCAGTTCCCGAGGGCCTCAGAATTCCGAGCAAGAGCCTCGGCGAGCATTGGATCGTATGCCAGTCGATCGGTGTCGCGCGGCGTTACGGATGGGGAATCGCGGTCGGCCGCGACGACGTCATCTGCCCGCTCTCCGCGATCGCATTCGGATTTCGCAAGGCCAACGATGAGTATCTGCGCGGCTACGCGTCGATCGGGATGTACTGCGAGAGCGAGGCGGCGGCGACGCGCTTGGAGGCCGACACCTGGCGCTTCGAGCCCGGCACCTACGACTACGTCTGCGTCGCTCCCATCGCGCGCGCGACCTTCGAGCCGCACGTGATCGCCGTCTATGCCAACAGCGCGCAGGTGATGCGCCTGGTCAACGCCGCACTTTATACTCGGGGAGGACGAATCGAGAGCACCACCGGAGGCCGCCTCGACTGCGCCGAGATCGTCATCCAGACCATGACCACACGCGCGCCGAAAGTGATCATCCCGTGCAACGGCGATCGTGTGTTCGGGATGGCGCAGGATACCGAGATGGTGTTCGCGTGCCCGTGGGAATTTGTCGACGAGTTGTTGAAGGGCCTCGAGGGCACCTACAAGGGTGGCGTGCGCTATCCGATTCCGGTCGCGATGCGCGGCACGGTCACGATGCCGAAGCATTACCAGGAACTGCTGGGCCTGCTCCAGGCGTCCGAAAAAAAAGGCAGCTAGGCGGGCAGCCTGCGCCGCGCAAACCGCTCTGGGAGCCGCGATGAGCGTCCGCACCGGCGAAGAATACGAACGAAGCCTCGAGGATGGGCGCGTCGTCTACGCGGGCGGCGAGCGCATTCGCGACGTCACTGCGCATCCGCCGTTTCGCGGCATCATCGGCACCCTGAAATCGCTTTACGATTTGCAACGCGAGCATCGCGAGCTGCTCACGTACCCATCGCCGGCTACCGGCGACCCGGTTAGCCTCTCCTTCCTGATGGCGGACAGCGTCGAGCAGGTTGCGCGGCGGGTGCGCGCCGAAGAATTCCGCGCCGAGCATACCTTCGGCCTGATGGGCCGGCTGCCCGACTTCTGCAACGCGCTGGTGACTGACTTCGCCGCGGCGCGCCGCTTTCTCGGCCGGCGCGACAATCGCTTCGCCGACAACGCGCTTCGCTACTACGAGGAATGCCGCGAGCACGACTGGTGCCTGACGCATACGCTGGTCGATCCGCAAATCGATCGCTCGAAGGGGCCCGCCGAGCAGAGCGATCCGTTTCTTGCGCTGCGCCCGGTGCGCGAGACGAGCGACGGCGTCATCCTGCGCGGCGCGCGGATGCTGTCGACGCTGGCGCCGTTCGCCAACGAGCTTTGGGTTGGTCCTTTCTATCCGCGCAAACCGGGCGAGGAACCGTACGCATTCTGTTTCGCGGTGCCGGTCGCGACGGTTGGACTCAAGTTCATCTGCCGCGAGCCGTACGACGCGGGCCGCAGTCACTTCGACCGGCCGCTCAGCTCGCGCTTCGATGAGGAAGATGCGCTCGCGGTTTTCGAGGACGTTGAGGTGCCGTGGGAGCGCGTGTTTATCGCCGGCGACGTCGAGATTTGGAACGGCGTCATGCAGCGCGCGCCCGGCTACACTCCGCTGCAGGCCGTCGTGCGCGGTCTCGTGAAACTGCGCTTCATGGCCGGGCTGGCGTGCACTCTGGCCGAGGCGATCGGCCGCGCCGACGCGATTCACGTGCGCGCCGCGCTCGGGGAGCTGATCGCCAACGCGGAGCTGGTGGGCGGACTGGTGGGAGCGGCGCAGGAGGAAGTTGCGTACGGCCTCACCCGCGAGCTCCCGCATCGCTCGCTCGCCGCGACGCTGTGGGTGCTGATTCCGCAGATGCAGATGCGCGCGGCGCAGGTGATTCGCGAGATCAGCGGAAGCGGTCTGGTGATGACGCCGACCGAGAGGGACTTCGCGAATCCGGAGATCGCGCCGTACCTCGAGAAGTTTCTGCAGGGTAAAGAAATCGCGGCGCGCGACCGCGTCGCGCTGTTCAAGCTCGCGTGGGACCTGATGGGCGAGCAGTTCGGCGGACGCCAGTTGCAGTACGAATGGTTCTACTCCGGCGATCCGCTTTACACGCGCTCGCGCTTTTACGATTCGCCGGTTGCCGGCAAGTACAAGGCGATGGTGAAGCGGCTGCTCGCTTCGGAGAAATGATGACGACCGCGCGGCCCCGGAAAGCACGACCGATGACCTCGACGCGAAGCATGATATCGAAATCGAAAAAAGCCGGACCCTTGAGTAAAATCAATCGCGACCAGATTGGGCGCGACCGGATCGCCCCCTCGATTCTGTCGGCGGATTTCGCGCGCCTCGGCGAGGAGATCCAAAAGGTCGAGCGCGCGGGTGCTGACCTGATTCATTTCGATGTGATGGACGGGCATTTCGTGCCGAATCTCTCGATCGGAATCCCGGTGCTCGAATCGGTGCGCAAGATAACCAGGCTCCCGCTCGACGCGCATCTGATGATTTCGGAGCCGGAGCGCTACGTCGAAGCGTTCGTCAAGGCCGGAGCGAATTCAGTGTCGGTCCACTGCGAGGTGTGCCCGGACATTCCCGCTATGGCGCAGCGGATTCGCGGCCTCGGCGCGCGCGCGTCGATCGGAATCAATCCGGAGACCGATGCGGAGCGCGTGCTGCCGTTCGCCTCACATCTCGACATGATTCTCGTGATGAGCGTGCATCCGGGATTTGGAGGCCAGGAGTTTATCCCGGCGGCGCTCGACAAGCTGCGCCTGATCCGGCGCGAGCTCAAGCGCCGCGGCCTCGAAAAAATCGATGTCGAGATCGACGGAGGCGTGAAGCTCGATAATATTGGCGATGTGAAAGCAGCCGGCGCCAACGTGTTCGTGTCCGGCAGCGGAATATTCGGCCGCGCCGATTACGCAAAGATTATCGCTGCAATGCGCGCCCGCGTGGCGCAGGCCGCTCGCGTGGCTTCAGGTCGGGTGATATAGATTTGCCACGGTAGTCTCCCGGCCTGGCGTCGGGGTGTAGCTCAGCCTGGCAGAGCACTGCGTTCGGGACGCAGGAGTCGCTGGTTCAAATCCAGTCACCCCGACCATCCTTCCTCCGAGGACATTTCCATCTTGCTTACTGTCGCAATCCTTCTTGTCGCCGCGTATCTCATCGGCTCGATACCTTTTGGCGTGATCGTCGGCCGGATGCGCGGATTCGACCCGCGCGCGGTCGGCTCGGGAAATATCGGGATGACCAACGTCGCGCGGGCGGGCGGAGCCAGTGCGGCGGCGCTGACCTTTGCCGGCGACATGCTGAAAGGGGCGATTCCGGTGGTGTTCGCGCGCGCCGCGGGATTCAGCGTGCCGGTGGTTGCGTGGACCGCGTTCGCCGCCTTCATTGGCGCGATCTACTCGGTGTTCCTGAAGTTCCGGGGCGGCAAGGGCATCTCGGCTGCGCTTGGCGTATGGATAGCGATTGCCCCGCTCGCGGTCCTGTTCGCGCTCGCCGCGTTCGGGATAGCGTTCGCGGTATTCCGGATCATGTCGGTCGCCTCGCTCACCGCGGCGATCGTGATGCCGCCGGCGGTCGCGATGCTCGGCTTGCCGCGGCCCTACCTGCTGCTCGCGATCGTGATCACCGCGCTCGTCCTGCTACGCCATCAGGAGAATATCCGCCGCCTGATTCGCGGCGAGGAGCCAACGTTCAAGCCGAAGGGCCGTCCCGAGCACGCCGCCTGATGCCGATCAACCTGTTGCTTATCAATTAATCGAACGCCTTTTCGGTGAGCATCGTGGCCGCGCGCGGCCCGTCCTGCGAGCACCAGTGCACGATCCGCGCTGGCATCGCGCTTGCGTTCACCACTTCCATCGGTTGGCGCGGTCGTCGGGATTTTGGTTAGCTGGACGCATCGCAACGGAGGCGCCAATGACACCCGAGCAGCAAAAAGATCGCGCGAGAGAATTTCTGGAGATGTTCGAAAACCCGGACCCGACCACCCTCGAAACGATGGTGAGCAGTGACTTCGAGTACCAGGTTATGGGGAGCGGGAAAGGTTTCGCGCCGATTCGCGGCAAGGAAGGGATGCGGGGATTCGCGGGTCAGCTCAAGCAGATGCTGCCCAATGGTCTGAACTTCCGCTTCGGGCCAATCATTTCCGAGGGCTCGCATGTCTCCATCCAGGCGGAGTCGGACACCAAGGCGGCGAACGGCAAGAAATACCAGAACCGCTATCACTTCTATATCCGTTTCGACGGCGACAAGATCGCGCAGGTTCGCGAGTATTGCGATACCGATCATGTGCGTGAGGTGTTCGGACCTTTTTGACGCTCGATTTGGGCTTGTGGCGAAGGGGGCTTGCACCACGGCAGCCGGTAGGGGGAGAAGTTAATGGTGTTCGTATAGCGGGCGCTGCCGGTAATCCGGCTCGTCCGCGGCGCGCATCCGAGGAGTTATATGAAGAAGGTTGAGGCGATCATCAAGCCGTTCAAGCTCGACGAGGTCAAAGAGGCATTGTCGAGTATCGGTGTGCAGGGCCTCACGGTCAGCGAAGTAAAAGGGTTCGGGCGTCAGAAGGGCCACACCGAACTCTATCGCGGCGCCGAATACGTGGTCGATTTTCTGCCCAAGGTGAAGCTCGAGATCATCGTCGCCGACGAGCTTGCGGCACAAGTGGTCGAGACGATCGAGCGCGCCGCACGCACCGGGCGAATCGGCGACGGCAAAATCTTCGTGATGCCGATGGAAGAAGTGGTCCGTATCCGGACCGGCGAACGCGGCGTCAACGCGCTGTAGGCATCGCGTCCACCAACAGTCGCGCATTGCATCCTGTGACACCTTCGCGAACGGGCGGCCGGGCTATAGGCTCCCAGCCGCCCGTTCGTTTATGTGACGCTTTCCCGCGCGGCGCTCGTCAGCGCGAGGCGCCGTTGTTCTTCCTGATGCCGCGGCCGAAGTCCCACTTCCGGCCCTTTTTGAACTCGCTCACGATCCGCCTCGACACCACCATCCGATGCACTTCATCGGGCCCGTCGTAGATCCGCGCGAAGCGTGCGTGCCGGTACATCCGCGCCAGCGGCGTATCCTCCGAGACGCCGAGCGCCCCATGCACCTGGATCGCCCGATCGATCACGTCGTGCAGCACCTTGGCGCCGAAGAACTTGATGAGCGAGATTTCGACGCGCGCCTCGTCGCCCGAGTCGATCATCGCCGCCGCATTGAGCGTGAGCAGCCGCGCCGCCTGTATCTCGGCGGCCGAGTCCGCGATCCAGTTCTGGATGGTCTGCTTATCGGAGAGCGCACTGCCGAACGCCTGGCGATTTATCGCGCGCTCGACCATCAGCTCGAAAGCGCGCTCGGCCTGCCCGAGCCATCGCATGCAATGGTAGATGCGCCCGGGACCGAGCCGCATCTGCGCTATTTTGAACGCCTGTCCGCGCGGCCCGAGCAGGTTGGTGAGCGGCACCCGCACGTCGTTGTAGCGAATCTCGCAATGGCCGCCGAACGTGTCGCCCATCACCGGCACCACGCGAACGATCTCGAAGCCCTTGGTGTCGGTCGGCACCACGATCATGCTGAAGCGCTCGTGCGCGGGCGCATCCGGCTCGGTCACGCACATCACGGTCGCGAACGCCGCGTGATTGGCGCCGCTGGTGAACCACTTGTGGCCGTTGATAACCCACTCGTCGCCGTCCTTGACCGCGCGGGTGCGAAGTCCGGTCGGGTCTGCGCCCGAGACCTCCGGCTCCGTCATCGAGAAGCACGGGTAGGCTTCGCCTTCGACCAACGGACGCAGGAAGCGCTTTTTCTGCTCGGAACTCCCGTACAGATGCAGCATCGTCGCGTCCTGCGCCGAATGCGTCCCGAGACCTGCGATCGCAAATTCGCTGCGCCCGACGATCTCGTTGACGAACACGTAGGGCATGAAGCCCAACCCGCCGCCGCCGATTTCCTTCGGCAGCCCCAACGCCCACAGGTCGCGCTCCTTGGCTTTGGCCTGGATCGATTTCAGCAGGCGCCCCGACTCCTCGTTGGATCGGTCGAGCGCTTTTTCGTTGGGGTAGATGAATTCGCTCAGGAAGTCGGAAACCAGTTTGCGAATGCCCTGGATTTCGGGACTCGCTTCCAGCTCGGCAACACTATGCATCGCGCACCTCCTCGGGCGCGAGCGTCGTCACGACGGCACGGGCCGCGTTCCTGAACGCCCGGTATGCCCGGTTCACTGATCTCGTTGCGAAACGCCTCGCGCGGAATGATGAAGTGAGGCTTTAGAGCCTGATTAGCGCGCTGCGGGCGTCGCGGGCAAGCGCA
Organism: Binataceae bacterium (SeqCode); assembly: GCA_036521875.1. Taxonomy (GTDB): domain Bacteria; phylum Desulfobacterota; class Binatia; order Binatales; family Binataceae; genus DATDGX01. The sequence goes on from DATDGX010000134.1 coordinate 22,088, forward strand.
CCGCCGCGCGAGCCGGGTCCTGATTTCGGCGCCAATCTACGTGACCGGCCGCGCTCGCTCGGGAGCCGCATCAACCGTCGTCGGTAAATTGAAGAACGCCATCGGGTACCCCCACCCACGACTGTTTCCGCATGGTCCAATAGTGGGCATCGGGTTTCAGCCAGCAGGTATCGTCAAGCGTGCCGGCTTTGACGCTCATGCCGTTGCGGGTTTGATGATAAATGCGTGTGCCGCATTCCGGACAGAACGCGCACGTCTTGATACGCCCGCTGTCGCACCTCACTTCAAACGTCTTCAGCACGCCTGAACGTAACTGAAATGCGCCGCTCGGAACGGCGAGGCTCATACCAAAAGCACTTCCCGATTGACGCTGGCATTCCTTGCAATGACACACGGCAAGTCCAAGTGGTTTTCCGCGAAGCGCGTATTTGATGTGGCCGCATTGGCAGCCGCCTGTCTTTGGTTCGGTCATGGTCGCGCCTTTCTTTGGCTTCGTCGATTTCGAGGCCTTTCTGCGCGAGGCGCTCTGGCTATCCGCTGATTTCATTATTTCGGCTTCTCCGCGACGACGGCGATACTCTGATATGGCGCGGCGAGCGCATCAGTTGCGGCGCGATCCGCAATCTGGAAGGCGCGCAGCGGGAAGGTTGCGGCCCATCCGAGCGCCGGCGTTATCTGCGCTGCCATCCGCTCCAGGTTGACGATTCGCTGCGATACCACTCCGCTGCAATATTCCTCGGTGACTGTCTCGAGTCCCGCGGCGCCGAGGAGCGCGCGCATCTCCTCGTGCGTGTAGCCCCAGCGCACGTGGTCGCCGTTCTCGACCGCGGAGATCTGGTCGCCGCGCATCGGAGGACATTTGCTATACGGCGCGCTGAGGAACAGCCGGCCGCCGGGGCGCAGCATCGCGGCAAGATCGCGCGCGAGCTTGTGATCATCCATGATGTGCTCGATCGTCTCCAGACAAATCACCTGATCAAACGCGCCCAGCTCCGTCCGCATCGTGTCGAGCCGGCGCAGATCGCCCTGGACGAATCGCGCGCCGCCGAGTCCCAGTATCGCGGCACGCGCGGCAGCCTTGCGATTGTTCGCCTCGTCAAACGAGATTCCGACGGCGTCGTTGCCGATGCGCGCGGCGTAAAGCGTGAACGCTCCGTTGCCGCATCCGGCGTCGAGGGTGCGAAGCCGGCCGGAGCACAAGTGGCGCCGGAGCCATCGCAAACGGTCATAGACCATCGGATCGCCCTGGATGAACAGCGCGCGCCATCCAAGGATGCGAACGAGCGGATCAGTCATGCGATGCGCCTATATTCAACCCGCGATGTCGGCGCGAAATGACCGTTCGATGCAAGCTCGGCCAGGGTTTGCGATAGAGCGTTGCATCCGGCCACCTGGGAAAGATGTAGACATTGTTGCCCTGCCCGGGGACAAACGTGCGACCGTTGTAGCGCACGGGCGGAAACGGACTACCGCCAGCAAACACTGTGCGACCCTCCGACCATTTGTACGCTTCTTCCGCAGAGCACTCGGAATGCGAGGTCAGGTTCGAGTATGGAAAAATGATCGGACGCCGATTGATTCGCGCCATTGACTCGATAACCTGTCGGTAGAAGGCTGCGTATCGCTCATCTAGAGATGAAAGCGATGCCCGGTCGAACGAATGATGAATACCGGGACTAAGAGGGGAAGGGTAACCGCGAAGAGAATCAGGACCATGATCGCCCAACTCCATCGGTTGCCGAAGTTCAGCGTGTATCCGACGCCATAGCGCTTAGCTACAAACAGCGCCGTATCGTCCGCGTTGACATAGAAAATGCCAAACTTCCAGCATTTGTCAGGGGTCTCCATTTTGCCTTCCGTCAAAACGATACATCTCAGGCGGGCTGGCGGATGAAGCAGTCTGATACGAACTGCTCTCCGCCGTCAAATTCGCTGATCATCAGAGAAAATACAGGGAATTCCCGCGATTTCGACTATCACGGAGCTGACTTGCAGCCGAAAAAGCCTTGTCTTCCCTGGGTTTCGGTCGTGACTCTCCCGCAACGGCCGAACTATTGTTCCCGCTCACGTGGATCAGGTTTTGAGAAGGCACCGGCAATCCGCCAAGCCTGGCGCTAACCTCGTGCCGATGAGGCAAGTGCCGCATGGTAGTTGTTTTTTAGATCGCGTCTGCGACGCGCTGTGTAATCCCGACGCGGGCCGTACGTCACGCCGCGATCGCACTGAGTGGACCGCAGACTAATTCTCCGAGCGTTCACAGGGTAGGCTGTTGTTGGCCAAGGTCGCGAGAGAGCCCAATACATACTGTCGCAATCTGCGCCGATCTTCCCGACTAGAGATTCACGTCTATCCGCTCCACCTCGCCAGCCCGCTCCAGCGTGAAGGACTCCGTCTTGATGCCGAGCGACGGATGCCAGACCTGAAGGTGGTAGCTGCCGAGCGGTATCCCTTCGAATCGATAGTTGCCTCTCGTATCGGGAGAAGCGAAATTCAGATGATCCTCAACAACGATGTAAGCCTCCATTGTCGGATGAACGTTGCAGAGGATTCGCACGACACCCGGAGTGTCGAAGGTTACTGTCTTACTCTTGCCCGGACCATACAGGCCTAGGTCGAACTTCTTTACTTTGGAGTCCGAGAAGATGTTGTGCCAAACCTGATCATCGTTCGGAAATTCCACCGTAGTTCCGACCACGACAGGCAGGACGTAGGGAAAGAACTTCAGATCCCGCTGGGACATCGTGACTTGCTTTTGATATGCAGCCGGGTGCGGGTTTTTTTCACTATCGGGCGGGATCCCCTCCAGCGAAATGACGACGTCCGAGGTCGGGTGTCCGCCAACAGTGACGGTGCCGACGACGGCCCCTGAATTTGAATCCGGACTAGCAGCCAGTGCGACCATGTTGCTGCCAATTGACAGAGCGGCAGCCAACAGCAGGGAAGTTATCCTCATTGCTTCGCACTCCCGGCGGGCTTGAACGTGAATATTGTCTCCGTCGTTTTGCCGTCTGTGACTATGACCTTTTGCTCCTGCGTACCCAGGCGTTCATGCCAGGCCTTGATTAAGTACGTCCCCGGGGGTACGTCACGAATCTCATACCTTCCATAGATGTCCGTGACAGCGTGGTACGGGTTCTCCGCGACGAAGACGTAGGCAGTCATCCACGGATGCACCTCGCAAATCACCTTCACGGGGCCCGTCGTCACGATCGGTTTGTGGACGATCCTCCCAGGATACAGACCCACGTTGAATTGCGGCTGCCCTTCATGGAAGAGGGCGTGCGCCGCGTGCAGAATCGGATCACTATTGTCGATCTCGAGGAATTGATTCACCTCCATCGCGAGTACATGTGGGACAAACCGGCACCCCCTGTTGTCGAGTCGGTTAACGGTGGAGATCTGATCGGCGCCAGGTGGTTCCGCCTTCTTCGGCAAGCCCTCGACAGTGACCACGCTGTACTGCACGCCCTTCCCGGGGCCAACGACCAGGGTTTCGTTGGGCACTTCTTTGCAGATGTCCGTGTCCTTGTTGATCTTCAGCGGCGCCAGTTTCGGCGGCTCTCCCTCGATTCGGACGAATCCTTTTATCGTGCCACCAGCGTCGATGTTCGGCGCTTCTGCGGCCCAGGAAACGGAGATAGCCGCAGCCAAGATAACGCAGAGCCACGTGCCGACTTTCCCGGCCACTTCGCCAACCGCCGTTTCTGTCCTGCGCACGTACATTCGTCCAAGCCATCCTTCATCGCTTCCGCACCGCCGATGAATTCCGCGACGTGCGACGTGGCCGAGTTCCGTGGTCTTGCTTTGGATGTTTACGTGCATGCGCCCTCCATCCAACTATGGGGAACGCAAGCCAGCCCGCCGGGTATCTTGAGCCTGGCGTTTGAAGTACGGGATCACATGCCTCTGCATAAGCTCCATGCTTCTTAGAACCTTTCGGTTCTCAAGACCGGATAACCTTGTCCAGCACAGTATCTGAGTAAACCCGTACTTCGTTTGCAGGTCCTCGATCTGCCGGATGCACGATTCAGGGTTTCCACATATCAAGGTACCACTGCTGAGCAGCTCGTCCCACTGCACAGTTCGCGCCGCCTTGCTAATGCTCGGGTAGGTCTCGTATCCCTCCCGAGGGGGCTGGCTGAGTGGAGCAGCCACTAGCTTCGCAATGTTTCGGTAGTACCATAAGACGGGAGCACCGAAATCCTGTCGAGCCTGTTCCGTCGAATCGGAACAGTAGACCATGCACAAGGCACCGATCTCGCGCTCATCTGGGTCATGTCCTTTGTCGCGTAGAGCATCACGGTAGTCCGCAAGAAGCTGGCGAAGGCGGTCGGACTTGAAGCCGTAGACGAGTGAACAGAGCAGGTTGAACCCCCACCTACCGGCCAATTCGAAGGAAGGATCGCTGATTGCGGCGATCCATATGGGGGGATGGGGCTTCTGCAAGGGCTTGGGACGGACCGACTGCTGAGGAATGTCGAAATGAGCTCCTTTGAAGCTCATCGGTTCTTCTGTCCATGCGCGCACAATTACCTCGAGAGCCTCGTCAAAAATCTCGCGCGACTTGGACTGATCGACAGTGAAACCCTGGTACTCGATTTGCTGGAAGCCTCTCCCAACCCCGAGGTCGAGCCTGCCGTCGCTCATCAGGTCGACCATTGCTCCTTCCTCGGCCACACGGATCGGGTCGTTAAACGGCAGAACCAAAACTCCGCTCCCCAGTCGGATCCGTTTCGTAACCGATGCGATGGCGGCCAGCGTCACCATAGGTGACGCGCTGAAGCCATATTCGGTGGAGTGGTGTTCAGGTGCCCAGATGGAGTCAAAGCCCATGTCCTCGGCCGCGCACATGCAGTCGAGCTGCTCTCTGACTATTTGGCGCTCGCTCTTGCCTCCGGCAGGATGTTCAAAGAAATGCAGCATCCCGAACTTCATATGCAGTTCCTCCCTCTTGGGCTATTCGCTGCGAACAGAAGAACGCATTTCTCATGCCTCTTTGATATCGCGGCCGGAACTCCACGCATTGAGCGTCGCATATATGCCGGAGAGGCTCTGAACAGCGGCTGTCTGGGTCTTTTCGCTCCACTCAGATGGCTCCTAAAGCGCCATTAGGATGGACTTTGGAATGCCCTACCTCCATTTCCGGCAGAGATCTGCTGTAGAAAACTCTTCGGCCCTGTGGAGGCGACGTAAAGCCGCCGATCCCGGTCTTTCGTTACCGGAGTGCGCTCGCGCGCTCAGCCCCGCCGCCCGTGGAGGACGGAATCGCAACCCTTGCGGGCGAGCAACTCGTCGAAGCGGCCGTCGCGTCGAGGAAAACCCTGCTGCCGCTCCATCGATTTGGCTCCCTCTCGAACCAACCGCAGCTGATCAACGATTGTGCCGGCTTCCCCGAAGATCCTGATTCGGCTCGGCCGGCCTTTCTCGCCGTGACACCCGACTAATCTCGGACCAGAGAAAAATCGCCGCTCGGGCCGCGTATCGACCGCAAGCCTGGATCTCCGGTGTCGCGCGGTTCTCAAATTCCCGCGCACACGCGTGGTAAATTGCGCGCGTGTGCGTTGAATTCTGAAGCGAGGACTCGGCGGAGCTAGGGAGAGATTTGAATTTCCGGTGTCACGATAGTCCCGATCTCATCGAAAGACGCCCAAAACTTGTGCCATTTCAGCCGCAGCCAACTACCATCACGCCTGCGGAGAACATCCCGGCCGTTCGTAGCGATGGAGGTGCAATAGTCTCGATCACTATGCGTGCGCCCGGCCGTAAGGTGCACATCGCGCGTGACCAGAGGATCCTACCCTCGATTCCACGGCGCTGCGGCCGAAGTAGCGAAGGGACTCACAGTATGTCGGTCAGAACCATCTTTCGCAACCCCTGGCGCTGTCTTTTGTTCGTCTTTGACAAGGACAAGTGTGGCCTCATTCTTGCGGTGTTTTTAGCCATCTCATTGCGAATTTCGAAGGAAGGTAGAAATGCTGGTCCGGGAGTGTATGACGAAAAACCAGTTACGGTGGAGCCCGGCGATAGTCTGGCCAGCGCCGATGCCAGGATGAAGGCAGGGGAATTTCGCCGAAGACAGACGCACTGCCCGTGGTTGTCAACGGGAGACCGATCGGCATCATCACGGCTAGCAGTCCGTGGTTCCCTGAGCCCCGGCCCGTACCGGAGTGGGTTACATAATAGCAACTTCCCTGTTGAAGGGGATTTCGAGTTGGTTGAACTCTGCCTGTCTTCATTCATGGAGAAAATACGCGAAGGATACAGACGGCGAAGGCAGAGACTTACGAGACATTCAGGAGCGATCTGCATGGGATCTCTCTCATCGAGAAAACTGTTCCGCGACGGTCGTATGTCGTTGATCGAACAAGGAACGAACGAGATCCCAGGGCTTGCCGGCGTCCACCAATCCTGCTGCAAATGCGTTCGGAGCCGTCCGTGAGGTACCCAATTGCGATGTTCGCCATTGCGGTGCTGCTCGTTGCGTCTGACCCGAATTTGTCGCGCGCTCAGGAATCAACGAGAACGAAGCTCACCTATCTGACCTTGTGTACTAGCTGTCACGGACTAACGGGGAAAGGCGACGGTCCCGAAGGCGCTAGCCTCAGCAGAAGGCCGCGCGCCTTCGAGGACTGTACTGTCATGAACAACATTTCCGACGATGTTCTGTTCCGCGCAATAAAATACGGCGGCGCCGCAGTCGGCATAAGCGATGAGATGCCTGGATGGGCGGCCGGAATCAGCGACAGAGATGTGCGCGAGCTCGTGCAATACATCCGAGGTTTCTGCAGAAAAGCCGTAGCCCACAACTGGAACGATCTCATCCCGGCGATGGTTCACGTTGCTCCGGGTGTGGACGCCCGTCCGCAGGTCCTTGCGTCGCGCACCTGCGGGTCCCAGCAGTTCCGGCGCATTGGCCGAGTTCCGAGGATTAGATGATGCTGAAGATCGCTTACCGAGCGCTTCTAGCAATGGTTGCGATCGGAGTCGCTCCCGGCCTTGTGGAACCAGTCTGGCCAGCGGCCAGAGTCTTTACGCTCAAGGTGCAGGACAAGACGGTAGATATCGGCGCGGGATTGAAATACAGGGCTGCTACCTACGATGGCACAGTTCCGGGCCCGACCCTCAGGGTCCGTCAAGGTGATGACATCACAATCAACCTTGTCAACGATACGACAAGCGCTCACGGCATCAATGTCTACGCTGCCCAGATTGCGCCAGATCACTTCAGCGGCGATCCGCATGCTGAAGTGAAGTATACGTTCCACGCTGAAATAGCTGGGGTGTTCGTCTATCATTGCAGCGCGATCCCAGTACTAAGGCATGTCGCCGACGGAATGTACGGGATGATGATCGTAGAACCGGTACACGGATGGCCCAATGGCGACGCGCACGAGGTGACGATCGTTCAGGGAGAGTTTTACGGCGCGCCCGATTCCAATGGCCTAATCGCCGGAAACAGCCAGGCAATGATTGACGCGAGACCCGACTTCGTAGTGTTCAACGGGGCAATCGACAAATTCGATGTTGAGCACCCGATCGGCATAAAGGCTGGCGAATTGGTGCGCATCTTTTTCGCGAATGCCGGTCCGAACCTGGTCTCGATTTTCCATGTAAACGGAACCATCTTCAGCACGGTATATCGCAGCGGTAACCCGGCCGACGCTCTGCGCGACTTGCCGAGTTTCGAGGTCGGTCCTAGCAACGGCGCTGTTTTTGAATTTCGAGTGCCGCAGCCCGGCGACTATCAGTTCCTCGACCAGGCGATGGCGCACCCCTACAAAGGTGCAATCGGCGTTTTTCGCGCTGCGCCTAAGTCAGTTGCGCCGATGGGCAACGGAGCGCACCCTTAGCTCTTCATGCGCGATAGCATGGCAGGCTAGACATAACATAGCGAAGCCCGTGCGATCAAATTGCCAGCCCGAACGGAGGGTCACTGCATCGCAATGCCAACCGATTCGGAACGCACGGGACCTCCGCATTCGTGGTATCTTGCGGCGCCGCCGGCGCCGCGCGGCGGTAGTGGGGCGTGTCCGCTGACTGCTTGCTTCCGGTGTTTTGAGCGCGACCCCGGCTTCTGGTTGGAGCGCGCGCCGCGCCGGTCAAGGCTCGGAATCAGGCCCTTCCCGTGTTTCATCGCTCGCTCCTTTTTCGATTTGGCGCTCGCCTTTGGCGGATGCGTTGAAGCTCGCGGTCATCGCCTCGTTCGTCTCCTCGTGCCATACCGGTGGCGACGCTCGCGGTCAGTTTCCAAAGTCCCAGCTTTCCCCAGCGTGATACCGTCCCAGCACGTTCTTCGCGATCAGGATCCTGTGGACCTCGTCCGGGCCGTCTGCGAGCCGCAGCGTCCGGGCGCCCTGGTACATGGCGGCAAGCGGCAGGTCGCCCGAGACGCCCGCCGCGCCCCACACCTGAATCGCGCGGTCCACCACCCGCTCGTAGGCCGCCGGCACGAAGATTTTGATCGCCGAGATGTCCGTGCGCGGGTCGGCGCCGCTGTCCATGCGCTCGGCGCAGTGGATGGTCATCAAGCGCGCCGCCTGGATGTCGATGTAGGAGTCGGCGATGAACCCCTGAATGAACTGCTTGGTCTCGAGCTTGCCGCCGTGCACCTCGCGAGTCGTGGCGCGCTCGACCATCAGGTCGAAGGCCCGCCACATCTGCCCGATCGAGTTCATGCAGTGATAGACGCGCCCCGCGCCGAGACGATCCTGCGCGGCCTGATGGCCCGAGCCCGCCTGACCGAGCTGGTTAGCGAGCGGCACGCGCACGTCGTCGTAGACGATTTCGCAGTGATCGCTCGGCCGGCCCCAGATCTCGACGCCGCGCACGATGCGAACGCCCGGCGTGTCCTTGGGCACGATGATCTGCGTCATGCGGCCGTTGTCGTCGCCCTTCCCTTCCGTGCGGCACATGACGATCAGGAAGTCGGCGCGAAACCCGTTTGAGGTGAACCATTTGTGCCCGTTGATCACCCACTGGTCACCCTCGCGGAGTGCCGTGGTCTTGATCGACCGTGGATCCGAGCCAGCCGAGTCGGGCTCGGTCATGGAGAAGCCGGACTCCATCTTGCCCTCGGTGAGCGGCACCAGCCACTTCTGCTTTTGCTCCTCTGTGCCGTACTTGAGCAGGATCTGCTGGTTCCCCGAGTTGGGCGCGACCACGCCGAAGAGCGCCGCCGCTCCCATACTGTAGGCCAGCACCTCGTTCATGTACGCATGCTCGAGGAAGCCGAGGCCGGCGCCACCATACTCCGGCGGAAGATGTGGCGCCCAGAGGCCCG
>DATDGX010000135.1:0-18502 GCA_036521875.1 Binataceae bacterium (SeqCode)
AAGCCCGTCGGGCTTCGAGAGGTCACTCAGGATTTTCGCCGCCATCTTGGTCGGCGCCACGCCAACCGACACCACCAGGCCGGTTTCCTCGAGCACCCGGCGGCGGAGCGCCCGCGCCGCGTCGAGCGCGGGGCCGAGCAAGCGCTCGGTGCCGGTGAGGTCGATAAACGCCTCGTCGAGCGACAGTGGTTCGACGGCCGGGCTGAAGGTCCCGAAGATTTTTTGCACCTGGCGCGACAGCTCGAGGTAGCGATCCATCCGGCCGGGCACGAAGATGCCGTCGGGGCACAGCTTGCGCGCCTGCGCGGAAGGCATCGCGGAGCGCACTCCGAACTTGCGCGCCTCGTACGACGCCGAGGTGACGACACCGCGCGCGCTGCGGCCGCCGACGATCACCGGAAGTCCGCGCAGCGCGGGATTATCGAGTATCTCGACCGACGCGTAGAACGCGTCCATGTCTGCGTGCGCGATCACCCGCGGCGATCGCGCCGCTGATGCCAGCGAGTCGGTCGGTTCGACGCTCACTGCTCATGCCTCCGCCGCGTGGGCCGCCATGGCCGTGAAGACCTCTTCGGCGGCGCGCTCTCCGCTGCGCACACAGTCCGGGATGCCGACCCCGCGATAGGCCGCGCCCGCCAGTTTGAAATTCGGGATACCGGCCGCGATTCGCTCGATCGCTGCGACCCGTTCGAGATGTCCAACCTTGTATTGCGGCATCGAGTCGGGCCAGCGCTGGACTTCGACGGTGCCGGGCGCGGCGCGGACGCCGAGGAGCGCCGCAAATTCCTCACGCACCGCAGCAACCATCTCATCGTCGCCAAGCTGCATCATCTGGCTCTGTAACACGCCGCCGATGAACGCGCGCGCCAGGATGCTGCCCACGGGCGCGCGGCCGTCGAACTTGAGGCTCGAAAAGCTGCCCGCGATTATTTTGCGGCGCTCGACTATCGGCACCACGAAGCCGAAGCTCCGCGGCGGGACGGGGAAGTCGCGCTCGTTGAAGGTCAGGTTGACGGTCGCCGCGGACGCATAACTTATTTCGGCGAGGCGCGCGGCTAGGCTCGGCTCGAGCGCGCTCAGAATGCGCGCCGCCGTATACGCGGGCGCGGTGCAGATGACCGCGTCGGCATCAAGCGTCGTTCCGTCGGCGAGTCCGACGCGCCAGCGGGAATCTTCGCGCGCGACGCTCGCGATTTCGGCGCCGGAGCGAATCGATCCTGCAAGCCGCGTCGCAAGCGCCTCGACAATCGACTCCATCCCGCCGCGCAAGCTCAGGAACAGGCTCCAGCGCGCGCCGCTGGTGCCGCGCATCGCGCGCGTCTCTTCCGCCGCGCGAAGTCCGCGAATCACGCTGCCGTAGCTGCGCTCCATATCGACGAAGCGCGGCGTGGTTGCGGCGATACTGAGCTGATTCGGATCGGCGGTGTAAATTCCGCCGGCGAGCGGCTGCGCGACGCGCTCCAGAACTTCGCGCCCGAGCCGCCGCGTGACGAACGAGGCGAGGCTCTCGTCGGCGCCGTCGATGCGGCGCGGAATGAACGGCTCCAGCGCGATTCGGATCTTCGCGCCGAAACTGAACAGTGGACTTCGCAACACGGGGCCAAGCCGCGCCGGCGCGAGCAGCGAAAATCCGTCAGGAATTTCCACCAGCCGCCCGGCGCGGACCACGAGCGTTCGGCGGAACTCCTCGCGGGTCGGAATCAGCTCGGTCTCGAGGCCGAGGCGGCGCGCGAGGTCGGCGGCCCAGGGCTTGTCGGAGAGGAACGAGTCGGCCCCGGTTTCGATCACGAAGCCGCCGCGGCGAACGGTGCGGAGCGGACCGCCGAGGCGCGGGCCGCGCTCGAGCACCGTTACTTCGAGCGGCAGTTCGCGCGTCGCGGCCAGTTCACGCAGCCGGAACGCGGCGGCGAGGCCGGTGATGCCGCCTCCGATTACTGCCACGCGCCGCGATTTGGATCTGATGTCCGCAGCCTTGCTCCGTCACCCGCGTCAGCTCTGCTTGACGATAGACGCCATCATCTCGATAAACGCGGGATGATCGCCCACGGTCGCCGCGCGCACCATCGTGACTCCAGCCTCGTGCGCGATCTGCGCCGCTTCGATATCGAGATCGTAAAGAACTTCGACGTGGTCGCATAGAAATCCGATCGGCACGACGACCGCGGCGCCACCGTTGAGCTTGCGAATCGTGGTCGCGATATCGGGTTCCAGCCATTGATCGCGCGGGCTGCCGCTGCGGCTCTGAAACGCGAGCGTCCACGCGCGGGCGCCGAGTTCGGCCGCGACCAGCCGCGACGACTCCGTCACCTCATCGACGTAAGCGCTCGCCGCCGCCATCGCGATCGGGATGCTGTGGGCGGTGAAAATCAGATGTGCGCGGGTACGATCGTTCGCATCGAGTTTCGCCATCGCTTCGCGTGCGTGCGCCGTGACGGCGCGAATGAAAAGCGAATTACCGTGCCACGGCGGCGGATAGACGATCTCGGGCGTCGGTTTGTCAACCTGGTCGCCCGCGTCTCGCACCGTCTCCTGATACCGCTCCCAGCTCGCCTCGCATCGATGCGCCGCCAAAATGAACGCGAGCACCCGGCGCGCGCCACGGCTCGTGAGCTCGCGCATCGCGTCCGCGATGTATGGCGCCCAGTTGCGCATCCCGACCATGACGGGAATCGGCACGCCGCTCTTCGCCAGCATCGCGCGCAACGCGTCGGCCTGTCGCATCGTGAGATCGTTGTACGGCGAGCGGCCGCCGAGCAGCTCGTAGTGATGAACCACTTCCTCGTAGCGCTCGCGCGGAACGGGCCGCCCGCGCAACACGTTGTCGAGGAACGGACGGATCTCGTCCGCCCGCGTCGGACCGCCGAAGCCCACCAGCAGAACTGCGTCGCACCCGCGCGCCGCACTCATGCGCAGTTATCTCCGGCTCATCTCGTGCACCGCGTCGATGAGCGCGATGACATGATCGACGGGAGTCTCCGGCAGGATCCCGTGGCCGAGGTTGAAGATGTGGCCCGGGCGCCCGCCCGCCTGCGCGAGTATCGCGCGGGCGCGCGCGCGAATCTCAGCAACGTCGGCGAACAGTGCGATCGGATCGAGGTTGCCCTGGATCGCGACGCCGTAGTCGAGCCGCGCCCACGCCTCGGCGAGATCGACGCGCCAGTCCAGGCCGATCACGTCGCCGCCCGCCTCGCGCATCAGCTCGAGCAGGTTCCCGGTGACGGTGCCGAAGTGAATCACCGGCACGCCGGGAGCGATCGCGCTGATGACCGACGCGGTATGCGGCAGTACGAAGCGGCGGTAGTCGTCGGGGCCGAGGCTTCCAACCCAACTGTCGAAAAGCTGAACCACGTCGGCACCCGCGGCAATCTGCATGTTGAGATAGTCGGCGGTGACGCGCGCGATCATTTCCATCAGGCGATGCCACGCCTCGGGCTGTGTGTAGATAAACGTCTTGGTCGCCTGGTACTGCCGCGACGAGCCGCCCTCGATCAGATACGACGCGAGCGTGAACGGCGCTCCCGCGAAACCCATCAGCGGCGTTTTGCTTCCCAGCGCGGCGCGGACCAGGCGAATCGAGTCGCCGACGAAACCGAGCGCGGCGGGATCGACGGCGGGAATTCGCTCGAGGTCGGCGGCGCTGCGCACCGGGCGGTCCACGATCGGACCGTCGCCCTTTTCGTAGTGCAGTCCGACTTCCATCGGGATGAGCGGCAGCAGGATGTCGGCGAAAATGATCGCGGCATCGACGCCCAGGCGCTCGACCGCTGTGACGGTGACTTCGGCGGCGATTTCCGGACGCCGGCACATCTCGATGAAATCGAAGCGCTCGCGGACCTTGCGATACTCGGGCATGTAGCGCCCCGCCTGGCGCATCAGCCAAATCGGAGTGAAGCTCGTCGGCTCGCGGCGGCACGCCTTGAGCAGAGGATGGTCCCACAGCGGCGAGCGGCGCACATTCGCGAGCGCGTCGCGATGCGGCGCGGGTTCGCGCTCGACCACTTCGACCCGCCGCGCCGCATTACGTTTTTCGCGCAAAATCGCCGCGGCGCGCGCGGCGGCTTCCTTCACCAGATGGCCGAGGCGGGAATGCTCGGGTTCGAAGTCGACGCTGAGTCCGTAGGCGCGCAACTGCTCCGAACACACGGGGCCTATCGAGCCGACCGCCATCGCGGCCAGACCGCGACGCACCGCGGCCACGATTCCGTCGGCCTCCGCCATCTGCATCACGTTGGTGACCTGGTTCGAGCTGGTGAATATCGCGACCTCGGCGTCGCCCGCGGCGATCGCGCTGAGCGCCGCGCGCAGCGGAGCGCGATCGGCCGGCAGAGTCCATCGATAGACCGGCACGATCATCACCTCGGCGCCGCGCGCCTCGAGACCCGCGATTAGCTCGCGATTCGAGGCCCCGTATTCCTGCACCGCGACGCGCTTGCCCTTGAGCGCAAGATGATTCGAGAGCGCCGCGAGCAGTTCGCGCCAGGTGTTAGGCTCCGGCACCATCAGCGTCGGCTCGACGCCGAGTTCGCGCAGCGCGCGGACCGGCTTCGGCCCGCGCGCGACGGTGACCGTGCGCGCGAGCGCCGCGGCTAGCGCGGTGCGCGGATGGCGCGTCTCCATCACTTGGAACAACGCGCGCACGCCCACTCCGCTGAGCAGAATCACCACGTCGAGCGAAGCTCCGATGAGCCGTTCCGCGAACTCGAGCGCCGCGGTGTTGTCTTCCAGCGGCACCTCGCGCATCGAGGGCGCGACGATCGCGTTGCCGCCGCGCCGCTCGATCATCGCCGCTACTTCGGCGGCCATCCGGCTCTCGAACGCGATTACGCGCAAGGAATCGAAACCGGGCGAACCGTCGATGGTATTTTCGCGGGATTTTGCTTCGCTCGGGGAAACCATTGCGTGGCGGCGAGTGCGCCTCGAATATCTTGACGCTATCTTTGCTGCGCCGCCAGCGGTGGCGGCCATCTGTGTTCCGGCGCAAGCGGTGCATTTCTCTAACTCGGCGCGCGTGATAGCAGTGACGCATCGGAGGTCTCGGCTGATGCCTCGTCGGCGCCAGAATTGCCGCCCGCTCCCATGGCTGCTCCCCGGTTTCGTCCTGGCCGCTTCGATCTCCGTTGCCCCTGCGGATGCGCAGACGATGCCGATGCCTGCCGTCGCGTCTTCGTCCGCAATGTCTTCGCCCGCCACTACGGCTGCGGCCGCGAATCCTGAGCCGTTATTCAAAGGCCTCGGCAACCTTCATCACGCCGTCACGACCACATTGCCCAGGGCGCAGCGGTACTTCGACCAAGGACTCACTTTCGTCTACGCGTTCAATCATGATGAGGCGGTAGGATCGTTCCGGCAAGCGGCTGCGCTCGATCCGGAGCTCGCGATGGCGCAGTGGGGAATCGCTCTCGCGCGCGGCCCAAACATCAATCTTCCCGAGGACACCGAGCGCGGCAAACAAGCCTACGCGGCGATCATCAAAGCGCAGGCGCTGGCTCCCAAAGCGAGCGAGCACGAGCGCGCTTATATCGACGCGCTCGCCAAGCGCTACACGAGCGACGGCAAGATGACGCTGGCGCAACAGCAGGCGTATGCGAACGCGATGCGCGAAGTATGGCATCGATATCCGGATGATCCTGACGCGGGCGCGCTGTTCGCCGAATCGATGATGGACTTGCATCCGTGGGAATTATGGACCCACGACGGAAGGCCGGTCGAAGGCACCGAGGAAATCGTGGCGACGCTCGAAGAGGTGATGAGGAAACATCCCAACCATCTCGGCGCGAATCACTACTACATCCATGCCGTGGAGGCGTCGCCAAATCCGGAGCGCGCGCTCAAGAGCGCGGACCGGCTGACCGCTCTCGCACCCGCAGCCGGGCATATCGTGCACATGCCGTCGCACATCTACTTTCGGGTCGGTGAGTACGAGGAGGCGGCCCAGGCGAACGAAGCCGCGATGAACGCTGATCGCGAATACATCCTGGACCGTCATCCGTCGGGCATCTATCCGATGATGTACTACACCCACAACATCCAGTTCCTGCTCGCGTCGTGCTTGATGGAGGGCAATCGGCGCTGCTCGGCGGCGGCGGCGCGTGACCTGCTGGCGGTCGCGCCGCCCGCGGTGGCGCGCGAGATGCCGATGGCGGAAGGCGCGGAGCCCGCGTTGTTATTCGCCGAAGCGCGCTTCGGGGAATGGAATGCAATCCTCAGCGAGCCGGAGCCGCCGCAGGATCTGAAATATACGACCGCGATGTGGCACTACGCGCGCGGGCTGGCGTTCGCGGGCAAGGGGCAGTCCCCGGAAGCCGAGAACGAAGCGAAGCAGCTAAACGAACTCGCGGCGCAGGTGCCGGCGAACCGAATGGTCGGCTTCAACTCGGCAAAACGTTTGCTCGGTCTTGCCTCGGCCGTCCTGGCGGGCGAGATCGCGTCGCCCGAGGGACGCGGCGACGACGCGATTCGTCATCTTAAAGAGGCGGTTGCGATCCAGGATTCGCTCAGCTACGAGGAGCCGCCGTCGTGGTACTACCCGGTGCGCGAAACGCTGGGGATGGAACTGTTGGCGCAAGGCAAAGTCGCACTAGCCGAACACGTCTTCCGGGAAGATCTGAGGCGCGATCCCGACAATGGCCGCTCGCTGTTCGGGCTGCTGTTGTGCCTGCGCGCGGCCGGGGACAACCGCGAGGGCGCTGAAGTGGAAGCGAAGTTCCGGAAGGCCTGGGCGCACGCGGATGTACGACTTGTGGGGCCGCCACCTCCGCAGACTGCCGCTGCTTCGCATTGAGTCCGCGGCGCCGTTCCGCTCAACAACTTCTCTAATCTCGCGCGCGGCGTTGCCCACTTTGCAAGCGATGTGTTAGCAGTGGCAACTCGCGCCGCCTGGACACAGCGACGCGTGCCAAATCAAGAACCAGAATCGAATTTTGGAAAGGACGGGATCGGAAATGAAGACACGCCATCGAGTTCTACATCTACATCGACAGCTAAGAGTTTTGCTGATGGCGGCGTTTGCGCTGGCGGCGAGCGCATTTGTTCCGGCCGGCGCCGGCGCACAAGTTCCTCCGGCCGTAGCGGCAATCAACGAAACCGCGCCGCTCCCGGCCGCCCAGATTCCCACTCCGATCAGCAGTGCGCTCAACGCTCCTGATCGTCCCGCCGACGACAAGAAGCTCGACCCGGGGCGGAAGCCCGACCAGGTGATGGCGTTCTTCGGCATCCAACCCGGGATGAAGGTCGCGGACCTGTGGGCGGGCGGCGGCTACACGACCGAAGTGCTGTCGCGAATCGTCGGCCCCGCCGGCACCGTATATTCGCAGAACGGGCCGATCCCCGAGCGCTTCAAAAAGGTCGGCGACGCGTGGCATGCGAGGCTCAAGAGTCCCGATCTCAAGAACGTGGTCGAAGTCGACAAGGCGTTCGACGCGCCCGACTTGCTGCCGGTGCCGCCCGGCTCGCTGGACGCGGTGGTAATGAACCTCAACTATCACGACATGGTCGGGCTCAAGATGAACCGCGACAGCGTCAACGCCGCGGTGTTCAAGGCGCTCAAGCCGGGGGGCGTCTACGGGATCGTGGATAACAGCGCGCAAAATGGTTCCGGCGATCGCGACACGACGACGATCCACCGCATCGACGAGGACTTCGTCGTCAAGGACATCGAGAAGGCGGGATTCAAGCTGGCAGCGGCCTCCAGCGCGCTCCGCAATCCCAAGGACGATCGCACATGGCTGGTCTTCAAGCATCGCGACGAGGTCGATCGCTTCATCCTCAAGTTCGTCAAGCCGAATTGACGCGCGCGCACGCGCGAGAGGTGAGGTTGCTACTGTGAAGATAGGGTTATTCGCGATCGGAATTGGAACCGGGGTCACGTCTGGCGTTATCCGCGGGGTGGCACAGCACGCCGAGCGGGCCGGATTCGCGACGATTTGGGTCGCGGAGCACGTCGTGCTGTTCGATCGGCAGAATTCCAAATATCCGTACGCATCGAGCGGCGAGTTCCCGGCGCCACCGAAATCCGACTGGCTCGATCCGTTTATCACGTTGTCTTTCGCTGCCGCGGTGACGAGCAAAATTCGGCTCGGCACGGGAATCTGCCTGGTGCCCGAGCACAACCCGCTCATTCTCGCCAAGGAGATCGCGAGCCTCGATCGCCTGGCCGACGGCCGCTTCGCGCTCGGAGTAGGAATCGGATGGAGCGCCGAGGAGTTCGCGGCGCTCGGGATTCCGTTCGAGCGGCGCGGGCAGCGGACCCGCGAGTGCATCGACGTGATGCGCAAGCTATGGGGCAACGAGGATCCAGTGAGCTTTCACGGCGAGTTCGTCAACTGCGACGCGGTGCACAGCTTTCCCAAGCCGCCGCAGGGCGCGAAGCTGCCGA
This sequence comes from Binataceae bacterium (SeqCode), assembly GCA_036521875.1. Classification (GTDB taxonomy): domain Bacteria; phylum Desulfobacterota; class Binatia; order Binatales; family Binataceae; genus DATDGX01. The sequence goes on from DATDGX010000135.1 coordinate 8,375, forward strand.
TCATCTTCGGTGGCGAGAGCACGCCGGCCTTGAAACGGACCGCCGAGTACGGCAACGGATGGTACGGCTTCAACCTGGATCCGGCGGAGGCCGCGGTGAAGATTGAGAAGCTGCGCGCGCTCATCCGGCAGAATGGCCGCGACCCCAGCGAGATAGAAATAATCGTCTCGCCTTACACAAAGCGAATCGTGGCCGACGATCTCAAGCGCTATCGCGACGCCGGCGTCGATGAAGTCGTGATCCTCGCGAACCCGCCGACTGATCCCGCGAAGATTCCCGGATGGGCCGAGGACATCGCGAAGCAATGGGTGGAGCCGGCCGCGAAGCTGTAGCGGTTCAGGCTGCGGAAAGGATTTCGCGGGCGCGGCTCAGGTCGAGGGCAATCTGGCTCCGGAGAGCCTCGGCGGAATCGAACTTGCGCTCCGGACGGATCCGCTCGATCAGTTCGAGCTTGATGCGTTCGCCGTAGAGGTCGCGATTGAAGTCGAAGATGTGCGCCTCGATCGAGTGGATTTTTTCGGCGAAGGTCGGACGCATCCCGATATTGGTGATCGACGCATAGGCGCCGTCGGCGAGTATCACGCGAGTGGCGTACACGCCGTCGGGCGGAACGCATTCGGTTTCGTTGGCGAGGTTGGCGGTGGGGAAGCCGATAGTCCTGCCGCGCTCGCGGCCGCGCACCACTGCTCCGTGCAGGAAGTGGTAGCGGCCGATCAACTTCGCGGCGCCGCGCAGGTCGCCCGCGCGAATCAACTCACGCACCTTGGTCGAGCTCACCTCGATGCCGCCGGCCCTCACCGGCCCAACTACCGTGGTGTCGAAGCCGAACTCACGCCCCAGCTCGACCATCACGGCGGCGTTGCCCTCGCGATCGTGACCGAAGCTGACGCTGTGTCCGACCACGACTTCGCGCGCGCCGATTTTTTCCAACAGATAGTCGCGCACGAACTCGCGCGCCAGCACCCGGCTCAGCGCGAGCGTGAAGTTGAGCACGATCACGCCGTCGATTCCTGACAGGCGCAGCAGCTCGAGCTTGTCGTCGGGCAGCAGGATCAGAGGCGGCGCGCGGTCCGGCGCCAGGACCTTGGCAGGAATCGGATCGAAGGTGAGCGCGAGTGCGGTGCCGCCGGCGGCGCGCGCGCGATCGATCGTCGCCTTCAGAATCGCGCGATGACCGAGGTGGACGCCGTCGAAAACTCCAAGCGTCGCGACTGGAAACGGATGCCGTGCGAGCGTATCGAGATCGCGGATTATTTCCATCTGGCCTGCGTGTCGGGTGCTTTCATACCGCGGAGCCTGGCGTGTTGACGCTCGCGCGCAGCCGGCGCGACGCTAATCGTTCACCAGGCCTTTCAGCATTGTGTTGCCCGCGGCGGCCTCGGGAGTCCCGGCGTGGTCGGCGGACAGTTTCTGTAGCGTCAAGCGCGCATCGATTCGATCGTTGAGCTTCAGAAACGCCTGCGCCTCGCGCAGCAGCGCCTGGCCCGCGTACTTGCCCTTCGGCGAGCGCATCACGAGGTCGTTGAACTGCAGCACTGCCTGATCGTACTTGCCGAGTTCGTACAACGCATTGGCCGCGAAATATTCAGCGGGCTCGGTGAGGTCGGATTTGGGATAGCTATGCTGGAGCTTGGCGAACTGGCCGATCGCCATTGCGTACTTGCCATCCTTCATCGAGTCGAGTCCCTGGCGGTAGATCTTGATTCCATCCGCCCGCGATGACTTGGCCGCCTCGATTTCCTGATCGAGATCCTGTGGCCACGTCGCCTGCGACTCCGGCATCGCCACCGCTGCGGGTGGCGGCGCCGGCGAGTCCGGCGGCGGCACTTCGCCGGGCGGTCCCTCGACCGGGGGCGGCGGGGCGCTGGCACTCGCGACGTTGGTTGCCTGCAATGCGGCGACATCGGCCTCGAGCTTGCTGAGCCGCGCGTTGGGCGAATTTTGATCGGCGCCTGCCGCGCCGGCCTCGCTGCCGTGCTTGATGACCGCGATCTGATCGTTCAATTGGCGGATCTGGTTCTCGAGCGAATCGATCTTCTGCCGGTCGGCCGCGATCATTCCGCGCAGCACGAACTGGTTCTGGTTGACCTGCGTCATGTCGTTGGTCGAGGCGCATCCGGCCAGCGCCACCAACGCGCACGCGGCCAGCGCGGCGCGCCAGTTAAATACGGGTTGGGTCACTGCGGGAGTCCTCATTGCGAGACGGCAAAGTGATCGCGGCGGTTCTGCGACCAACAGGATTCATCGTGTTCCTGACAAAGCGGCAACTCCTTACCGTAGCTGATCGTCGAAATCCGGCTGCCTGAAACACCCAGCGTCACCAGGTAATCCTTGGCGGACTGGGCACGCTTGGCGCCAAGCGCGATATTGTATTCCTCCGACCCACGCTCATCGCAATGGCCCTCGACCTGCACGCGGGTCTGCGCGTGATCATTCAGCCATTTTGCGTTGGAGCGCAGCACTTCCCCATCCTGCGGCTCGATGGTGTATTCGTTGTAGCCGAAATGAATATCGCTCAGCGGTCCGCCCGCGCCGCCGAGCCCGCCGCTCATGTTTTGTTCGAGCGAAGACTTGCCGAGGCCGTTCTCGCCGAGCTGGCCTGCCTGGCCCTCGGGTCCGAGGCCTTGGGCTTTCTTCGACGAGCATCCGGCAAGCACGAGGGTACCGATCAGCACCAGGGCCGCGGCGCCGCAGAGCGCCACTCGCGCGCCATTCCCACGACTAACATTAGTCACCGCACTAATCACCCAACCACCACGACCACGATGGACAACTGTCATCGCCCTGACCCTCCGTTAATGGGGAAATAATTTTCTGGTTCTGGACCATCAGAATATAAATTCGCGATTGCCCGCCACGAGTGGAACTGAACGCGAGATAGCGGCCGTCGGGCGACCACGAAGGATACTCATTTGAGCCGACGCCGTCGGTGAGCCTGAGCGGCTCTCCACCGCCGAGACTTATCGTGTAGATGTCGAAGCGGCCGCTGGTGCGGCTCTGGTACGCGAGCCGGTCGCCTTTGGGCGCGAACACAGGCGTGGTGTTGTAATTGCCGCTGTAGGTTATCCGATGCGGCTCGCCGCCGCCGATCGACATCGTGTACACCTGTGGACTCCCGGAACGATCGGAGGTGAACGCAAGCTTGTCGCCGTCGGGCGAGAACGCGGGGCTTACGTTGATGCCGCGCGTGTCGGTGAGCTGGCGAATCTCGCCACCTTGCCGATTGAGCAGAAATAGGTTGGTCGCGCCATCGCGCTCGACCGCGGCGATGACGGATTCGCCGTTGGGCGAGAGGGTGCCGCCGATCACGCGGCCGTGCGTGCTCGTGAGGCGGATTTCATTCCGGTCTTTCAGGTCGGCCAGGTATAAGGCCGGCTCCATCGACTTGTAAGACAGATAAAGGATGTAGCGCGCGCTGCGATCGAACGAGGGAAACAGGTTGATAGTTGGATTGTCGGTTAAGCGGAAGAGATCCTGGCCGTCGATCGATTGCGTGTAGATTTCCTTGAAACGGCCGCCGCGCTTCGAAACAAAAGCCATCTTGCTGTCGAACGGGCCGCGCTGGCCGGTCGACGCTTCGAGGATCGCGTCGGCGAAGCGGCGCGCCATCCGCGCCACGTCGCCGGCATCGCCGCTATAATTTTTCCCCATCATCCGGCGCTGTTGCGCCACGTCATATAGATACGCGGTCAGCTTCACGCCGGCTCCGCCGGCCACCGAGCCTTTCACCAGGAAGTCGGCGTTGATCGAAGTCCAATCGGAAAAATTGAACTGGCCGAGCTCGAATCCGGAAGTTTGCGGATCCTCGATGTAGGCGTGCGGGTCGATGATCCGAAAATATCCCGACAACTCGAGATCGCGCTTGAGGGTCGCGACGAACGCACCGGAGAGACGATGGTCGTCGTCGCCACCGAGACTTTTCAATCCTGAAATCGCGATACTCGAGAGCTGCGATCCGGGACCGACGATGCTCATCTTGATTTGCGCCGACGCCGGCGGCGCCGCCGCGAGGCCGGCTAGCAGGACCGCCGCAAGCATAAGCAGGAAGTGCTTCATGATGATCGACATGAGTGACAACGCCGATGAATTCATCACGACGAGAGCATTCAGACGTCCGGCCCGCATCCGCACCTCCATCACCAACTCCGGTCCAGCAGGATTCTAGCTCTTTAACTCGCCGAGCTTGAACAGCGCTTCGATTCCGCCCGCCCATTGGTCGCGATATTTCTCGGGCGGCGGCGGAAACGGCGCGGCGCGGCGAATCGCGCGAAGCACAGAATCGTCGAAGGCGCCGTCGTTCGATCCTTTCGCGATCTTCACACCGGTCAGCGTGCCGTCGGGGCCAATCGCGAAGTTCACCGTGGCGGTGAGATCGCTCGAGCCACTGGTGAAGGTCCACGCCTTTTTAATCCTATCCTGCACCTGCTGATAGTAGAGCAGAAAATCGAGGTCCTGTTGAATCCCCGCGCTGCCGCTGCCCGGACCAATTCCCATGCCGTGGCCTTCACTGGCGACGTTGGCTACCACAGGACCTCCGCCGCTCGGCCTGGCCGTGGTGGCGGTCGTCGGTTCCTCGTCGGGCTCGTCTTCGTCGGATTCCGCTTCTTCCGCAGCCTTGGCCTTCGCGCGCTTCAGATCCTCTTTCAACATTTGCTGGCGCAATTTTGCCATGCGCTGACTGACGCTCGGGGTCTTTTCCGCCTTGGCAATCACGATCGACGGGGCGGCCTTGGGCGATCGCTTCGCGGCAGGCGCGGGCCGTGGAGTGGGCGTCGCACGCGGGGTTACCGATTCGGTCGGCTCGGGAGTGGGCGCGACGACGGTCTCGGGCGTCGGAGTTGGCGTTGGCGTTTCGGCGACCTTGGTCTCGAGCGCGACCGCATTCTTGTCGGTGTCGGGCGCGAGTTCCGGTTTGGGCGCCTCGACCGCCGGCTCCTCGGGCTTCGGCACCTCGGCCTTTGCGATTTGTTCGGCCTTGCGCGGCGCGAGACGTGGCAGATGCGTTCCCAGGTCGCCGGCCGGAATGCTGTCGACGATTTTGACCGTGTATGCGGGCGGCGCCGCTTCCTCCGAATGCAGGTAGCGAGGCGCGATGAAGAAGACCAGCGCGAACAGCGCCGCGTGGCCCAGTGCCGAGATAGTGATCGCCGCGAAATATCCCGCGCGCGACGGCAGTGCGTTGCCTCTATGGTCCTGGCGTGCCACGGCTGGGCTTGTCTCCCGTCGCGCTAGCGCCGACCGCCGGCATCTCCGTCACCATCCCGACGTTCTCGATTCCCGCGGCCTTGATTGCGGCCATAGTGCGAATCACCACTCCGTAGGTGACCTGCTCGTCGGCGCGGATGAAGACCTCGCGGTCAGGACGCTCCTGCGAAATCGCTTGCAGCTTCGCGGTCAGTTCGACGGCGTCGAGTTTCGCATCATTGAGATAAATTTGATTGTCGCGGGTTATCGAGACCACGAACTGCTCTTCCTTGCCCGCCAGCGCATCGGCCTTGACCTTGGGCAGGCTGACCTCGACTCCCTGCTGGATGATCGGCGCGGTGACCATGAAGATGACCAGCAGCACCAGCATAACGTCGACCAGCGGAGTGACGTTGATTTGGGAAACGAGATTCCCGCGCTGTCCCGATTCGCCTGCCATTGCGCCGCGCCGCTAGGAAAGGAAATGACGTTCAGCGATGTTGAGAAATTCGGCGGTGAAGTTGTCCATTTCGGTGGCGAGCACGCGCACGCGCGCGGTGAAGTAGTTGTAAAAGAGCTGTGCCGGGATGGCCGCGACCAGGCCTATCGCGGTGGTGATCAGCGCCTCGGCGATTCCCGGCGCGACCGCCTGGATATTCGAAGTGTGCGCCGCGCTGAGGCCGAGGAACGCCGTCATGATTCCCCACACCGTGCCGAACAGTCCGATGAATGGACAGGTCGAGGCGGTCGCGGCAAGGAAGGGGAGGCCGCCCTCGAGCTTGGTGAGCTCGACGTTCTCCTGGCGCTTCATCGCGCGCAACACGTTCTCCACTCCGCCCAGGTCGGTCGAGAATCCGCCCTCGGCGCCGACCGCCTGGCGCTTGGCGCGGGTGAGCTGGATGAGTTCCTGATAGCCGGCACGAAACACCTGCGCGACCGGACTACGGATATGACCGACGCTCGCGGTGTGGATGGTCTGGAGATTTTTCGACTCCCAGAAGACCGCGATGAAACGTTCCGACTCGCGCTTCGCGCGCGAAATCTGCACCAGCTTGTAGAGAATGATTCCCCAGCTTCCGACCGAGAAGGCGACGAGGATCCACAGCACCACGGCGACCACCGGTCCCGTGCCCAGCACCAGATCCACCACGCCCAAACCCGCACTCGCCTGAGGAAGCATACACCGCCAACCAGCCGTGAATTGCGTTCATTATACGGATTTCGCGTGAGTCAAAACCAGTGAGCGCCGCGGTACCGACGATCGCGACGCGCGATTCGCGTTGTTAGCGCGATGATCATAACCTTAGATCGGTCTTGAATCGGTGCCCGCCTCTTATCTAAGGTTCGGGTCACTGTTCCTTTTACGAATTCCCTTGAGGGAGGATACGACCCTTGGCGATTAAGGTCGGAATCAATGGCTTTGGCCGAATCGGCCGGATGTTTTACCGCGCGGCGTACCAGAAAAAGGACCTTGAGATCGTCGCCGTCAACGATATCACCGACGCTCGCACCCTGGCTCATCTGCTCAAGCACGATTCGATTCACGGCGCGCTCAAGCATCAGGTGAAAGCCGAGGGCCCGACGATCGTCGTCGACGGCAAGCCGCTGCAGGTGCTGGCGGAGCGCGATCCGGCGAAGCTTCCGTGGGGCAAGCTCGGCGTCCAGGTGGTGGTCGAGTCGACCGGGCTCTTCACCGCGCGCGAGAAGGCCGCGCTGCATCTCAGCGCCGGCGCGAAGAAAGTCGTCATCAGCGCCCCTGCCGATGGCGCCGACGTGACCCTATGCCTCGGCGTCAATGAGAACGCGTACGATCCGAAAAAGCACGACGTCATTTCCAACGCGTCGTGCACCACCAACTGCCTCGCGCCAATCGCCAAGGTCCTGCACGAGAATTTCGGCATCGTGCATGGCCTGATGACCACGGTGCACGCCTATACCTCCGACCAGAACCTGCAGGACGGACCCCATAGCGACTTGCGGCGTGCGCGCGCCGCGGCGCTCTCGATGGTGCCGACGTCGACTGGCGCCGCCAAGGCGATTGGCCTGGTCCTCCCGGAGCTCAAAGGGCGCCTCGACGGTATCGCGATTCGCGTGCCGACGCCGAACGTATCAGTCGTCGATCTTACCGCGGTGCTCGAGCGCGACACCGACGCCGACGCGATAAACGCCGCGATGCGGTCCGCAGCGGAGGGCAAGCTCAAGGGCATCTTGGTCTACTCGGACGAGCCGCTGGTCTCGAGCGACTTCAACGGCAGCACCGCATCGTCGATCTACGATGCGCCGCTCACCAAGGTGATGGGCAAGCGGCTGGTGAAAGTATTCTCCTGGTACGACAACGAATGGGGATACTCGAATCGGCTTGCTGACATCGCCGCCTACGTCGCCGACCGGATCTAGCTGGGCATTGTCGTCAGTGAGGATGAGCCGCGATGCCCTCGATTCCGATTACCCGTCTCGACTTCAAGGGCAAGCGGGTGCTGGTGCGATGCGACTTCAACGTGCCGCTGAAAGAAGGCAAGATCGCCGACCCGGCGCGGATCGACGCGAGCTTCGATACTATCCGCTACATCCTTGCGCACGGCGGCACGGCCGTCCTGTGCTCGCATCTGGGACGCCCGAAAGAGAGGAGCGCGGAACTTAGCCTCAAACCGGTCGCCGAGTATCTGACTGTCGCGCTCGGACAAAAGGTCGCGCTCGCGCCGGACTGTATCGGCGACACCACCCTCAAGATGCTCGAGGCGCTCAAGCCTGGCGATGCGATTCTGCTCGAGAACCTTCGCTTCCATCGCGAAGAGGAGGCTAACGATCGCGACTTCTCGCACGAGCTCGCACGCGGCAAGCAGGCCTATGTGAATGACGCGTTCGGCTCGGCGCATCGCGCCCACGCCTCGACCGTCGGCGTCACCAGGTTCATCGCCGAGCGCGCGGCGGGCTTTCTGATGATGCGTGAGCTGGAGGCACTGCGCGCGGTGACCGACAATCCGGCGCGGCCTGCGGTCGCGATTCTCGGCGGCGCCAAGGTCTCGGACAAAATCGGCGTAATCAAAAGCCTGATGACGAAGGTCGACGCGATCCTTATTGGCGGCGCGATGGCATACACCTTTCTGAAGGCGCGCGGGGTCGCGGTGGGAAGCTCTCGCGTTGAGGACGACAAGCTCGAGCTCGCGCGCGAGCTGATGGCCGACGCGGACAAGCGCGGAGTGCGGATCGTGCTGCCAATCGATCACCTGGTCGCAGCCGCTCCCGAGCCTGGTGCGACCGGCACCACTGTCACGACGATTCCGGAGGGGACGATGGGTCTCGACATCGGCCCGGCGACCGCCGACGCATTCATCGCGGAGCTCAAGGGCGCGCGCACGGTTATCTGGAACGGCCCGCTCGGGTTCTTCGAAATCCCCGCATTCGCGGCCGGCACGCTAAAAGTCGGTGAGGCGCTTGCCAACCTGGAAGGGGTAAAGTCGGTGATCGGCGGCGGCGATACGGCGGCCGCGCTCGGCGACGCGCCATGGGCGAAACGGTTCACCCATATCTCGACCGGCGGCGGCGCCACGCTCGAGTTTCTGGAAGGTATCGAGCTGCCCGGCGTGAAGGCGCTGGAAGCCTGATCGCGTGAAGGCTTGCGGCGCCATTCGGGCCGCGAGCGTGGAGGTTCTCATGCGCAGGAAATTGCTCGCGGGCAATTGGAAGATGAACCTGACGGCGCTTGAGGCGCGTGCGCTGGTCGCCGCAATCCGCGCCGACCTCGATCGCGACGCAGCCGCGCTTGCGCGCGACCGCGATGTGATGGTCGCGCCGCCGGCGATCCTGATTCCCGCGGTCTCGCAGGCGCTGGCAGGATCGTCGATCGCCCTTGGCGCGCAGAACATGCACTTCGAGGACAAGGGCGCATTCACCGGCGAAATCTCGGCGCCGATGATGCAGCCGTTCGGCGTGAGCCACGTCATCATCGGCCATTCCGAACGCCGCCACATTTTCGGAGAACCCGACCAGCTCATCCGCCGCAAAGTGCTATCGGCCGTGCGCCATCGCCTCACGCCGATTTTGTGCGTCGGCGAAACCGGCGAAGAGCACGATGGCGGCCGCACGGTGGAAGTGGTCCTGCGGCAATTCGAGTTGGGTCTGGAAGGCGTTCCCGACGAGGACATCCGCCGCGTCGTCATCGCGTATGAGCCGGTATGGGCGATTGGTACCGGCCGCAACGCGACGCCCGAGCAGGCCGAACACGTGCACGGCGCAATCCGCGGTGCACTGGTGGAGCGCTACGGCCGCGAAGCCGCGCACGAGGTCCGCATCCTGTACGGCGGCAGCGTCACACCGGACAATGTTGACTCGCTGGTCTCGAAGCCCGATATTGACGGGGCTTTGGTCGGAGGCGCAAGTTTGAAGGCTGACTCGTTTGCGCGGATCGTAAGGGCCCGTATCGCCTGAAGCGCTATTCTGTCGAAGTGTAGAACATGTACACCTTAGTCATCTCGATTCACATTTTGGTCTGCATCACGTTGACCATCGTGATCCTGTTGCAGCAGGGCAAGGGCGCGGATATCGGCGCAGTGTTCGGCGGCTCGAGCCAGACCCAGTTCGGCGCCAGCCAGCAGGGCAGCGTGATCACCAAGGCGACCGGCGCGCTCGCGATCGTGTTTTTTCTGACTTCGATGATACTGGCGTACTCTTCGACACAGCGCGCGACCGGCAGCATCTTCGATCGTCCGTTTTCATCGGCGCCGCGAAGCGTGATGCCGCAGAAGATGGTGCCCAAGGCCGCAGGTCCCGTGGCGCCCGCGAATCCGGGCGGCCCGGCGACTCCCGCGCCGAGCAAATAGCCGCGCCCGAAAAAGGTTGCGCCGCCTTAAAGGCGCATCACCCTCTCGACCTCGCTCCGGTTGCAGCGCGCGGGTGGTGGAACGGCAGACACGCCAGTTTGAGGGGCTGGTGGTAGAAATACCG
>DATDGX010000136.1:0-11480 GCA_036521875.1 Binataceae bacterium (SeqCode)
GAGCAAGCGTTTCGCCAAGACCAACGAGCGCAAAGAAAGCTAGTCAAGGTTCTCCTCACGCGAGAGCCGACCCGTTCTTGCCGAAAGTGCCGGCGATGCCTCCGATGACATGCAATGCATCGGCAACGCCATTTGAGCAGCGCCTTTTCCTCGTCAGACCGGCCAGCGTAGTTTCGCTCCGGATACGGGCGCCGAAAGTTTCGTGCTAGACCAGTTCCGTCGAGGATCGAATCGTGGAACCGATGGAACCGATCGAGATCGAGCGCCGCCTGGCCGACTTTATTCGCATCCAGGGCCCGTTTGAGAGCGTTGCGATCGAGAACCTGCGCCGAATGCCGGGCGGCGCCTCGCGAGAAATCTGGTCCTTCGATGCGCGCCTCGATGGCCACGACGGCGGACAGACGCGGCGTTCGATGGTGCTGCGGCGCGACCCGGGAGCACATCAGATCAGCACCAATCGGCGCCACGAATTCCTGGTGCTCCGCGCCGCATTCCAGGAAGGCGTCGAGGTGCCCGAAGTTTTCTGGTACAGCGAGGACCCCGCGGTGCTCGGCGCGTCGTTCTTCATCATGGAGAAAGTCGAAGGTGAGACGATCGCTCGCCGGCTGCTCCGCGACGACCTCTACGCGAAGGCGCGCGAGGTGATGCCCGCGCAACTGGCTACTATCCTCGCGAAGATTCATCGCATCGACCCGGTCAAGCACCAGCTCGATTTTCTGCCCGAGCCCGGCGCCAACGCGGCCGTAACCGAAGTGGCTCGCTACCAGGACAACTTGCGCCGTCTCGCGCTCGAGCCGCATCCCGCCTTCGAGTTGGCGTTCAGATGGCTGCTGGCACGCGTCCCGAAGACGCCGCGCAAGACCGTCGTCCACGGCGACTATCGGATCGGCAATGTAATCTTCGGGCCCGCGGGCGTGCGCTCGATTCTCGACTGGGAGCTGGCGCATCTCGGCGATCCGATGGAAGACCTCGGCTGGATGTGTGTGCGCGCGTGGCGCTTCGGCGCCGATGACAAGCCGGTTGGCGGGCTGGGCACGCGCGAGGATTTCTTCCGCGCGTATGAAAAGGCGAGCGGCCTGCCGGTCGACCCCGAAGCGGTGCGGTTCTGGGAAGTGTTCGGAAACCTGCGCTGGGGTATCATCACGATTACTCAGGCGCGTACTCATCTCGACGGATATGTCGAGAGCGTCGAGCTTGCGAGTATCGGGCGGCGCACCGCGGAAACCGAACTCGAGCTGCTCAATCTGATCGAATAGCGAGTTACTACTATGCAGGACCGTCCAACCGCGATCGAATTGCTGGAAGCGGCCGCGAGGTTCGTCGATCGCGAGCTGGTGCCGATTGCCGAGGGCGCGCGTCAGTTCCAGGCGCGCGTGGTGGCGAATGTGATGCGGATCGTCGCGCGCGAGATCCAGCTCGAAGATCCGATGCTGCGCAGCGAGGTTCGCGCACTCTCCGCATTGCTCGAGCATCCCGAGCCGCACCTGCACGGCGTCGGAGACTTGCGCAAGGCGGCGGTCAAGCTCAACGAGGAACTCGCGGCGAAAATCCGCGCCGGCGATGCGGACCATGGCGCGTGGCGCGCGCAGGTGATGAAGGCGGTCCGCGCGATCGTCGAAGACAAACTTAGAATCGCGAATCCACGCTACCTCGAGACGCAATAGCAAGTGAAATACTAAGTGGCTAATTCGTGGTAAGATAAGGAGTAGCAAGATGGCGGAGCGAAAAGTGGTATTGCTCGAGCAGGATGACCTGATGCATCCGAATACCGGCGAGTCGAACTTCAACGAGAGTGCGTATTACAACTTTTACGATCGCAAGGCGCGCATCGGCGGCTTCGCGCGGCTCGGCAACCGGCCCAACGAGGGCTACGCCGAAATGACGGTTTGTCTATATCTTCCCGACGGCACCGTGGGGTTCATGTTCAAGCGGCCGGAGATAAAAAACAACGAATCACACAATGCGGGCGGGCTTAAATTCGAGGTTCGCCAACCTTTCGCCCATCATGTTGTCAACCTGGTCGCTCACGTGTGCATCCTGAAAAACCCCCTGGAGATGGCGGAACCCAGCCAGGCGTTCAAGACCAACCCATTCGCGGCGGTCCGGCTCGAGCTCGACTACTACGGAATCGCCGACGGATGGGGCGGCGAACTTCGAGAGAAGACCAGCGCGGGCTGGCAGTCGCCGAAGCGTGACGGAGACTCCGCCGCCGAGTTCGCGCGCGGTCATTTCGAGCAGCACGGCCGCGCGGTCGGCAGACTCGTGATCGGCGCGGACGGCGCGGAGCGTGAGATCAAGATCGACGGCCTTGGGCTTCGCGATCATAGCTGGGGACCGCGTTACTGGCAGGCACCCAAGTCATACCGATGGCTAACGATGAACTTCGACGAAACGCTCGGCGCGATGGCGACCATCACCGCGAATCGCGACGGCACTGAGCATCCCGGCGGCTTCATCGCGCGCAAGGGTCGCCCTCATGTGAACATCCGCAAGGTCAACGTGGAGACCGAGTTCGTCGGCGAACAGCAGCTCCACGATCGAATCAAGGTGACCTGCGAGACTGACGAGGGCGGCGCGCCACTCGAAATTACCGGCAAGGTACTGTCGATGATTCCGCTTCGCAACCGGCGCGCCGGGACGGTGACGCGTATCGCCGAAGGGATGACTGAGTGGCGCTGGGGCGACAAGGTCGGCTACGGCCTCTCAGAATACCTGGATCATCTCGTCGAATAACGCGTCAGTCGCGCGCCCGCGAGCTAGTCTTTCTTCTTGAGTGCGCGCAGGCTTTCGCCGAATGGCGGATAGGCGACCCCCCGCTCGGTAATGATCGCGGTCACCAGCTCCGCGGGCGTGACGTCAAACGCGGGATTGAAGGTCGCGACGCCCTTCGGCGTAATTTGCTTGCCGGCGAATTCCGTGAGCTCGCGGCCCGAACGCTGCTCGATGGGAATCGACGCGCCGCTCGAACAGTCCAAATCGATGGACGACAGCGGCGCGGCGACGTAGAACGGCACACTGTGCCGGCGCGCCATCACCGCGAGCGGGTAGGTGCCGATCTTGTTCGCGACGTCGCCGTTGGCCGCCGTGCGGTCGGTGCCGACGATCACGCAATCGATGTCTCCGCGCGCGAGCACGGTCGCCGCCATGCTGTCCGCGATGACGGTGACGGGAATTTTATCCTTGTGTAGTTCCCACGCGGTGAGGCGCGAGCCCTGCAAAAATGGGCGCGTTTCATCGGCGAAGACCTCGATTTTTTTCCCGGCCTCGCGCGCCGCCCGCACCACACCGAGCGCGGTCCCGTAGCCCGCGGTTGCGAGCGCGCCCGCGTTGCAATGCGTCAGCACGGTGCTGGGGTCGGACAGCAGTTCAGCGCCGAAACGCCCCAGCGCGCGATTTGCCGCGAGGTCTTCCTCGTAAATCGCTAGCGCCTCTTCGCGCATCCGCCGAAAGAGTTTGTTCGCGTCGAGTGACAAGTTGTCTTCGAGGATGCGGCCCATGCGCGCGACGGCCCATGCGAGATTGACCGCGGTGGGCCGCGTCGCCCTGAGAGTTTTCGCGACACTTGCGAAGCGGGTGCGAGCGCGTTCGCCGCTGGCGCCTTTGATGCCGAGCGCGACTCCCATTGCGGCAGCGACTCCGATCGCCGGCGCGCCGCGGATCACCATCGTGCGAATCGCTTCGGCGACACCGCGATAGTCGCGGTAGGTACGAATTACTTCGCGCGCGGGCAGCAGTCGCTGATCGATCATGCGAACGCTATCGGCGCGCCATTCGATCGTCTTTACTGCGGTATTAGCTGACATGTTGGCTTGATGATCGGCGCCGCGATTTCCTAGTCAAATAGGAAGTCGACTACTATTTCCATATAAACTATAGCCACGAAACATCGATGCGGACGATCGCTCGGCAATCCATATATCCAGTGCGTTCCGCACCCGAGAGACAAGAAAAGGCGGTCCGGCATGGCTATGCCGCACCGTTCCTCTCTCACGATTTGGAACTGAACGTGCGGGGCGGAGCAACTGGGCGGCGGTTACGCCTTCTCATACAAGCCGCGCGATTTGCGCTTCGCCATCCCACCGTCGATCCATCGCGTAATAGCGGCGAAAATCTCAGAGGGACGTTTTTGTTTCAAGCCGCGCACGTTGCGCACGTCGGAGGCCTTGAACTGCTTCGGCAACTGGGTGAGCACCGTGCGCCAGTTGACTCTACCACCCCGCGCGGCGCGGCGGCCGCTCTTGGCGGGAGCTGCACTCCGCGTTGCACCGTGCGAGCGTCCGACCAACGAACCCAACCGCAATAGCTCGTTCTTGAGCCGAGTGAGCTCGGCCTCTTTGCCGCGAATTTCTTTTTGCAGGCTCCCCAGTAATGCTCGTGCTTGCTGTTGGACCTGACGAAAAGCGGATTTCATCCCGCCGGCAGCTTTCTTCCGTCGTGGCATCTACTCACTCTCCTTCTGTCGATTCTCGCCGGAATGTGAAACAGATTCAACGCTACACAAGAAGAATGTCAACTACAAGCACGAGATACTCAATATCACTACCAACATGACGGCGATGGGTATACGCAACCGACTATCGGATTTTCATAGTTTGGCATTTTCCATTTCAGTGCACACGAGCGAGCCGACTACTACTACGAGTATGCGCGCCGACGCAATTGCTCAGTTCGATCGCCAGTTCGGTCCGCTCCTGGCATTCGTGCACTCAATGACTACAGCTACCCTTCCATCGCGGCATGAGTATTCCCGATAGTGATTTCTCCGGTTACCCTTTATGGCCATGCTCAAGTGATCTCACATCGAGCTTGTGGGACGATCAGTCGAAATGGGCATAGGCGTTCGGTCGCCGACTGTGTAATGGACGGACCTGTATCGGTCTAGCGATCAGCGTTCCCGCACACTGCAGGCCCGATTCTCGGGGTTCCGCAGCCGATCTAGCTTAATGACGTTTTCACAAAGCGAGTTTTCTCAATACTTCGCCGAATTGGCCTAAGCGGTCGGAAACCACCGGCGGTATTTCTAATTAGCTAAAACGCAGTTTCCCGCAATGATGGACGCCCACGCTAGCGTCAAAACCGGGTTCGTTCGTGACTACTGCCGCTTGGACTATCGATGGGGACTCTAGCCAGGACGGAGCGCTGCGAATCGGCTGTGGGCCGATAGTTAGCGCCGTAGGGATTGAGGACATAACTTTAAACAAAGAGCTATGTTTGAGAGTGCCGCGATGGTATAAGCATTCGGGATTCAGGATTAGATGCGCGCGCCCGGTTCGCTCCACTTATTGATACCGCATAGGAAAGCGAGTGCTTGAAATGCCGGAATATGCGGGCAGTCCGAACGGAGTGAAGTATATGGGGAGCGCCAGGAGAGGCTAATGGGCCGCAGACTGTACGTTGGGAATCTGGCTTGGACTGTGACTGACCAGGACCTGCAGGACGCGTTTGCAGAGGCGGGCAAGGTCGACAGCTCGCAAGTCATCATCGACCGGGCGACCAATCGCTCGCGGGGGTTTGGCTTCGTCGAAATGGCGTCGGATGAAGCCGCGGAAGCTGCCATCAAGAAGTTGAACGGCAGGGAAATAAAGGGTCGCGCGATCCGGGTCAATGAAGCGCAGGCGCGAAGCGGTGGTGGGGGAGGCGGTGGAGGAGAGCGCCGCGACAGCCGATCGCGAGACTAGAGCATCGCCCCGGACATGGCGCGCGATTGGCGCGCGCCATAGACATACTACTTCTTTCAAGCGTTACTATCGCAGCCGCATTACTCTGTTTTGAGTGCGCGCGTGGAACTGATTACGCTCGAAGCTCAGAGCGAACGCGCAACGCTGGTTCCGCAGGCGGGATGCCAATGCCTGGGCTACCAGGTGGGCTCGCTCGAAGTGATTGCGGGTCCCGCCGGTCCCGATGAATGGCGGGCGCATCCGTTCTCGAGCGGAATTCCGATTCTTTTCCCATGGCCTGGACGAGTCGCTGACGGGCGCTTCACGTTCGCCGGCCGCGAGCATCGCCTGCCGGTCAACGAACCGCGCGGCCACGCGATGCACGGACTTACCTACAATCGCGAATTTCATGTGACGCGGCGCGGCCCGTTCTTCGTGCGCGCCGAGTTCGACACGCGAAGCGACGCCGACTTCGCACGGCTATGGCCGTGGGCTTTCGTGCTCGCGATCGATTATGAAATCGGCAATGGCTTGCGCATCAAAACCTCGGTGCGCAACACCGACGACGCGGTGATGCCGTTTGGGTTCGGCGCGCATCCGTATTTCCATCTGCCGCCGAGCGCGCGCGGCAATCGCGGCGCGGTGACCCTCGAGCTCTGCGCGGATTCGCGGTGGCCGCTCGACTCGCGCCTGATTCCCAGCGGACGGCCGCAGGCGCTCTCCGGTAGGTTCGATCTGCGCCGCGCGCGGCCACTTGGAGCCGACACCTACGACGATGCATTTCAGATGCAAAAGTCGACCGCCCCGGTGAATGCCGGCGGCTCCGCGCCGCCGCGCGCGCGCCTGGTCGATCCCGCGCTCGGCATGGCGCTCGAAGTGTCCGCTGATCCAGCGTTTGGACAGTTTGTGGTCTATGCTCCGCCGGATCGCGGCGTGATCGCGCTCGAGCCGTACACCTGCGCGCCCGACGCGTTCAATCTCGCCGTGCGCGGCGTCGCGGCCGGCATGCTGACCCTCAAGCCCGGTGAGAGTTTCGAGGCCGGCTTCGAGATCCGGCTCAGCGCCCCCTAAAGACCGGATCGCGGCGCTGGGCGAGCGCGGCGGCGCCTTCGCGGAAATCCTCGGTCAGCAGGAGCGAACTCTGCGCGAGCGCCTCGAGTTCCATGAAGGTCATCTTGTCGAGACTGTGGCCGCGGTCGATGATCCGCTTGGCGAGTCCCACCGCGAGCGGCGCGTTGCGAGCGATCTCTCTCGCGAGCTCTTCGGCCGCCGCGATTTGCGAGCCGGCCGCGACCACCCGATTCACCAGGCCGATTCGCTCCGCCTCGACCGCGTCGATCATCCGCGCCGTCATCACCAGTTCCTTCGCGCGCGCGTAGCCGACCGTCCTGGTGAGGCGCGTGGTGCCGCCGACGTCCGGCACCAGCCCGATTCGCGTCTCGGGCATCCCGAGGCGAGTGCCCGTCGCCGCGATCCGCGCGTCGCAGGCGAGCGCAAGCTCGAGGCCCAAACCGCCGACGTAGCCGTGGAGCGCTCCGATGACCGGCTTCTCGACATTTTCAAGGCGGTTGAGTGCGGCCTGCGACACCCCGATGAAATGACGGAAGCGCGCGATATCAGGACCGGCGCCGGCGCGCCCGCCGCTGTCAGAGCCGAGCGAAGTGAAATCGACTCCGGCGGAGAACACCTGGCCCTCGCCGTAGAGGATGATCGCGCGGACTTGCGGCTGGTCGGCCTCGTCGATCGCTTCCGGGATCGCGCGCAACACTTCGCCACTGATCGCGTTTCGCTTCTCCGGGCGATTGAGCGCGACGTATGCGAGCTCGCCCTCGATTCGTACTTTGACCACCGGTTCTGACATTTTCTGGATCCTCGCTGATGAGTTTTCTTTTGGCGGGCGACTTACGGCTTGAGTAACACCTTGATGGCACCTTCCTTGTGACCGTCGAAAATTTCATAGCCGTGCGCGGCCTGGTCGAGCGGCAGCACGTGGCTGATGATCGGGCGCGGGTCGAGCCGGCCGCTGGCGATCAGGCTTGCCAGGCGCGGAATATGCGCGTTGATATTCGCGAGTCCGACCCGGAAAGTCAGATCGCGCCGGAACGCGAGCGCCAGTGGGAAACTATAGCTGGGAAGCATCAGCACGCCGATCATCGAGACGGTGCCGCCACCGCGGACATTCTCGAACGCGGAGTTGAGAGCGCCCTCATTGCCAACCGCCTCGATCGTGACGTCGGCGCCGCGGCCATCGGTCGCATCGAGGATTTTCTGATGCGCCTCGGCGAGCGTTACCGCGGTCGCGCCAAGCCTGGTCGCGAGGTCGAGCCGGTAGTGGAGGCTGTCGACCGCGATCACCTCCGCCGGGCCGAACAGTTGCGCGGCCAGAATGGCGCACAGCCCGACCGGGCCGCATCCGAAAATCGCGACCGTGTCGCCGGCGCGGATATCGCCATTGAGTGCGCCGAAGTACGCGGTCGGCAGGATATCGGCGAGGAACACGGCGCGCTCATCGTCGATCGCGTCGGGCAGCGGATAGCAGGTGTAGTCGGCCATCGGGACCGCGACCGCCTCGGACTGCTCGCCTCCGACCTCGCCGAGAGTGCCCGCCGAGTTCTTGCCATAGCCGAAGATCGCGGCCCCTGACTCCGCGCATTGGGACGGCTGTCCGCGCCGACAATAGAAGCATTGACCACACGCGACCAAGCCCGAGACCACCACGCGCTGTCCCTTCTTGAGGCGGTTCACGCCGCGGCCAACTTCCTCGACCACGCCGACACCCTCATGACCGAGCACGAAGCCGGGCTCGATCCCCATCTCGGAGTGGTAGAAGTGAAGATCAGAGCCGCAGATCGCGGCGCGCGTAATGCGGACGAGCGCATCGCCGGGCGCCTTCAGTTCCGGATCCGGAACGCGCTCGACGCTTACTTTGTGCGGGCCGTGAAAGACGGTTCCTCTCATGATTAAGCCTCGTGGTTGAATGCCGCCTGCGGGTCGGCACGAGCGTGCACGCTCGGATACTCGCATAGATGAGCTCCGATTTGCAGGTGCGGCGAGGCGCGTGCTAATTCGAGATTTCCGCGGAGGAGCGGGCAAGCCATGACACTCGACCAACAAAAGGAACTCGCGATCAGATTCCTCAAGGCCCTCGAAAGGCCCGAGGCGGAGACGCTGGCCGCGATGGTCACCGACGATTTCGAGTTCGATCCGATGGGCCGCCTCGAGCAGGTTCCGGCGCTCCACGGCAAGAAGGCGACGAAATTGATGGCCACCACGTTGGGGCGCGCATTTCCGCACGGGCTCAACATGAGGATCCACACCGTGATCGCGGAGGGGAATCACGTCGCTATCCAGGCCGAATCAGATGCGATTACGGATAAGGGACGGAAGTACGCGAACCGGTATCACATGTACTTCCGATTCGCCGGCGACAAGATAGCTCAGGTTCGCGAGTACAACGACACTGCCCACGTGCGCGAGGTAATTTTCAGCTAGACGTGCTGGGGTCCGCAAGTGCGGATAGCGCACGGCTCCGAAGTCGAGCTGGAGCGAGCGTAAATGGGGTTGATGCGAAGCAGTTGACGCAAGATCGAAACGATCGTTCAGAAAATTCAGGGCCAGACGAATCGCTCCGTCCGGCCCATAGCCAACCGGGAAAAGGGGGGCAAACCCCGGCCAGCGCATCTATTGTACTTAACTTTTAGCGACTTGCAACGATTTTCGAAGCGAAATTAAGAGCAAAATTCAGAAGGGCGTTCGCGCCGTTGACTCCTCTCGCCTGCTATTATTTCTTCTGACCCAACTCTACCATTCACTAGCTAGTGCTCTCAGTAGTCTTTTCTAGCCTAGGAGGAGCGGCCGCCGCCCAGCGCTGGCAGAAAATGTACTTCGCTCGATTCGCCAACTGCCTCGAGCAAGCCACCAGTGCCAATTTCACCGTCGATCGAAACCGCGATCGATCCTTTTAGCTCGCCGTTGTCGATTAGGTGCACAGCGATTCCGGGAAACTTGCGATCGAGATCGGCGATGATCGCGCCGACGTTGCGGCCGCGAACCTCGACGCGCTCGTGGCCGTTGGTGAGCTTGCGGAGCAGAGCGGGTATAACCGCGATCGCCATCGGAAAAAAAAGAAGGACCGGACCATCGTGGTCCGGCCCCTTTTCTTTTGGTTACCTCAAATCAATTCAATCCGCCGCCGCCGAGTGCGTCTCCGCCGCAGCGCGTTTCTTCAATATCTCTTTCATGACCCGCCCCGACGACATCGGCAGCTCGGTCATCCTCACGCCGGTCGCGCGATAAATCGCGTTGGCGACCGCGGCCGGCGGCGGTACGATCGAAACTTCGCCGACACCGCGCACGCCGAGCGGATGCCCGGGGTTCGGCTCCTCGATGATAATTGTTTCAATCAATGGCAGGTCGAGACATGTCGGCATCCGGTAGTCGAGCAACCCGGTATTACGCAGCACGCCCTTGTCGTCGTAGAAATATTCCTCGTTGAGCGCCCATCCGATTCCCTGCGCGGTGCCGCCCTGCATCTGACCCTCGACGTAACTGGGATGGATCGCTTTGCCGGCGTCCTGCGCGACGGTGGCTCGGAGAATCTGCACTTTGCCCGTGTCCGGGTCGACCTCGACGTCCACTAGAGTGGTCGCGAACGCCGGACCGACACCGCGCGCGTTGACGCTCGCGCGTCCAGTAATTGGTCCTCCGGTGCGCGCGAAACGCGGCGCGAGTTGCTTGATCGACATCGGGGGCACGCCGTTGGCCTTGGAGCGTAACATTCCGTCGACCATCTCGACCTCGTCGGGTTTTTTCTCCCAGACCTTGGCCGCGCGCTCTCGAAGCTGGCGAACCGCGTCCTGCGCCGCTTCGTAGACCGCCATCCCGGTTGCGAAGGTGACGCGGCTTCCGCCGGTCACGTCGGTATGGCCAACCGAATCGGTATCGGCGACGATCGCGCGCACGTCGTCGAATGGGATGCCGAGCACCTCGGCTGCGATCATTGCCATCGAGGCGCGCGATCCGCCGATGTCCGGCGAGCCGGTGACCACGCTCGCGGTTCCGTCGGTATGGATATTCACGGTCGCCGAGGATTGCATCCCGGCATTGAACCAGAAGCCGGTGGCGACGCCGCGTCCGCGATTCTTGCCGCTCAGCTTGGAGCGGTAGTGCTCGCTGTTCTTGATCGCCTCGCAGGTTTGGATGAATCCGATCCGCTTGTACGGCGGTCCGACCGGCTGCGGGGTTCCTTCTTTTGCTGCGTTGAGGAGGCGAAAGTCGATCGGATCGATGCCACACTTTTCGGCGAGCTCGTCGACCACGGTCTCACCGGCGAATGCCGAGTTGGTAGCTCCCGGCGCGCGATACGCCGCGGTCTTCGGCCGGTTGACGACCACGTCGTAGCCGTCGATCAGCAGGTTGTCGATATTGTAGGGCCCGAGAATGGTCATCGCGCCCGCGCCGACCGGCGAGCCGGGGAACGCGCCAGCCTCGTAGGCCAACCAGATCTGCGCGGCGACGATCCTGCCGTCCTTGGTCGCGCCCATCTTGACCTTGATCTTCGAGCCGGAGGTCGGGCCGCTGGCGCGCAGCACTTCCGCGCGCGACATCACCAGCTTCACCGGATGCCCGGTCTTCTTGGAGAGCAGCACCGAGAGCGGCTCCAGGTAGACCGTGGTCTTGCCGCCGAAGCCGCCGCCGATCTCCGCCGGCACCACTTTGATTTTGCCGACCGGCACGCCAAGCACCTGGGCGCTGAGCGAGCGCACTTCGAAGGAGCCCTGGGTCGAACAATAAATCGTCGCTTGTCCGTCGGCGTTATACATC
>DATDGX010000137.1:0-8985 GCA_036521875.1 Binataceae bacterium (SeqCode)
GAGCACGTCAATTCGGTTGTGCGCGCGATGTCCGCGGGAACGACATCGTTCGCCGACGGTGACGTGCTGCTCGGTTCGTTCGGCGAGGAAGAGTCGCGCGCCGCCGCGGCCGCTTATCGCGAAAAAGCCTTCGGCAAGAAAAGGCCCTGATTGCGTTCCGCGGACGCTTTGCTTTGGACTGCGCACAGCTTTGACGAGACTATGCTGTGGGTCCGTTTCCCTCGAATCGAATCTGTGCCCACCGCAAGCGCCAATCGCGCATGATAGAGAGCAGCTCAATGATGGGAGTCGACCCCGTGATCAGGTTGGGCGGATGGAAGTCGTTCTGATCGCAACGTCTCTTTATGATTGCGGAAAGGGTCTCGCAGGAATCGCGAGCAGAGAAAAGTGGCTCATTTTCGCGGAGAGCGCAAACATCTTACTCTCTGCGAGTGCCACGCCAACCGTGAATTCACACGAAAGGCCCGCAAAAGGGCACTTTCTGGAGGGTCGGTCGAAGAGAAGCCAGAACGCTGCGACTCGATGGCGGAGAGGGGGGGATTCGAACCCCCGAGACCCTTTCGAGTCTACACGCGTTCCAGGCGTGCGCCTTAAACCGGGCTCGGCCACCTCTCCGCGGCGAGCCCCGAGTATGCCATCAGACTATCGTGCCGTTCCACACAGCGCTGCCGCCTTTCTCAAATTCGAATCCTTGAGATTGTCTGCGAAGCGCGATCAGTCGTCGTCGGTCGTGGCCCGGCGCAACCATCGACGCCGAGCCGGGAAGCAGAGCGGCCGCGCCAGCATTTGGCGCGGCCGCCGGTTCAATCGGATCGCGCGAGCGGTCGCGTTACCACGACCAGGTCGCGAGTCCAATCTCAATCCACGCAGCTCGCCGGGTTGCGAGTAAGGAAATTATTGTCGTTCCAGATGTTGTGATCGCAGTTGGGATTGAGGTCCTCGAGGTCGAAGCTTCCGTTCCCATTATTCGCATCGTTGTTGTTGACGGAATTTTTCGTCGAGCCAAGGTCGAGCACGATTCCATCGACGTCGTTGCCAAGCGCATCATTACTCGTGACCTTGCTTTTCGTACCCTTCGCCAGTTCAATTCCCGAGCCGCCGTTGTCGTTCGCGTCGCCATCGGCCACTTTCGCGGCGGATGTGCTCTTGATGAAGACGCCGTCAGCGCCGTTGTCTTCGGCGGTGTAGTCGTCGACCACGATACCACTGCTGTTCAGGACGTTTACCCCGTTGCCGTTATTGTCTTTCGAGTCAAAGTCTTTAATCGTGGACTTTGGGGAATTCTTCATCAGCACCCCGTCGGCGCCGTTGCCATCAGTATCGAAATCGACAACGTTATTGCCGGAGCCGCCCGTGACTACTACGCCTGCGCCGGTGTTGTCGTCGGCATCAAAGTCGTTGACCAGGGTCTTGTTGACCCCGTTGAGGAACACGCCGGTGCCGTTGAGATCGATATCATCGTTAATAGTTACAATCTGCGCGTTGTTAGCGTCGTCCTCGATTCCGGTATTCCAGTCAAAGATCTCGAAGAAATCGGCGACCACCGCGTTTCCTGCGCCCGACAGGATTCGAACCCCGACTTTACCCGTGTTGTCTCCGTCAAGGTCAAAGTCCTCGCCATCGAGGGTCACGTTGGGCGCCGCGATATCGATGCAGTCGCCCTTGCCGGTGAGCCCCTGCGCGGCGTCGAGGTCCGAGCCGACCTCATAGAGCCCCTTCGATTTGATCGTGCATCCGCACGAAGTTATTGGCGACACGCAGGTCGCAGCCGCTGCGGCCGGTTGCGCGCTGCCTACCACCAACGCGAGAACTGCAGCCGCAGTGGCGGCGGTCAACGCGCGGATTCCGCGAGACGAGTGGACATAGCTGGACATTCTCTGATTCCTCCCTGAGCGTACGAATACTGCGACCGGCCCCCCGGCCCAAATCTCCCGGACGCTAGCTGCAGGAGGATACAGATAGCACCGACGAGGATCAACAGGGACACCGATTAACGATATAGGAGCTATGAGGGCGAAGCGTATGACGCGGTATCCGCATCCGGAGAGATTGACGACTGATTCGCTTCTGATACCTACATACGAACGCTGGCTGGCGAAGACGCGGATTTGAGAACACGCAGCGCTGGCTTCTCAGAATCGGAATCCGTGAGACGGTCTGCCAAACGCGATCAGGCGCCGGCGGGCCGTGGCCCGCCGCAACCATCGACGCCGAGCCGGGAAGCAGAGCGGCCACGCCATCACTGGGCGCGGCCGCAGCTTCAATCGCGTCGCGCGAGCGGTCGCGTTACCACGGCCAGCTCGCGAGTCCCAACCTCAGTTGATGCAGCTCGACGGGCTGCGAGTAAGGAAAGAATTGCCGGTCCAGGTGTTGGTGTCGCATTTGGGATTGCCGTCCTCGAGGTCCAGGTGTTTGTTCCCGTCATCCGCATCGTTGTTGTTGATGGTATTTTTCGTCGAGCGAAAGTCGACCAGGATTCCATCGACCCCGTTGGTTATCGTCTCATTACTCGTGATCGTGCAAGCATTATCCAGCAACCCGAGTTCAATTCCCGAACCCTTGTTCGCGTCTGCATCGCCGTTGGCCACACTCGCTTTGGTCGTGCCCGAGAGGAAGATGCCGTCAAGACCGTTGCCGCTGGCATCGAAGTCGGAAATCGCTGGAACGCCGCCAACTATGTTGTTTACGACGTCTACCCCGTTGCCTTTGTTGCCATCGGAGTCAAAGTCTTTCACTGTGGGCTTTGCGGTATTCTTCAACAGCATCCCGTCGGCGCCGTTGCTCTCTGTATCGAAGCCGGAGAGGGTATCGCCGGAGCCGCTCATGACCACGATGCCTGCGCCGGTGTTGCTGTTGGAATCAACGTCGCTGACCAGGCTGTTGTTGACGGTGTTAAGGAGTATGCCGGTGCCGTTTTTTTCGACAAGATCGATACTTAGGATCTGTGCATTGTTGGCGTCGTCCTCGATGCCGGCGGTAGTCCAGTTGAGGACCTCCAGGAAGTTGGAGACCACCGCTTTTCCAGCCCCTACCAGGATTCGAATCCCGTCCATACCCGTGCTGCTTCCCGTAACGTCAAAGCCTTCGCCATCGAGGGTCACGTTGGGTGCCGTGATATCGATGCAATCGCCCCTGCCGGTGAGCCCCTGTGCGGCGGTGAGGTTCGCGCCGACCTCATAGACCCCCGTCGTTTTGATCGTGCATCCGCACGAAGTTATCGGGCTCACGCAGGCCGGAGCCGCTGCGGCCGGTTGCGCGCTACCTACCACCAACGCGAGAACTGCAGCCGCAGTCGCGGCGGTCAACGCGCGGAGCCCGCTAGACGAATGGACATAACTGGACATTTCTGAATCCTCCGTAAGCGAACGAGTACTGCGACCGCCCTCCGCCCCCGCCTAAATCTCCCGGACGCAAGCTGCAGATACATACCGACCGCACCAAAAAGGATCAACGCGGCACGGTTAACGATATGTTAAATGACGAAGGCGATGCGTATGACGCGGTATCCGCGTCGGGAGAGATTGACGACTGATTCGCTTCTAATACCTACGTACGAACACTGCCGGGCGACCCTTCGCTTGATCCTTCGCGTTGGGCCAAAGTATAGGAGTCATCAGGGGCCAGTCGGATAGGCGGCCCACTCAGGGGAGATTGCCGATGCTGCACACGCCGATTTGCGATTACTTCGGAATCAAATATCCGATCCTGCTCGCCGGGATGGGTGGAGTCGCGATGCACAAGCTGGTGGCCGCAGTCTCCAACGCGGGCGGGCTCGGCGTGATCGGAGCCGCATCGCTTTCCCCCGACGAGATGCGCACCGAGATCCGCAAGACCAAGGAGCTTACCGATAAGCCGTTCGCCGTCGACCTGCTCGCGCCGCTCCCCGAGATGATGCGCCCGCACATGCCGGTGCTGATCGAAGAGAAAATCAGGATCTTCGTCGCCGGCCTCGCGGTGCCGGCGGAGTTCATGCAGACGATGCACGAGCACGGAATGAAAATCGTGGTGATGTGCGGCAAGGTGCATCACGGACTCAAGTCGCAAGCCGCCGGCGCCGACGTGGTGGTCGCGCAGGGCACCGAGGCGGGCGGACACACTGGCGAGATTGGGATGCTCTCGCTGGTGCCGCAGATGATCGACGCGGTGCGATTGCCGGTGCTCGCCGCGGGCGGAATCGCCGACGGCCGCCAGATCGCTGCGGCGCTGACCGCGGGCGCGCAGGGGGTGGTAATCGGCACGCGCTTCATCGCGACTCCCGAGGCCCAGGCGGCGCCGGCGTATCGCGACGCGATCGTCAAGGCGCACGAAGACTCGACGATTCGGACCCGCTGCTACACGGGCAAGCCCTGCCGCGTGATTCGCACCGGCTACGCGGTCGAATGGGAGCGCGACCCGTCGAAGATCAAGCCGTTCCCGCAGCAGGGAATGATCTCGCGTCAGAACGGCGTGATGGACTACTCGGGCCGCGGCGGTCACGACGCCGATCCAGATCGCACCTTCATGCCGACCGGGCAGGGCGCGGGGTTAATTCGCGAGATCAAGCCGGCCGCGGAAGTGTTCACCGATCTTCTGCGCGAGACCGAGGCCGCCCTGCGCGGCGCTCAGGCGCTGCTGCGTGACGATCCGCGCGAGCATCACTCAGCCGCCTCGCAAGCGCATTAAATTGAGTGCGATTGGTCGGGCGGCGCCGCTCGTCTTAACTTGACTGCACGGTCCGGCATACTTATGTTCGGGTAGAAGCCGAGCCACAAGCACAAGAGGTCTTTCTCATGGCCAGTGATAAAATCGTTCACGTTACCGATGCCACCTTCGACAAGGAAGTTCTTAAATCCGAGCAGCCGGTGCTGATCGATTTCTGGGCGCCGTGGTGCGGCCCCTGCAAGGCGATTGCCCCCGCCATCGACGAGCTCGCCGGCGAATATTCCGGCCGCCTCAAGGTCGTGAAGATCAATGTCGACGACAATCCGGAGGTGTCGGCGCGTTACGGCATCCGCGGAATCCCGAACCTCTTGATCATCAAGAGCGGCCAGGTGAAAGAGCAGATTGTCGGCGCGGTGCCAAAGAATCATCTCGTCCGCGCGGTCGACAACGCGATCGCAGTCTAGCCGCAATTCGAAACGGCCCCACCGCAACTCCGCATCTGACAGCCCGCTCAGGCGTTCCTGAGCGGGCATTTTTTTCCTCGCGCTGATCCAGCCGCGCGACTTCTATTTGGCCGCGTTCGCGTCGGGTGACGGCGACGCTTCGGGCGAAGCCTCGCGCGCCTTGGCGGCATTCAGGATCCAACTGCGCATCAGGTCGTCGCGATTTTCCTGATACGCGCGTTTCGCGTTCTCCGGGATGTAGCTTAGCAGCGCCTCGTTGTAGGCGAGCAATCGCGGCGCGACCTGCGACTCTCTGAGCAGCGCGGCGTTCACTGGCAGCACAGCAGCCAACAACATCACGGCGAGGCCCGCGACGACGCTCGTGATCCCCGCGCCCAGCACGGCCCCCACCATCCGGTCGAGCAAACCCATGTGCACCATATGCAGAAGGTTGATCGCGGCTGAGCCAATCACCTGCACCGCGGCGAACACGACTACGAACACCACGATATAGCCGGCCACTGAACCTGCGGTCGGCGCGATTCCGAGTTCGCGCTCCGCGAGCGCACCCGCGCTCAGGTAGTGCATTGAGGCGAAGTAAATCGCGGCGCCCAGGGACACCACCGACGTGAGCATCCGGAGTGCTCCCTGGCGGAGCCCGTAGACGGCTCCCAGCGCGTTGAAAATGATGATCGCGTAATCGAGCTGATTCATCCCCGCCGCATCCGCTACTCTTCGAGGCTACATGATGCGGAGTGCGAGAGCGACTAAGGGTCGCGGCTCGCGAATGCGCCAAGGTATAATTACGATAGGCTTAAGTGGGCGTCATGGCGCGAGTCTACATAGAAGATCTTTCCCAGCACGTTGGCGAGGAAGTCACGCTCCGCGGATGGCTCTACAACCGGCGCTCGAGCGGCAAGGTGCATTTCCTTCTGATTCGCGACGGCAGCGGCATCTGCCAATGTGTCGCGTCGAGTGCGGACGTCGGTGCGGAGAGCTTCGCGGCGGCGGACCATATGGGGCAGGAGACGTCGCTCGAAGTGACCGGCGTGGTGCGCGCGGACAAGCGCGCGCCGGGCGGAATCGAGCTCACGCTCAGAGCATTGCGCGAAGTCGCGCCGTCCGCCGATTATCCGATCACGCCCAAAGAGCACGGGACCGCGTTCCTGCTCGACCTGCGCCATCTCTGGGTCCGCTCCGCGCGCCAGCACGCAATCCTCCGCGTGCGCAGCGAAGTCGAGCAAGCCTGCCGCGATTTTTTTGCGGAGCGCGGCTTCGTGCTCTTCGACGCGCCGATTCTCACTCCGACCTCGTGCGAGGGCACCACCAATCTCTTCGAGCTCGACTACTTCGGCGAGCGCAAAGCCTATCTCACCCAGAGCGGACAGCTTTACGCGGAGGCCGGCGCGCTCGCGTTCGGCAAGGTCTATTGTTTCGGCCCGACGTTTCGCGCCGAGAAATCCAAGACCCGGCGCCATCTCACTGAATTCTGGATGGTCGAGCCCGAGGTCGCCTACTTCGATCTCGACGACGACATGCGCCTGGCCGAGGACTTCGTCGCGTTCATCATCCGGCGCGTGCTCGATCGCCGCGCGGCGGAGCTGAAGACCCTGGAACGCGACCTCACCCGGCTGGAAGCCGCGGCGGTGACGCCCTATCCGCGCATCAGCTACGACGAAGCTATCGAGCGCCTCAAGCGCAAGGGTATCGCGGTCAACTGGGGTGACGATTTCGGCGGCGACGAAGAGACCGCACTCTCGGAAGAGTTCGATCGGCCCGTGATGGTTCATCGCTACCCGACCCAGTGCAAGGCGTTCTACATGAAGCAGGACGCTTCGCGGCCCGAGGTCGCGCTATGCGTCGACATGCTCGCGCCGGAGGGCCACGGCGAGATAATCGGCGGCGGCCAGCGCGAGGACGATTACGAAACGCTGCGCCGCAGGATTCTTGACCACGGCCTCGCGCTCGAACCGCTCAACTGGTACCTCGATCTGCGCCGCTACGGTTCGGTGCCGCATGCGGGATTCGGGATGGGCATCGAGCGCATGACCGGTTGGCTATGCGGGATTCATCACATCCGGGAGTGCATCCCGTTCCCGCGCCTGATGGAGCGCCTCGAACCCTAACCCGGGCCCCCAGGATCCAAACACTGCAAGGATTTCAGTAGCCGATCGACGCGCCGGCGGCTGTGCTCGTCTGCGGAAGCAGATCGCGGTAGCGCTCGGGCGGCGTCCACGGCGTTGCGAGGGCGTCGAAGCGCGCGAGCAGGTCATCCAATTCGCCGTCGCGAAGCTTTGCGGTCTTGCGAATTGTCTCGCGCACCATCACGGGGCGATCCTGAAGCCGCTGGCGAATCATCATTCTGAGTGACCGCTCCGCGATCTTGTTGACCACTTCGTTCCCGGAGCGCTCGCTTCCATCCAGAGCGATAAGTGTGCGCGCGGTGATTTCGGACAGCGCGGTGCGCAGGTACTCGACGTGTGGCGACTCATCCGAGCGGATGTAGCGGACCAGGTTGGCCGCCTCCACCGGCGCGTCGGATACCGACGGATCCGAAAGCACCTCCTCGGCCCACGCGAAGGTCGACATGGCGAAGACTTCGATCGCGAGCACGTTGACCATAAAGGTGATGAGCCGTTCGACCGGTGCGCCGAGCTCCGGGAACATCGGCTGCGGACCGTTGCCGCCGCCGCGGCGCGACATTATCCCCGCATAGACCTCGGGCGAGATTTCCGGGTTCGACAGCGCCGCGTCGCGCGCCGCATCCCACATCTGGCGATGCCCGCCCTCTTCGCTCCATCCCGCTTCGTCGCGCGCATGCGCCTCGAACAGCCCGCCCGCCAGATGCGCGAGCGCGGTGCCGGCGGTGTCCTCGCGGAGGAACGAGCCGAGCGGCGGCACCGGCAGCTCGCGGATCATCGCGCCGAAACCCTCGACGATCGCGATTTCGGTCAGCGTCCGCACCATCGGCTCGCGCACGCCTTCGCGCAGCAGCAGTTTCGATTGCGCGGGATTCGGCATGTTCGGCGCGATGGTGTCGGGCGGAATCTCGAACAGCGAGAGCGACGAGGTTGACAAATGCTGCTCCTGCCACGCGCGAATCGCGGGCACCCGCCACAGCGTCCGCGGCGAGCGGTATATGCCGTCCTGGTCGAACCCGCCATGGCATCGTACGCCCTTCAGGATGAGAGGTTCTTTGGTGCTGGTGTTGGCAAGCAGCTCTTCGCTGGTGAAGCCGATTCTAGATTCGTTGGACATGGCGAGCTTCTCCGATTCCGGGCTGAATTATCTTAACGCGCTTCAGCTCAAGTGCGCGTGAGCCTGAACGCGTCTCCGCGCGAGCTGCGCCGCCGCGCTCGCTACCGCTTGCCTAACATATGTTAGGCGCGGTTCGGGAGTCAAATCGCAAACGGGTTAGGAGATAAGGGGGGCCGCCACTTCCTCCCCCCCGCGCGAATCTGTGTATGGGCGAGAAGTCTGATAAAGCTCGACCCATGCGAAAGAAGAGGGGCGGACGCTGCGCGCATTGTCTCCGACATTTTGACGCGCTTACGTGGGATCACGTGCCCGCGCTTTCCTGGTATCCGGACACGACTCCACCGAACATCGAGAAATGGAAAATGCCGTCATGCGAGGGCTGCAACAAACGGTACAAGAAGATCGACGAGGATCTCCAATTGCGGTTCGGTATGGCCCTCGATCGAGATACACCTGGGGCTGCCGGTATCGTGGATCGTGTCCACCGTTCCATGGACCCCGCTAAAGCAAGAGATGAGAAGGATCGTCGTCAGCGCGTGAACCAGCTCAAGAAGTTCCGCAGGACTATAGTGCCGCGAAGCGCGGTTTCCCCAGAAAACATTTACCCAAACTTCGGTCCCTATATGGAGCTCCCGCCAGAAGA
>DATDGX010000138.1:0-78281 GCA_036521875.1 Binataceae bacterium (SeqCode)
GCTCCCTGCGGCGCATCTCGAGCGCGCGCTCGGCCGCCTCTGCGGGCTTGGCTATAGCGAGGCTATCGACCTCGTTACCGCTACTCCACTCGAGTACACGCGTCTCAACGCCAAGCCGCTCGTCACGCGATGGAAAGGACGCGAGGTCGCGCTGGTTCGCGTCTACGAGGAATCAGACGCGAGCCTGCGTGCGATGGCGCCCGACCAGCGCACGTTTCACCTCGAATGCGCTGATGGCGTGGTCCGCCCCGTCGTAGGATACCGTGGCGGCAAAGGGCCGCTCGAGCATCGCGCGCTCCCAGTGGTCGACGCACGCCTGCTTGTCAACCTGGTCGCCCTCCAGGGTGGCCGCCTGCTGGATCCATTCGCCGGCGCCGGCGGCGTGATCGTCGCGGCGCACGCGAGCGGGCTCGTGACCGTCAGCATGGACTGCGATCGCGCGCTCCGTTTCGGATTGGCGAAGCTGTCGATGAGTCATGTCGTCGGTGACGCGTCGGCGATCCCGTTCGCCAGCGGCGCGTTCGCCGCGATCGCTACTGAGCCGCCGTATCACGCGAGTGCGCTCGCGACGATCGTCGCCTCGATAGCCGAGGCCGCGCGCGCCGTCCGTCGCGGCGGACGAATTGCGTTCCTGGTCGCATCGGAGCAGGCCGCCGTCGTGCGCGACGCCGCCGATCGCGCGGGCCTGACCCTCGAGCTCGATGTATCGATTGACCGCAAAGGCACCGCGGTCACCTGCCTATGCTGGCGGCGCTGACATTCGCGCGCGATCCGCTAGCACTTCGATTGGTAGCCATTCGCGCGATCTGTATATTGCGCTAACAGGCAGTGGACATATGAAAGGAGCATCGGTGCGAGCAATCGCAATCTCGCTTCTCGGCGCCCGGGCCGCGTTGATGATCACCGTGATCGCCGGATGCGCGAACACGCAGCAATCGAATGCGCAGGCGCAGAACAAGGAGACCGCTGCGAGCTCGACACCGCGCCATGTCGAGGGATTGTGCGCTTCGCCTGACGCGCCGCCCGCGGACCTGGCCAACAAGCCGGGTTACCAACAGTTCGTCGTTACTGTAACCGATGCTTCCGGACAACCGGTCGCAGGGCTGACGCAACAGAATTTCGTCTTGTATGAGGAGTCGCAGAACCTTCCTATCGACTATTTTCGAGAAGACCAGAATGACGAACCAGTTGCGATCGCGCTGGTGGTAGATACCTCGGGCAGCATGGAGCCGAAGTTGCCAGTAGTGAAACAGTCACTGGGCAACTTTGTGGAAAACCTGAATCGATGCGACGAGGTGGTGGTGTTCGCATTCAGTGGTCATACGTATCTGCTGTTGCCATTTTCCATCGATCATCAGCTCGCCGCCAAGCGAATGGAACTTTTTCATGCTTATGGTCAAACCACGCTTTACGACGCAACTTACAATGCTTTGCAGATGCTGGCGACTGCAGACTATCCGAACCGGAAAATCATTTTGATCACGGACGGGATCGACAACCACAGCACTGTAACCCAGGATGAGGTTGTGGCGCTCGCCAAGACAGACGGTGTGCCAATCTATGCGGTCGGTATCGGCGATCCGAACGCAGTGCAACAGCACTCTGCAGCCGTCGGGCCATTCGTTGTCGGCCCGCCTGACCAACGGCTTGACGCGAAAAGTGTTGAGGCTCTTTCCGCAGCATCAGGCGGTCGATCCTTCATGGTGCCCGACACGGGCGCGGACGCCGGCAAAGGCTTCATCAACGCGATTTCCACGATCGCCGATAACATCGTTCAAGGCTACACGATCGGCGCTGTAGTCCCGGCGGACGTAACTTTATCCAAAATCAATGTAGCAGTCGTGAATCGGCCCGACCTAATCGTGCGCGCGCGTTTGATCACGACGGAGAAGGAACAGCCAAAGAACGCACGGTAGTCATACGCGCTTACACAATGTGGCGGACAGCTACGGCCGGAACGACGCGCATCGCGCGAATCACCGGCACCATCGCACTAGCGATACTCACTACGACCGCAGCAGCGACTGCTGCCGCGGCAGTCTCCGGCCGCACCTGTATGTACCCGAGCATTCCGGTCACCGCGCCGAGCCTGATGCCGTGTCCAAAAGACCAGAGCGCAAATCCCGCGCCGGCAATCGATCCGATCAGTCCAATCAGCACCGCCTCGGTGAACAGCAGAATCCCGATATGCGTGCGTGTGAATCCGAGCGCGCGCATCACCGCCACTTCGCTGATTCGGTCGCGTACCATCATCGCCATCGAATTGGCGGCGATCAGCAGCACCGTCAGCAGCACGACCATGCACAGGCTATAGATGATCGTGCGGATGTTGCCGATTGCACTAACGACGTTGGCAACCGAATCGGACTCGGTGGTCGTTTCGGTCTCCGCGTCAGAGTTGTGGAAATTCTCGTCGATCTCGTTGGCCACCAGCCCCATGTTCTCAGCGCGGTCGACGCGCACCATGATAAACGACGCCCGGTCCTGGATATCTGCGCCATAGATGTTTTTCACCGCATCATCGAGCATCCGGCGATCGAACAGAAAAGCGCGCGACAGATATTCATTGGGGAACTCGACGAGCGGGATGAATGTCAGCGAAAGCCGCGGATCCTCCGGACTGCGCAGCGTGACGGGCTGGCCTAGTTTCCAGCCATACTCGCTCATCAGCACGTTCCCAACGAGCGCATAACGCCGGTCGGTCAGCAACTCTTTCGCTTGGTCCGAAGGTACCTGATAGTCGCTGCTTGCGGTCACGTTGGTGATGTCGGAATTTATTCCGTAAGTGACTATCGGGTCCTTAGGATCGCGGTAGACAGCCTCCCATATGATTTCCGGCGCGCATCCGAGTACGTGCGGCAATTTCTTGATCGGATCGCAGTACCGCGCGGGCAGCCGGCCGTTGTTGCGCTCGGTCACCACCAGACGCAGTCCCTTCGATGCGTTGTCGGCGATTCGATCCATCGACCACGGCACCGCGACCAGCACGGTGTAGATGAACACCGCGATGGCAAAGGTCAGCGCGGTCAGGATCGTCCGTCGAAGCTGGCGGCGCATATTGCGGAAAGCGATCGTCAGCAGCTTGCCCGCCATCGTCACGCCTCCCGTAGCGCGCTGATAATGCCGACTCGCGACGCGCGCAGGGCCGGCATCAGCCCGCCTGCAACACCGATAATCGCGGCTGTCACGACGCCAGCAGCAATTGCACCCGGGGTTGGACGGTACGAAAAGAACATCGCACCGATGCTCATGGTGCGAGTGGACAATCCGGTCGCCCACGCGACCGCGGTCGCGAGCACGACACCGGCCAGGCCGCCGGCGAGGCCGAGGATGACGCTTTCGATTACGAAGCTGGTCAGAATATCGACCCGCGAGAAACCTAGAACGCGCAGCACTCCGATCTCGCGCCCGCGGCGGGTCACCGCGGTGTACATCGTGTTCATGCCGCCGAAGGTGGCGCCAATCGCGAGTGCGATCGCCACGATCAGCCCCAGAGTGCGCAGCTGCGCCGCCACTGCGGTCTGCGCGGCGTAGTACTCGGTTTCCGTTTCGGCCTCGAGTTTCACGCGGCCATCGGCTTTGATCGCCTGCGCAAATTCACCCGCGGTCCCGGGATTCAACACGAGGTGCAGCGAGCCGGCCCCGCCGGCGTCCCAATGGCGGTCGTTGATGAGATCTTCAAGATCGGTCCAGATTTCCGATTCGCGCGCGCTGTCGTTGTCGGAGAATACCCCGACGATTTTCCAGTCGCGATTGCCGTAGTGAAAAGTGGTTCCCGGCTGAAGATATGGAAAGCGTGCCAGCAGCCTTCGCCCGACCACCCATTCCTCATTACCGCGCACCGGCCAGCGCCCCTCCACGAGGTGCAGGTTCGGATGCACTTGGTACGCAATTGGATCGACGCCGCGAAGAAGCGCGAATTCCTTGGCGCCCCTGGTCATGCTGATATTCACCCCGGCAATACTCTCGCGCGAAAGGAGCGGCTGATGGCGTTGGTCTGCGGTGATTTCGGCACGCACTCTGATTATCTCGATCGCATCGTGTGGAACGTAGCTCTCGTTCTCGCTGGTCGCTCCGCGGGCCAGCACGATCAAGTTACGATCCTCGCCGGCATTGAGCAGCGCTTGCTTGAGTCCGGCAATAAATCCAAAAACGATGACGAAGATCATCGAAACGAGCGCGACCCCCAACATCGTCAAGGCTGACGTCCCGCGCCGCTCGAGAACGCTCCGAATGTTGTAGCGAATCGGCACCATCACCCGCCTCGCTACCGATCGCTAAGACCGGCGTGCCAGAAGTTAACATGGAACTGGCCGGTGCGCTAAACGTTACGCTAACACTCACGCGCGGATGCAATCGCAGAGCGGGTCCAACGTCGAGGTGATCGTTCCCGATGCCGCAAGCCTCAAGGCCTTCGGTCCGAATTTGACGGATTCAGGCCGTCGCGTCCCGGATGCGCAAGTACGCGCGCCTTCCCGGCCGCTCTGAGAGCCGGGATCAGGCCGGCGGCGAGCGCATAGTGGCCGATATGGTTGGTCCCGAACTGCGACTCGAAACCGTCCTCGGTATAGGCCAGCGGGGTCGCCATGATACCGGCGTTGTTGATGAGGATATGGAGCGGACGGCGCGTCGCGAGATAGTTCGCCACGAACGCGCGCACCGACGCGAGCGACGCCAGAATCGAGCATCACAAACTCGGTCGCCGCGCTCCCGGTTTCGTTGCGGAGCGTGGCGGCCACCGCCTCTCCCTTCGCGCGATCGCGCGTAGCCAGCACCACTCGCGCACCTGCCGTCGCCAGCGCGCGCACCGTCTCGACGCCGATGCCCGACGCGCCACCGGTGACGATCGCGTCGCGGTCGCGCAGGTCGTGACCCGCGATCACCTCGCGCGCCGTCGATCGCGCGCCGAACTTCCTGGCGGTACTCTCATTTGTTTCCAGATTTTTTTGCGCCATTAGTTTACTCGCCTCGATTCTTTGTTGACGACCGGGTCAGGGCCCCGGGTCAGGGCGCGCTGCCGCTTTCAGCGCTGAGAACAGACGCCTGACGCTCTCCTCGACCTCGCGCTTGGCGGCTGCTTCGTCGTCGGCGTGCGCGATCATCATCGCACCTTCGTTGAAGGCTCCGAGCAGCATATGCGCGAGCGCCAGCACCGGCTGCGGTTCGATCGATCCCTCGTCGATGCAAGCCTGTAAGCCATCGTGGATCAGCCGCAGATTGTACTCGGTTTCGACTTTGCGCCATCGCTCCCATCCCAGCACCGCGGGCGCATCGATCAGCACGATTCGCTGCACCGCCGGATTCAGGCAGGCGTCGAGAAACGCCGCGCATCCGCGCACCATCCGCCGCCACGCATCGGGCTCCGCACTGGCTGCCGCGACAAGACTCTGCGCCAGTTTGCGCTCCTCGTCTTCAAAGACCGCCGCGAACAGCGCCTGCTTGTCGCGAAAGTGATGATACAGCGCGCCGCGCGTCACCCGCGCGCGCCGCGCCACATCTTCGATGCCGGTATCCGCATAGCCGCGCTCCGCGAAGAGCCTGCGCGCCACCTTCAGCAGGGCGTTGCGGGTCGCCTCCGAGTGCTGTTCCTTGCGGCTTTTGACTGCCATACCGACGTTATGTCACATGATGACGGTATGTATATCTGCTGACGCTCACGGAGGCACCATAGCAATGAATGCAAATGAGTTCCATCAAGCGCGCAAGTTTGCCGATACCCCATTCGGCCGCATTGCATGGGTCGAGCGTGGCAGCGGGCAGCCCGCGCTCCTGGTCCATGGCTTCCCGCTCAACGGCTTTCAATGGCGCGGCGTCGCCGAAGGTCTGGCGGGCGATCGCAGATGTCTTATGCCCGACCTGATGGGTCTCGGGTACAGCGAGATTGCCGAGGGTCAGGACCTTTCGTTCACCGCGCAGGCGCGGATGCTCGCGTCGTTTCTCGACGCACTCGGAGTCGGCGCGGTTGACCTGGTCGGCAACGACAGCGGCGCTGCAATCTGCCAGGTGTTCGCCGCGCATCACCCGTCGCGCGTGCGCACGCTCACCTTGACCAACTGCGAGGTCCACGACCTGTGGCCCAAGCCGATGCTCCGCGCGCTGCTCGACGCTTTCGAAAGCGGCGCCGCTATCCAGGGAATCAAAGCGATGCTTCAGGACCCCGCGGTGGCGCGCGCACAATTGGAGTCGGTCTACGAGAATCCCGCGATCGTTACGCAGGAGATGCTGGAGGTCTACTACCGGCCGCTGGTTGCCGACGATCGGCCTATCCGTAAATTCGTCGGCGCCGAGGTGAACCGTGCGCAACTGGTCGCATCCGCGCCGATGCTCAAGCAGCTCACCGTCCCGGCGCAGGTGATTTGGGGTGATGGCGATACGGTCTTCGACGGTCCTGCTTCAATCGATTGGCTGGTCGCCAACGTTCCCGCGATTCGGCGGGTGACGAGAATACCGCTGGCGCGGCTGTTCTTCCCGGAGGAGCATCCGCGTTTGCTGAGCGTGTTGCTGCGCGAGTTCTGGAATTCGACCGCTTCGAAAACGACCTCCGGGAAGCAGTCGGTCGAGATGCGCCCGGCTTGATATCGCTCAGAGAAAAATGGGCACGCGGTCTTCGCGATGAAGATCGCGTGCCCTTGCGGACGCTGCGCGGCTCCGCTGGTGAGGAGATCAGTAGTTAGGCGCAGTCGTCGTGGTAGTCGTGGTTGTCTGCTGCTGCTGCACCGTTCCGGTGTAACCAGGGTCATAACCGTTATAGTCGGTGGTGACCTTCTTGCGGACCACGCCGTTGTCGTAAACGGTGGTCTTGGTGGTCTCAGCAGTAGCCGGCGCCGGAACCACTACAAGTGATGGGCTGGTTACCACGCTCGAGTAAGCGGGGGTGGTGCTGGTCACGGTACCGTTGGGGTACTGAGTCGTGGTCGTGGTGCTGCTGGTCGTCACCGGCGGCGCGACGTACATCGGTGCGGGAGCCGTGGTGGAATACTCAGTGGTGGTAGTGGTTGGCGCTGGCGTCTGGTCAGAGCAGGCGGCCGCGAAACCTACCGATACCGCGACCGCAGCCGCGAGGGCGAAATTTTTCACGAGTTTCATGCGTGGATTACCTCCATTAGGTACCTAGTTTCGGCAGAGGGGAGCCCAGGTTTCGAGCCAGTTCAACGCCTGTTCCCGGTGGAATAAACGCAAGCCTCGTGCCGCCTACCTCCCTCGGAATCCATAGCTTTCCTGTGGTCATCTATGGACGCATTGTCGCGCACGGCTAAAATCACGGTAAAATCTTCCGGGCATCGGCAAAATTGGGGCAATAACTGGGGGCAATCAGCGGCCGCGCGACGCGGGCAAACACCGGCTTCCGCCCGAACGCTTCGCCAGTCGCGTCGGCTATCCTTTTACCCGCCGCAAAGTTGGTCGAGACGAAGTCGGCTCTTTAGCTTTGGTCCTGCTGGCGGGACGTGGGGCTGGGAATAGTCCCTCAGGGCAGGCAGGAAGGGCTAGGCACTCAGGCGCCGGGCTTTTCCGCATCGTGTGCGTGGCCGATCGCGTGGCGAAGCCGGCGATCGAGCTTGGCGCAGTTCAAGACGACCTTCTCCGAATGCACCGCATCCACTGCGCTCATGGGGACCGTGAAGTCGCCGGCATTCTCGACGTAGATTACCAACTCGGGCCGGCCGCCCGGCGAAACCTGGCGAACAGCGCCGAACTCCTCGCTGCCGTCGGAAGTAAAAGCCTGGAATCCCACTCGAATTTTTTCTTGCATGACGTAATTCTCCAGTGCGCCAGAAGTCTTACGATCAACTCGTTGCCCCATCCGTCAGTATCCGCCGAAATCAATTTCGCGTCGAGTTGAGAAAGAGCGCAGCATTCGCGCGCGCGCTGCGCGAGACGCCGCATCCAACCGATCAGAATCCTTCCGGATGTATTGTTCTACGCAGCAGCGGGGAGACTGTCGAACGAAATTCCCGTGAGACGTTCGGGGACCTGCCAAAGCGTCTTCGCCACTTCGAGATCTTTTGCTTTTGAGGGAATGCGGGCGGGGCCCGGCGCTCCTTTCAGTCCCAGGAATCCGTCGGGACCATAGTAGGCCGCCCCCTTCGCATCGGGAGCGGTCGCGGCAAACAGCGTCGGCAGTGCGCCGTCGGCGGCCGATTGGCTGGCGAACGGCGCGAGCAGGCTGCTGAGCAGGTTCGATTGCGACTCTGTTTTTCTGTGAGGGAATATCCGCGGTCGTCCATCTAGCCATTTTTGAAATCTTCTGAACTTACAACTCGCGCGCGTGCGGAAAGATACCTAGATGGGCGTCCGTTTCGCTGAACGCTGTTCAAGCCGTGTCGCCGACTGCATCGCGAAGTGCGCGGATATAATCGGCCGTCGCCCGTCGACTGATGGCCGCGTCGGGAACCATGTTATCGAAGCCGTGAAAGGCGCCTGGGTAAACGTGGATCTCGGTGCGAACGCGTGCATGCATCAGCCGCGTCGCATAGGCAACGCCGTCGTCACGCAACAAATCGAGCCCGCCCACCATCAAATAGGCCGGGGGCAAACCCGCGAGGTCCCGCGCCAAAACAGGTGCGGCATAGGGCGAGGTGTTTGCCTCCGCATCGGCGCCCAAATAGTCGCGTCGATAAAACAACGCCATGCTGCGGTCGAGGACCATCCCCTTGGTCGCAATCACGTGGGTGGATGGCGCCTGCAGCCGACTGTCGAGAGCGGGATAAATGAGCAGTTGAAATGCGGCCGATGGTCCGCCGCGATCGCGCGCCATCAGCGCGACGCCAGCGGCAAGATTGCCGCCGGCGCTTGCGCCGGCAACCGCGACCCTCGCGGGATCGAGATGCCAAGCTGATGTGTTCCCGGCCATCCACTCCAACGCCCGGTAGCAATCGTTAAGACCGGCCGGAAAGGGATCTTCCGGTGCCAGGCGGTAGCCAACCGAAACCACGGCAACCCCAGCTTCTTCGGCGATGCGATCGCATCGGAAATCGTCCTCATCGATGCTGCCGGCCGACCACCCGCCACCGTGAATCCACAGGACGCAGCCGCGGCGTTTGCTCCGCCGTTCTGCGCAGTACAGACGTGCGGGAATTTCTCCGGAAACGCCGCGATTCGGAATCGTGAAATCCTCGCGAGTTATGCCGTCGCGCGGTGGCTCCTTCTTCATTAAGGCCGCCTGGAGTTTTCGCGCCTCGCCGGCGTCAGTAGGCCAATGCTCGAAGAACGGCTGGAACGCCGGATAGGCGGCGCGGAGTTCCGGATCCATGTCCGCGAGGAACTCGTCGATCGTCATGGGCTCTTCGGTCTGCGGAACCGCCGGCGCATAGCTGTCCGTCATTAGTGACTCCTGTTGCTTGGCGCTCTCAGGGTGGCGAGTGAATTCTCGCTGGTACACGGCCAGACCGAAAGGCCGACCGCATTCGCAAGACGGATTGTCACGATATTGAGAGCGGAATTGAAGAACCT
This sequence comes from Binataceae bacterium (SeqCode), assembly GCA_036521875.1. Classification (GTDB taxonomy): domain Bacteria; phylum Desulfobacterota; class Binatia; order Binatales; family Binataceae; genus DATDGX01. Next base: position 9,451 of record DATDGX010000138.1, read on the forward strand.
CGGCTGCAACCAGCAGGTCCATCGCGCCGATGGAACGCCTCTTGACTCAAGCGCGGCCCTTATTTCCCTGTAAAACGGGCAGCTTCCGCCGGCTGAGGAGAGGTCACCGAAAGCGAGAAACTCTCTTAGAGCCTTGCCGTTGCGTTGCCGTTCTCGAGCCGTTTTCGATTGGCCGGGTCGAGTGATAGTCTCTGCAATCATGGAGCTGCCAGTCATACTCAACGCCGGGTCTGACGGATACGTAATTGCGGAGTGTCCCGTGATTCCCGGCTGTATCAGCCAAGGCCGCACGCGAAGGGAGGCACTCCGCAACGTGCGGGAAGCGATCGAGTTGTGTCTAGAAAGCCGCGCAGACGAGGGATGGGAACTGGCATCGCACTACGACCTGGCACGCGTCAAAATCGCCGACGCGAGCAAAAGAGGAAGACTCGTAAGACCTCCCCGGCAAGTCCGGCGGGTCGCCCCGGGAAGGACGTTCCGGTCTCCCAAAACATAACAGCCAAGCAAAAGCATTAAGCCACACAGAACCTAGAGCCAACTGCTCCGAGACCCCAAGGTCTCCCCCAAAGACCCGGCCTCAACTTGCCGCCACCCAAGCAAGCGCTTAGGCTTGCTCGTATGAAAAAGCGCGAAAAAGTACAGGCTGAGGCGAACTAACACAAGCTCGTTCGGAAGTGGGTGAAACTGAATATGCGGGCCGGTTGGGTCGGGTTTCCCTCTGCCGTCATTCAGTTTCAAGATCAGCTTCAACTCAGCAGCGCTGAGTTGAACGTCTTACTTCAGATTGCGGACCATTGGTGGGACCCCGAGCGTCATCCATATCCTTCGAAAGGACTGATAGCAAAAAGGATGCGAATGTATCCGCGTTCGATCCAGCGGATAATCGCTCGGCTGGAGTCGAGAAGGCTTGTTGAGAGGGCCGAGAGGAAACACCCTCACGGTGGAAACAAGTCAAACGAGTACCGCTTCGCCGGCTTGATTCGCGCTATGGAACCATTCGCCAAGGAAATCATCGAGAAATACGAAAGGCGAAGCCGTGAGAAGGCTCAGAGAAATCGTCGCAAGCCGGGCTTGCACTTGGTGCACGGGCGGAAGCAATGATCCGATTGCCCGTCATTTCCGGCAGAGAATGCATCGCCGCTCTGCTGAAGATGGGCTATCGAGAGACGCGTCAAAAGGGTAGCCATGTGCGCTTGGCGTGCTCGAGTAGAAGGCCGGTAACCGTGCCCCTTCATTCAGAGCTCGATCGAGGAACGCTTCGGGCGATTCTCAGGGCCGTTGAAATGAGTCCGGCTGAATTCCTGGCTTTGCTGAGGAAATAGTCCACGCCCGCGTCGCCGGACACCGAAGCCTAACACCCTAGCCGGCAATGGCGCTGCGCGCCGTCAACACTGAAGTGTTCAGCCAGCCGCGTCAAAAACCCCGCACTCTCGCAGCGATGAAAAAGCGGTCCGCAACCGTCATCGCCGCGCTGGACCAATTCATCGAATTTGTCGTACGCTCAAAAGTCGCAACTGGAACGAGCGCGCGGGGCTTTCACCCAACCCCGGATTGCGCTAAACGACCGGTATGCGGGAGGTGAGCCCATGAAATTTGGTCTTTTCTACGAGATTTCGGTGCCGCGGCCGTGGACCCCCGAAAGTGAAAAAACTGTTTACGACCGCTGCCTCGAGCAGGTCGCGCTCGCCGATTCGCTTGGCTTCGACCAGGTGTGGGCCGTCGAGCATCACTTCCTCGAAGAATACTCGCACTGCTCGGCGCCGGAACTGTTCCTGACCGCTTGTGCGATGCGCACCAAGAAGATGCGCGTCGGACACGGAATCGTGGTCTGCGTTCCGGAGTTCAATCATCCAATCAAAATCGCCGAGCGCACCGCGGTGCTCGATATCCTTTCCGGCGGACGGCTCGAAGTCGGCACCGGACGCTCCGCCACCTGGACCGAGCTCGGCGGCTTCCGCGCCAATCCCGACGAAACCAAAAAGACCTGGGACGAATTCGTCCACTGCCTCCCGAAGATGTGGACCCAGGAGCGCTACTCCTATCAGGGGCGCTCGTGGTCGATGCCCTCGCGCTGCATTATCCCGAAGCCCTACCAGAAACCGCATCCACCGATGTGGGTCGCGGTGACCAGTCCGGGCACCGAGATCGACGCGGCCGAGCGCGGCCTTGGCAGCCTGGGTCTGACCTTCGGCGGCTTCAAGGAACAGGACGAGAAGGTCAAGCGCTATCGCAACCTCATCCGCAACTGCGAGCCGGTCGGCTCGTTCGTAAACGACAAGGTCTCCACTGTGAACTTCCTCTTCTGCCACGAGGACGACGCGGAAGGAATCAAGGTCGGACGCCGGCTGACGGGCACATTCAACTATCTCGCCGCGCAGCTACTCGCCGCGCGCGAGGCCTTTCCGACCAAGTCGTATCCGTCACTCGGGCTGCTGCCGCAGCTCCGCCAGGAAGCTTCGGGGCCCGGCGATGAGTCCGGCGCGCCGGAAGGAATCGCGATGGGCAATCCAGCGCGTATCGTCAAGGCGATGAAGCAATGGGAATCGGTCGGCGTCGACCGCGTCAACTTCCTGCTCAACGCGCTCGAAGTGATACCGCAGGAGCAGGTGTTGAACAGCCTGCGCCTGTTCGCGAAGGAAGTGATGCCGCACTTCCAGTCGAGCGACGCGGCCGCCGCCGCCGCGGGAGGCCGCTGATGCCGCCGCGCTACGGAACCCTCAACCTCGAGGCGTGGGCCAAAGACGTCTCGACTATCGCGGGCTACAAGACCGAGCCGTGGGTGCTCAAGGGCGCGCAGATTCTTGAGCTCCATTTTGAGATCGCCGACGAGCCGGCGGATGCTCTCCTCCCCAAGACGATGCATCCGTCGATTCCGGAATACGCAATCTTCAACATCACCACCTATCCCGATAGTCCGGTCGGCAAATTTTCGGTCGGCGAAGTGCGTATCGCGGGCCGCACCGGCGTGCGTCCGCGCGGCTTCGTTCTGCGGAGCTTCTGCGACAACGAGACGGCGCGCCGCGAGCTCGCTGCGCGCTGGGGCTACCCGGTCGCGCCGGGCGAGGTGAAGCTGACCCTGCGGCACGATCGCGTGGTGGGCCAGGTCAATGCCGAGGGACGGCCGGCGCTCGAGATCGAGCTTCTCGATCGCGAGGTGATCTCCGGCGGCGACGTCCAGTTTATTGCGAGCATGCATCTGGCGCGCAATAAGGACGATCAGAAGCTGGTACTCGTCCAGGTCGATCCGGAATACGTCTTCAGCAAGGCCGACCGCGGCCGGCCGCGCCTGATACTGCTCGACAACGAGGCGTTTCGCGCGGGACATCATCTGCAGCCCGCGAACCCTATTTCGGCGTGCTTCATGGTCGGCGATGTGACCCTGCCGAAGCTTCGTTACATCTGTAATCCCGAGCTTCCCGCGATGCAGGGGACGACCAAACTCGCCGCCTGATCCGCGACTGGCTATTGAGTATTTCGACTGACTATTCGACCGCGGCCCGCAACGTCGGCCGCGGTCGTTTTCTTTTCCGCGCGAATCAGAATCCGGCGAGAGCCGCACGATCTGATAATCCGATGATGCGATGACGCGATGAGCGAACCGTGGCATTTTGAACGGCTCAAACTGAAGAGCGGACTGAACATGCGCGTCGCGCGTGCCGGCTCCGGCCCGCTGCTGGTGATGCTGCATGGCTTTCCTGAATGCTGGTACTCGTGGCGCCATCAGCTCCGCGCGCTCTCCGATTCGTTCGACTGCGTCGCGCCCGAGATGCGCGGCTACGGCGAGACCGACGCGCCGGCCGGGGTCGCGAACTATACGCTCGACAAGCTGGTCGGCGACGTCGCCGAGCTGGTCGAGGCGCTGGGCCGCAAGCGCGCAGTGATCATCGGCCATGATTGGGGTGGCGGCGTAGCGTGGGCGACCGCGCTCCAGCGTCCCGAAATCGTCGAGCGCCTGGCGGTGATGAACTGCCCGCATCTGGCGCGCCTCGGGCAAGAGCTGCGCCGCAATCCACGGCAGATGCTGCGGAGCTGGTACATGCTCTTCTTCCAGATCCCGCGGCTACCCGAGGCGATGATCCGCGCGCGTAACTTCGCGGCCCTCGATCGCTCGATGCGGCGGAGCGCCGCGCATCCCGAGGCGTTCACCGACGCCGACATGGAATACTTTCGCGACGCGTTCCGTAACCCCTATTCGATAACCGCCGCGATTAATTACTATCGCGCGAACTTCCGCTCCAGCCTGATGCGCCGGCCCGCCGCCGGCGGCGACTGGCTAATGCACAAGATCGGCGCGCCCACCATCCTCATCTGGGGCGAGCAGGATTTCGCGCTGGGCAAAGAGCTGACCTACAACATGGAAGACCTCTTCACCGGTCCGTTCGAGATCAAGTACATCCCGGACTCCGGACATTGGGTGCAGCAGGAGAAGCCCGAGCTGGTGAACAGTTACCTGCGTGAGTTTCTCGCCCCGCTCGAGCGCAAGGAGTAAATCCCGCTCCTTCCACTTGCTCGACTACTTACTCAACCGAGGGCCTCTGCTATCGTTATTCGCCGTGATGAAACTAATTGTCTTCCTCGCTTCCTCGCGCCGAACTTGCGTCAGCGTACTGGCGACCGTGGTGATTTCCTTGGCCTCAATGACGATCGCCGCGCGCGCGGTCCGCGCTGACGAGGTTCCCTCGCAAACGCAGCGCAACGTCGCCGGTATCGTGGCGCATCGTGGCGGCGGCCGCTCGGTGCTGGTCGGCACTGCGTTCTTTGTCGCCGTTCCGAGCCAGGCGGTTCCTGGCCGAGCGTTTATTTACCTGGTGACCGCGCACCACAATCTGCTCGACCCGGCACGCCATCCGCTGACCGGTCTCTCGCTCACCGTCGAGGATGCGAAGACTGGCGCGATGCGCGAGGAGCCGCTGCCCGCGGAGAACCGATGGGTCCTCGACCCGCGCGATGAAAACGCAGACATCGCGGCGGTGCCGTTCAACCCGCGGGACGCGAACATCGCGCCGATCCCGCTTAGCTCGTTGCTCGGTGGCGAGGGCGACCCGCTGGCGCGTCCCGAGACCGGCGCGCAGGTTTACTATCTGACCGCCGCGACCGTCGGGACCACGAAGCCGCGGTTCGAGGCGCTCGCGCGCTTCGGCCACGTATCGGTGCCGGTGCCGGCGGAGACCGGCGTCCCGGGTGCCGCGGCGCAGAATCTCTGCTTCCTCGACGGCGGCGGAACGCCTGGCTTCTCGAGCGGAGCGCCGGTGTTTGTCAGCGCCGGTCTGCGCTTCCTGTTGTGGGGAATCCTGGAAGCGAACAGCGCCGCGTCGCGAGATCCGGTGTTCGCAGGACTGGCGGGAGTGCTGCCTGCGAACTGCGTCGCGGACACGGTGAATGCGATGGCGCAGGTTCAGGAGAAGGCGCTGCGCGCCAAGTGACGCGTGCGCGCGAGATCGCTCGCGGCATTCTCAAGCTTGCTTGATTTCGCGCTGTAAGGCAGATACCAAGGAGGGTTCCGGTCCTTCTCTTTTCTGCTCCCCGGTAGCTCAGTCGGTAGAGCGGACGGCTGTTAACCGTCATGTCGCTGGTTCGAATCCGGCCCGGGGAGCCATCCTGTCTATGTCGGAGGTTTCAGGATCGATGAGTACCGCAATTACACCGTTCCGTATCGCCGCGAGCGACGCCGAACTCGACGACTTGAAACGCCGCTTGCGCACCACGCGATGGCCGGAGCGCGAGTGCGTCGATGATTGGTCACAGGGTTTGCCGCTCGCCTACGCACAGGAAGTATGTGCCTATTGGCTGGAGAAGTACGACTGGCGCCAACGCGAGTCGCGGCTCAACCGCTTTGCGCAGTTCAAGACCATCATCGACGGACTCGCGGTACATTTTCTGCACGTTCGTTCGCCTCATCTCGACGCTTTGCCGCTGGTCATGACGCACGGCTGGCCGGGCTCGATCGTCGAATTTCAAAAAGTGATCGAACCGCTGACCAACCCGACCGCGCATGGTGGCGATGCCGCCGATGCGTTTCACGTCGTGTGCCCGTCGCTTCCCGGTTACGGCTTTTCCGACAAGCCCTCTCGCAACGGATGGAACACGCAACGCATCGCGCGCGCATGGTCGGAGCTGATGCCACGTCTTGGATACCCGCATTACGCGGCTCAAGGCGGCGATTGGGGTGCGATGGTCACGACCTGCATCGGCATTCAGGATCCGGCCAACTGTGTCGGCATCCACTTGAACATGCCGATCGTCTTTCCGGATCCGGCGACCTCGAACGATCTGACTGAAAAAGAGAAGTCTGCGATCGCCGGGATGCAGTACTACAACGATTGGGACTCGGGATATTCCAAGCAGCAGAGCACGCGCCCGCAGACCTTGGGCTATGGCCTGAGTGACTCTCCCGCGGGCCAACTCGCGTGGATATTGGAAAAGTTCTGGGCGTGGACCGACTGCGATGGCCATCCGGAGAACGTGCTTACCCGCGACGAGTTGCTTGACAACGTGATGTTGTATTGGCTGCCAGGCACCGCCGCGTCGTCGGCACGCTTATACTGGGAAAGTTTTCGCTCGCTGCCGACCGATCCGGTTACGATTCCGGTCGGCTGCTCGATTTTTCCAAAGGAAATCTTCCGCAGCTCCAGGCGTTGGGCCGAGAAAACTTTTGCCAGGCTCGTCTACTTCAACGAACTCGCGAAAGGCGGGCACTTCGCCGCGTTCGAACAGCCGGAAACTTTCGTGCGCGAGGTGCGCGCCTGCTTCAGAAGCCTGCGGTGAAACCTATGCGCGGCGGCGGGCCCGAAACCGGAACGCGTAGGGGTTTGTGTCGACGCTGACGTCGGTGAAGCCGGCGCTTTCCAATCGCCCCGGGAGCGTCGCCGGGTCGACCAGTACCATCGTGTCAAACACGTGAAGGAGCCGGAGCGACTTGCTATAGACGCTGTCCATCCCGGCGAACACACCAGCAGGGCGCAGAACCCGCGCGACCTCGGCGAACAAGCGGTCCTGCAGCGCCGCGGATTGCACGTGATGCAGCATCGTGAAGCTCACCGCGCTGTCGAACGCCGCGGCGGGAAACGACATCGCGGTCGCGTCTCCGTGGAGCACGGTTACGTTCTTGCCCTTCATGCGCTGCGCCAGCGAATCGCTGAATCCCTGGTCGATTTCGACGCAGGTAAGATGTGCCACACGGCCGCACAAAAGATCGGTCGTCAAGCCCGGACCTGGCCCAACTTCGAGTACCTCCGAACCCAGCTCGACGTCCTCTAGCGTCCACGGCAGCGCGCGTGTTTCCAGCGTGGCTTTCCATCGATCGGAGCTGCACAGCCAGCGGTGAAGCAGGTTCATACTTGATCCCCTCGGTTCGTGACCTGAACGGGATTTTACTTCCGGAGTGAAGAGCCGTCTTGCGCTATTGCGTCGTGCGATAACGAAAATGCGCCACACTCCGGATCTGGCGCGAAGCTCTGAAACTGTCGAAGATGAAACGGAAGCGGAGCGCGCGGCGATGCTTTCCGCTCCGGCGGCGGTGGGAGCGATTGGGCCGGCGGGTGCCGGCGGAGTCCGCCGGCGCCGGTTAGCCGGCGGTGCTGGAGAGGCTCTTCAGGACTTCGATCATCGCTGGTCCTACGATCACCGCGATCATCGCCGGCAGCACGAACAAAATCAGCGGAATCAGAATCTTGACCGAGGCCTTCTGCGCCTGCTCTTCAGCCCGAAGCTTGCGCCGCATGCGAAGCTGATCGGAGCTGGCGTGCAGCGCGGGGGCGACCTGCGCGCCGAGCTGTTCGCTCTGAATCAGAGTCGCGGCGAGAGGCTTGATGTCTTCGACGGCGGTGCGCTCCGCGAGACTCCTCAGCGCCTGGCCGAGCGAGGCGCCCGCCGAGATGTCGGTCGCAACCAGGTTGAGCTCGAGGCCGATGTCCTGGCCCTGGCGCTCGCATTCGGCGCCCACGATCTTGATCGCTTCGTAAAGGCCGAGGCCGGCTTCCACGCACACCACCAACAGGTCGAGCACGTCGGAGAGCTGGCGCGAGATGTTATTTTGTCGAGTGCGCCCGCGCCGTCCCAGCCAGTAGCTCGGAATAAAGAGTCCAACCCCGGCCCCGCCGACCGTGCACAAGAGCATCGGGCTCGTCGACCCGTGAGAAATGAAAAATCCGCCCACCAGCCCGAGCGCCGCGCCTGCGATTCCGGACAGCACGCGAATCACCTGGTAGGTCTGGCCGGCGCTGTTTTTGAGGAACCCCGCCTGCGCCAGGGTCTGGAAGATCTTCTCTCCCTTCGCCGAATCTTTATCCGGCGGAGTGATGCGCTGGGCCGCCCACCTGAAGATCGTCCGGCCGAGACTTTCATCGGCAAACGCGGTATCACCCTGCGCCACCCGCATCTTGACCGCGATATCGGCAAAGCGCTCGTCAACCATTCGAGTGCGGCTGAACCATGCCAGGTATACCGAGACCCCGGCCGCGCCGAGCAGAAACATAAACGCGATGCTTACGAATAGAGTGCTCATGGTCAGTAAGTCACCTTCAGCAGCCAGCGAATCGTGACGATCGCGCAGAAATCCAACACCGCGGCGGTCTTGAGAATTGTCTGTCCGGCCGGATCGTAGAATAGATCGTTGGTGTAGCCGGGTTGGATCACGGAGAACACGGCGAGAATCGCAAGCGGCAGGAACCCGACCACCATGCCGCCGAGACGTGCTTGCGCGGTAAGCGCTTTAACCTGGAGGCGCAGCCGCTGCCGAGTCCGAACGATTTCGGAAAGCCGGCCCACGATCTCCGCGAGACTCGAGCCGACCTGGGTCTGCACCTTGACCGCGACCACCAGCAAGCGGAGGTCGTCCTCCGGGATGCGTCTCAGCAAATCATCGAGAGCCCGAGGCAGCGGCAATCCGATCCTGGTCTGCTCGAGCAGGGTGCGGAATTCACTGCCCAGCGGATCCGCGAACTCGGCTACCACCACTTGCAGCGCGCGCTGCAGCGAATGACCCGCCTCCAACGAGGACTTGATCAAGTCGAGAGCATAGGGCAACTGGTTGGCGAAGGCGCGCAGCCGGCGCGTCCGGCGGAATTGTATGTAGAAGAGCGGTATCACCCCGAGAACCGCTGCAGTGCCCATCGCGAACCACGTGTCATGCCAGAAGGCCTGCCCGAAAAACAGGCCCGCGCCGAACAGCAGCACCATAACCAGCAGGACGTCGGCGACCCTGGTATACATGCCGGCCTGCCACATGCTTTCTTCCAGCCGGCGCAGCAGGTTGGCCTCGTAGACCCATTTGAGCAGTCTGCCTTCCTGCGGCCGCCGTCTGCGCGTGATGTCGAGGTCGTCCTCTGCGGGACGGGAAATTCGGCGTAAGACCTCGCGGGTCTGCTCGCCGGTGGCGCCGTTGCTGGTGAACACCAGCAGCGCGCCCACGAACACGATCGCGAATATCGACGATGCGATGATCACATCCATGGCGATCACCCCGCCGAGCTTCGAAACAGCTTGGGCTCCAGCTTGTAACCGGCGGCCTCCAGCCGTTGCGCGTACACCGACCGAATTCCGCTCGATACGAAGTGCCCCAACACCTGTCCCTCGGGACCGATGCCGGTGCGCTTGAACTCGAATAGATCCTGCATCATCACCATGTCGCCTTCCATTCCGGCGATCTCCGAGATGCGGAGCACCTTGCGGGTTCCGTCCGACAGGCGCGAGACGTGGACGATGATGTTGAGCGCGGCCGCCACCTGCTGGCGCATCGCGCGCTGCGGAATCGAAAGCCCCGACAGCAGCATCATCATTTCGAGGCGGCCCAGGCTGTCGCGCGGCGTGTTGGCGTGGATGGTACACAGCGAGCCGTCGTGGCCGGTCGACATCGCCTGCAGCATGTCGAAGACTTCGGGGCCGCGGACTTCGCCAACCACGATGCGGTCGGGCCGCATCCGCAGCGAGTTCCTGACCAGGTCGCGCTGCGTGATCTCGCCCTTGCCTTCGACGTTGGGCGGACGCGATTCGAGCCGCACCACGTGCGGCTGCTGCAGCGATAGTTCCGCGGAGTCCTCGATGGTGACGATGCGTTCGTCGACCGGCACGAACGCGGACATGCAGTTGAGCATGGTGGTTTTGCCCGAGCCGGTACCGCCGCAAATGAGGACGTTGAGCCGGGCGCGCACGATGGTGCGCAGGAAGTCGACGATTTCCGGAATCAGGGTGTTCTTCTCGACCAGGTCGTCGATATTGTAGCGCTTGCGGCCGAAGCGCCGGATTGACAGCGACGGTCCATCCAGCGCGAGCGGCGGGATGATCGCGTTGATACGCGAGCCATCGGGCAAGCGCGCGTCGACCATCGGCGACGCTTCGTCGACCCGGCGGCCGACTTGCGAAACGATCCGATCGATGATCAGCATCAGGTGCTGATCGTCCTGGAACTGGACGTCGGTGCTGAACAGCTTGCCGCGCTTTTCGACGTACACCTGGTTGTGCCCGTTGACCAGGATATCGGTGATCTCATCATCCCACAGCAGCGGCTCCAGGGGCCCCAGCCCCAGCAGCTCGTTCTTGATTTCTTCGGTCAGCCGCGTGCGGTCGCCCTCGGTCAAGAGGCGGCCGTCCTCATTGAGGATGCTGGTGATCGCTTCGGTGACTTTCTGCGACGCGAGCGCGGGCTCGAGGCTCTCGAGCCGCGAGACGTCGAGGGTTTCGAACAGTTGATTGTGAACCGCGAGCTTGAGTTGCTGGAAACCCTCGGCTTGGACGTCGCGTTTCGCTTTCGCCGTGCTGTTCATCAGCGAGCGTTGAAACGGGGCCGGGGTATTGGTGGTCTGCTGGGAAATTCGTTCTACAAGTTTCATTTCCTACCTCAGGAACGGGCTCCGATTGCGAACAGAAGTTTGGAAACCAGCGAGTTGGCGGAATCGTTTTCCACCGTCTCGGGGCTGTCCAGCCGGCGCGCGATTTCTTCGACCGTTCTTGCCAGCGCCGAGTTGGGCGCGACCTGCCAGAGATCCTGCGCGCTCAGTTGCACGCGGTCGAGAACTTTCTCGTCGCGCGGAATCCGCGCGTAAAACGCTTTGGCCAGCGTGTGGCTCAGTTGTTCCTCGCTGATCGGATGATGCGAAGCGTGCCGGCTCAGGATGAAATTCGGTTCCACGCCGGAGAGCCCCAGGCGCCCGCACAGATCGACGAAGCGCCACGCGCAGCGTGCCGCTCCGATCGATTGATCGAGGACGTAGAACAGATGCTGCGAACGCTCCCAGGCGGCAACCGTGTTCGCATCGATATGGGTCCCGCAATCGACGATCACGTAGTCGAACAGCTCGCGCATCATCTCTAAAATGGCGCCGATCGCGGCGTCGTTGACCAGCTCGCTGTCCTCGATCCGCTTGGGCGCCGCGAGCAGGTAGGCGCCCGAGGGATGTTTGCAGAGCGCCGATTCGAGCTGGATCGAATCTATCTTCTTTGCGCCTTCGGTGAGCGCCATGATGGTGCGCTCGGGGTCGAGGTTCAGGAATACCGAGAGGCCGCTGGTCTGCAAATCGAGATCGACCAGCGCCACTTTCTTGTCGAGCGCGTAGCGCAGCGCGAGCGCCAGGTTGCCGGCCAGGCTGGTCACGCCGGTGCCGCCAATAAGACTCACGAACGAACAGATCTGGCCGCCCTCGACGCGCTCTTCGCGCCGGCGCGTCTCGCTGATCTTGAACAACGCGCGGTGGGCGTCGCCCGCGTCGAGCGGAAGGAACAGCAGTTCATCGGCGCCGGCCCGCAGCACCCGCTTCATCAGCTCGGGCGAGCGGTCGTGCAACAGCGCGAAGAGCACCGGATGTCCCGGCGCCGCCGCTTGCGCTTGCAGGTAGGCGAGCTCCGCGTCGTCATTACCGTTGAACACCACCATCGTGACGTCCGCGGGAATTGCGCTGGACCCGTTGCTGTGCGGAGTCAGCTCCACGATTTGAAGCGGCGGATCGCCCAGCGCCACCAGCGCGATCCTCACCTCGGTGCGATGCTGGTCGGCATTGCCTACCAACTGCACGCGCAGCGTCCCGCGACCGCCTTCACTTTTCTTGCCAAGCCCTGCCACAGATTTTCCTCTCCCTCAGCCGGTTGCGAGCAGCTCGCTCACCGCCTCATCACCTGGAACCCGAACCGCGCGCGCGAACCGCGTCGCGCGCTAACGGCTTCATCAGCTAGAACCGCGGGCGCGTCGCGTCGGGCTGCGCGAGCGCGCGAGTCTGGATTCCCTGCTGCGTCAGCTCCGGGGTGTCGTACGGATTGTACGGCTGCCCGCCCTCGGGTAGCGGATTGACGATCTGCGGCGTCACACTCATCACCAGGTCGGTTTCCGTCAAGTTATAACTGGTGTTCTTGAACATGGCACCCAGGTACGGGATGTCGCCCAGGTAGGGGACCTTCACCACCTGGGTCTTCTTGCTATGCAGGATAAGGCCCGCGATTATCAGGGTCTGGTTGTCGCGCAACCGCACCATCGTTTCCGCGCGCCGCGTGATGAACGCCGGCACCGTGAAACCGAACAGTTGGACGCCTTGGGTCGGATCGGGCTCGGACACTTCCGGCTTGACCAGCAACTCGATGTCGTTGAGGCCCACCACCGTCGGCACGAACTCGACCGAGGTGCCGAACTGCTTGAACACGATCGAGGTGTTCAACGCTTGCGCGATGACAATCGGTATCTCGCCGCCGGACAGGAACTTCGCCTGCTCGCCGGAGTTGGCCAGCAGCCGCGGCTGCGCGAGAATCTTTGCCAGGCCGTGCGTCTCCAGGTAGTTGAACAGGAGCTGCGTCTGGTAGTTGCTGTTCCCCGCCGCCAGGCCGTAAACGATATTCGGCGACAGCAGCATCCCGGTAAGCGATCCACCAGGTAACAGGGTATTAGCGCTTTGAGTAACCACTCCGCTGGGGGACGTGACACTCGACTGAGGTGAGAACGGAGTCGCCACCGCGCCCGGCAGGCCTACCAGCGAGACGCCGGCATGCGCCAACGCGACCGCGAAATTCGTGCCCTGGTTTTCGAGGTTGTTTTTGTCCAACTCGGCCACGATCGTATTCAGCAGCACCTGTTGCTTGCCGCTCGGATCGATCCTGACCTGGCGCTCTTCGTAATGACCCTGGGTGTTCCACACCGCCAGCGTCGTGAATCCGGGCTTATGCCCGATGAGATTGATCTGGTAGGGGTTGACGACCTGGATGTCGGCGATTCCGGTGTCGGCGATCGACACTCGGCGCAGCTTCGACGGGAAGTCGATAATCCGCGACGACCCGGTCATCAGCAATACGACGTCTTCAGGCAGGTAATGCGTGCCGCCCGAAACCGAGTCGCTCGAATAACGTCCGGCCGTATCCAGCACCCCCGGGTTGCTCGAGTAAGCACCGCTTCCCGCCGGCGCCATCTGCTGGCGTATCGGGGGCGGCGCCTGAGTCGGAATTAGCGGCGGCTGCGGAACGCCTTCCGCAAGCGGAGCTGATGCCGGCGGCGCGGGCGCAAAAGGCGCCGAGCCGTACGGCGGCGCTGAGGTGTCAGGCGCCGGCGGCGTGTAAGGTGCCGGTGGTGTGTAAGGCGCAACCGACGTTGGCGGCAATGTCCCGGCGCCGCCTGCAACTGTCACCGGTGCGCTCGCGGCGGTCGCCGCGACCGGGCCCGCGCCGGCGTCGAGTTTCGCGACCACTGGAGTAGCCGACGCCACCTCGGTTCCGCCTGCTGCCGGGCTGCTCGCCGCGTCTTCGGGCTTGGCGGTCACTGGCGCTGCGGATCCGCTCTTGGAGCCAGTGCCCACGATCGGTCCCGGACTGGTGGCCGGATTGTTGATGTCGAGATTGTTGGCCGCTGCCCTGACCACCACGTCATAGGTGACCGCGTCGCCGCTCGCGAGCTTCACCTTGACTGCCCAGCGGCCTTTTTCGGCGCCGAGCAGGGTGACCTTGCCGGGCTCTTCGTTGTGTACGATGAGCGCGTGCGGGTTGTCGATCACCACGATGCTGGGCGCGTCGCCGGGACTGACATTGTCGATGACGTAGCTCTCACCCGCGTTGAGCGAGAGCGACATCTGGGCCGGATCATCGGCTGCCAGCAAAGGCGCGGGGCGAATCATCAGCAGGCTTGCCGCAGCCAGCATGAAGGTAAGAAATCCGTATCGTCGTATAGTTTTCATCGTGTTCATCTCGCCTCGGGTGGCCTTTCTTAAGGCACCTCGATGGTCTTCGGAGTAGGCGAATAGGTCGCATCTGTGGAACTGGTTGATAGCGCCGGCATGACTCCACTTGCCGCAGCCCTGGAACCCGCGGGCGGAGCGCCGAGCGCGGAAGCGCTCATCGGCGCGCTCACCGGCACGCCCGCCGATGAACTGTCGTTGCTCGAGACCGGCGATATCGGCGCGGCGCTATCGTGATCAGCCGAGCCAGCGCTAGCAGCCGGCGCGGGACTGCGCGCCGGAGCGGCGGCGTCGTCGGTGGAACTGGCCTGTTGCGATCCGTTGATGAAGGAGACCGACTCCGAGCTCTTGCCGTTACGCAGGATTTCGATCTCAAACGGCCTGACTCGGGGCCGCGGCGCTGCGGCCCGGCGCACCGACGGCTGCGCGCTGATTACGGGCACGCTTTCAGGCTCGGTGCTGTAAGCGTGCAGCATCTGCGCGACGCTCGAGCCGCTGGTCAGCACGATCTTGTTGTCGTTGTAGTTGCGCATCGCCAGGCGCAGGATTCCTTCGTGGTTCGCGAGCGTAAGCCGCTCGGCCTCCTGCGGCGTCACCAGCAGCGTCACCACCTTGACGACGCTCGGCTCGTCCTTCTTCTTTTCGATTTCCTGGGCTACCGCCAGAACCTCGACGTTCTGCAGGACGACTTTGGAGAACGGCTTGTTTTCGGCGCCTATACCGCTGCCGCTGCTAGAGACCGCCACCAGTACGTCCACGCGGCTGTGGGGAAGTACGAAGCCCGCGATGTCGCTGACTTCATCAACCGGCACCGAGACCGCGCGCATCCCGAACGGAATCAGCAGAGGCATAACGCCCGCGGTCTTCTCGCCCAGGAACAGCTTGTTTGCGACGACCGGCTCGTTAGTGGCTAGCGTGCTTTTGACGTAGCTGCCGACTATTTCTTTGGGGTCGGTGTACGCGCCTTCCGGCACGCTGTCGCTCGACCATCGCGCCAGCTTCAGTTCGCCCGGCTCGATCTTGGTGCCCAGCGGCAGATCGTAGGCGGCCACGACGACTTCCACGTTCTTGGCCAACGCGCGCTCGGTTTCGGCCTCGCGCGACCTGAGCGCGGAGTACACCACCACCCACGCCAGCACCGCCAATACGGCGGCGAGCGCGATGAAGATCACCGGTCGTCTCATGTTTCCCCTCCCGTCCGGCCGTCGAACTGCAGGCCGGCTGCGGATTCAAAAATTTTCATTTACGGACGGCTCGATCGCGATCTAATAGTCACCGTTGAGCAAATAGAACACACTGGAGATGTCACAGCCTAAAATCCACAGCCTATGACGATCAGCGATGCGATTTGTTCAAATGCGATGCCAAAGTCGCATCATCAGCCAATATTAACTCCCCGAAACCGCCTATTTTCTGGTAGCGGTCCGCGTCTCATGGTCTCTTCTGAAACGTCCGGTAGTGATAAAGGAACAATTTGTACTATCTCATCGATGGAAATCAGTCCATTAAGCAGCTTGAAGCATCCAGAGGTCAGCATAAATCACGATTGACCAGCGTCCGACATGAAATAGCCTGTAACGCGGCGTATGGCAAGGACCGTAATCCATGTCTAAAATGGTGTAGACAGCTCAAAGCGTGTCATCGCACTGGCTATCCCAAAAGAACGACAAAAAAAATTACGCCAGCGGCTCCAGAACGATGTAGTCGCCTGGCTTTGTCAACCTGGTCGCACTCGTGCCAGCCGGCAGCTCCAGCGCCCGTCGCGCCCCGAACACCATCGACGAGACTCGCCAGGGCTTGAGATCGCGATTGACTTTGAGCACGCGCCCCGATCGATCGAGGAATACAATGTCGATCGCGAACCGCATGAAGAACATGTGCATCCACATGAACGGGGTGAGCCGTCCCGTCTCGAACAGCATTCCCTCTTCCGGCGCAAGGCCGTCGCGTCCCAGCAGACCGCGGCTTTGCCCGCGAAGGCCGCCCGCGTCAGTGAGCTTCGCGCACAGTACGGTGCCGCGCGTTTGATTGATCGCACGCCAGAGCTTCGCCATCGCCGTCCCCCTCCGCGCGGATTTTGTGCCTCGACGCACGCGCGATCAATCTTTCTCAACGATCCCCGACGTCGCCTGCGCGACGCGGGCAGCCGCTGTCTCGCGGCGGGCCGCTGTATTAGGATCGCGACAGCGACAGTCTAATGGGATACCTGCCGATATTTCTCGACGTGTCCGGCCAGCGCTGCATGGTGATCGGCGGCGGCGAGATCGCCGCGCGCAAGGTTGCGAGCCTGCTCGAAGCCGGCGCTGTCGTCACCGTGATAAGCCCGACGCTGGTGCCGACGCTCGAATCGAGCGCGGCGCGCGGCGCGATCACGCACGAGGCGCGCGCCTATCGCCTCGGCGACATGAAAGGATTCCTGATCGTCTTCGCGACCACCGACGATCGCGATCTCCAGCGCGCGCTTGCTGCGGAGGCGCGCGAACTTGGAATCCTGATCAATATCGCCGACGCGTCCGAGCTGTGCACTTTCATTGCGCCGGCGGTGGTTAGCCGCGGAGCGCTTCGGATTGCGATCTCGACTTCGGGCGCGAGCCCGGCGCTCGCCAGCCGAATCCGCCGCGAGCTGGAGCATCAGTTCGGCGCCGAGTACGCGCGCGCGCTCGATATCCTGCGCGCGGCGCGCCATCATCTTCGCGGTTCCGAGCCGCGGATCGAGACGCGAGCGGACAAGCTACGCGCGCTCGCCGATTCCGCATTGCCCGATCACTTAAGGCGCGCCGACTTCGGCGCGGTCGACCGCATCCTGCGCGAGCATCTGGGCGTCGGCCTCGAAGCCCTCGGCCTGAAGACTGCGGAGTTGAGGACGTCGGGCGCCGCTCATTAGATTCGGCGCTGCAAATTTGACTTAGTCGATTCCGATGGAAACGTTTTGGCTGATGCCCGCCCTGGTCTGCTACGCGGTTTCCGCCGCGATGTTCGTGGTCGAGCGCGCGCGCGGCAAATCGCAGATGGTCGGCTACGCGGCGGCGGTGCTCGCGCTGGGCGCGGTGTTCCATGCTTTTGATCTAACCGCACGCGGATTGCAGGCGGGCAATATTCCGGTCGCCAACTTCGCGGAATCGCTTTCCTTTCTCGCGTGGCTTACCGCGCTGGCAGGGCTGGTGCTGATCGTACGTCGGCACATGGCGGTAATCGGCGCATTCGTCGCTCCCGCAGCGACGTTTGCGCTCGGCGCCTCCTCGCTTACGATGCGCGGCGGCCATCTGGTCCTGCCCCCGACGCTGCGCAGCATCTGGCTTCCGATCCACGTGACGCTGGCGTTTTTCGGCTATGCGATGTTCGTGCTCGCGGCAATCGTGAGCCTTGTCTATTTGGTCAACGAGAAGCGGCTCAAGGCCAAGCGCCCGATGGGTCCCGCGCAAGAGCGCGCACCGAGCCTCGAGAAACTCGACCGGATCAATTATCACCTGCTCGGCTGGGGCTTCGCGATGCTGAGTCTGGCGATCTTGAGCGGCGCGATTTGGGCCGACGCGACCTGGGGGCACTTCTGGTCATGGGAGCCGAAGGAGTCGTGGTCGCTCGCAATCTGGGTGCTCTATGCGGGCCTGCTCGAGTCGCGGCTGGCGGCCGGATGGCGCGGCCGGCGCGCGGCCGCTTTGACCATCGTCGTGTTCACAGTTCTGATCGGTTCGTTCGTCGGCGTGAGCCTGATCTTTCCCGGCAAACACGGAGGCAGCTTCGGCTAGGGCGATGGAGCAGACGCTGTTCATTGTGGGCGTGAACCATCGCACGGCAGCGGTCTCGGTGCGCGAGCGTCTCGCTTTTGCAGAGGACGAATTCGTACTCGCGCTGCGCCGTCTTAAGGAGCGCGCGCCCGCGGTTGCGGAGTGTGCGCTGCTCTCCACCTGCAACCGGGTCGAGTTCGTCGCAGTCGCGCCTGATCCGATTCGCGCCGCTGGCGAGATCGTACAGTTCGTCGGCGCCGATCGCCGCGTCGAGCCGTCCGCGTTCGGCGACGCGCTCTACCGCTTCGAGGGCCGCGAAGCGGCGCGCCATCTGTTCCGCGTCGCCGCGAGCCTCGACTCGATGGTGGTCGGCGAGCCGCAAATTCTGGGACAGGTGAAGCTCGCCTACGCGCAGGCGGCCGAGGCCGGCACCGTCGGCCTGGTGCTGCATCGCGCATTTCACAAAGCCTTCTCGGTCGCAAAGCGGGTGCGCAGAGCGACGCTCATCGGCCACGGCTCGGTCTCGGTGAGTTCGGCTGCGGTTGCGCTCGCCAATCAAATTTTCGACACTCTCAGCGACAAGACCGTGATGCTGATGGGAGCGGGCAAGATGGCGGAGCTGACCGCGCGCCAGCTGAAGACCATCGGAATCGAGTCGCTGCTGATCACTTCGCGCACCTTCGACCGCGCTGTCGCGCTCGCACGCGAGCTCGGCGGCACCGCGGTGCCGTTCGAAAGCTACAAGCCGTATTTGCGGATCGCCGACGTCGTGATCGGTTCGGTTGCCGCGACCAGACCAATCCTCGGGCCTGACGACTTCGACCCCGTGATGCGCGAGCGCCGCTACCGCGCGATGTTTCTGATCGACCTCGGCGTGCCGCGCAACTTCGACGAGCGGCTGAACGCGCTCGAAAACGTCTACCTCTACGACATCGACGATCTCGGCAAGGCCGTCGAGCAGTCGCTCGGCGAGCGCGAACACGAAGCCGAAAAGGCCGAGGAGATTGTCGAGCTTGAGATCGAAGCGTTCTCACGATGGATGGCGGGCCTCGACCTGGTGCCGACCATCAAGGACATCCGCTACAGTATCGAGCGCCTGCGAGAAGCTGAGCTGGGACGCCAACGCGGATGGCTCTCCGCGCTCGATCCCGCCGAGCGTGCGCGCGTCGAGCTGCTCACCCGCAGTCTTACCAACAAGTTGCTGCACCGAATTCTCGCCGGGCTGAGAAAAGGTGGCGGAGGCTCGCCGGATGCCGCCTACGCGGCGGAGATCGCGCGCCGTCTCCTGGTCGGCGAGTTCGCCGTCGGCGACGAGTTGGACGACGAGTTGCTGTTGGACGATGAATTGAACGGCATCGACGGCGACCTCGATGAGGGTGACGACGACGGCGAGGCAGAGCGTTGAACGCACGCGCGTATCGCCGCCGACGGCTGCAGCCCTGATGGCAACAGCTCTTAAGATAGGTTCGCGTCCCAGCCAGCTCGCGCTGGCGCAGGCCGCGATCGTGCGTGAGCGGCTGATTGCGGTGATGCCGGGGCTGCAGACTGAAATTGTCGAAATCAGGACCAGCGGCGATCGGATGACCTCGGCGTCGCTCGCCAGCGTCGGCGGCAAGGGCCTCTTCATCAAAGAGCTCGAGCAGGCCTTGGCGGAGCATCGCGTCGACCTAGCAGTCCATTCGATGAAAGATCTTCCGGCCGAGCTCGCGCCGGAGTATCGAATCGCCGCGGTGCCGGAACGCGCGGACGCGCGCGATGCGATCGTGTCGCGCGACGGCCTCGCGCTCGAAAAGCTGCCGCCCGGCGCGCGCGTCGGGACCTCGTCGATACGCCGCCAATTCCAGGCGTTGAAAGTCAACCCGCACATCGCGATTTCGCCACTGCGCGGCAACGTCGACACGCGGCTCAAGCGCGTCACCGACGGCGAGCTCGACGCGGTGATTATCGCGATCGCCGGCATTCGGCGGCTATGGCGCGGAGCCGATGTAAAGCGCGGAGCCGATATAAAAGTAGTCGAGCTCGACGAGCGCGACTTCATCCCGGCCGGCGGGCAGGGCGCGCTCGCCGTCGAGACTCTGGCTGGCGCGGCGCCGGGACGCTCGGGCGATCTCGAGCGCGCGCTGGCCGCGATTGACGATCCGATTGCGCACTGCGAGACCGCGGCCGAGCGTGCATTCCTTGCGACCATCGGCGCGTCGTGTCTGACGCCGGTCGGGGTCAGGGCGACACAGGTTGACAACCTGCTGACGATTCGCGCGATTCTGTTCAGCGCCGACGGTTTGCGCGAGCTGAATGAATCTGTCGAGGAGCCGCTCGCAGCTCCGCTCGATACCGAGCTCGCGCGCGCGGCCGCTTCCAGAGCGGGCGAGCGGCTCGGCCAGCGTATGCTCGCGCGCGGCGCGCGCGCTCTCATCGGCGATGAGTGAGCGCGAGGGCAGGGTCTTCCTGGTCGGCGCCGGTCCTGGCGCCGCCGATTTGATCACGATGCGCGCGGTTGACAGCCTGGAGCGCGCCGACACCGTGGTTTACGACGCGCTAGTAAATCCCGACTTGCTGCGCTTCGCGCCCAATGGCGCTGAGTTGATTTTTGCCGGCAAACGCGGTGGCGGCGGCCGCGCTTTTGAGCAGGATGATCTCAGCCAGATTCTGGTCGAGCGCGCGCGGCGCGGCGAAATCGTGGTCCGGCTCAAAGGCGGCGACCCGTTTATCTTCGGCCGCGGCGGCGAGGAGGCTGAAGCGCTCGCGGCGGCAAATGTCGCGTTTGAAATCGTGCCGGGCGTGACCTCCGCAATCGCCGGGCCGGCGTTCGCGGGAATTCCGGTGACCCATCGCGAGCGCGGTTCCTTCGTTGCGTTCGTAACCGCGCACGAGGACGAGAGCAACGCGGCTCGCCCCGCAACGCCGTGGAAAGAGCTGGCCGCGGCCGCCCGCGGACGCGGCACGCTCGTGATTCTGATGGCATCGGCGCGGATGCGCGCGGCGCTCGAGCGTCTCGAGCAAGCGGGGCTTCCCGCCGCGACTCCGGCCGCCGCCGTGCAATGGGCAACCACCGCGGCGCAGAAGACGGTGCGCGGGACAATTGAAACCCTTGCCGAGCGATGCGAACGCGCGGAGCTTGGCGCGCCTGCCGTGATCGTGGTGGGCGAGTGTGCCGGCCTGGGCGAGTATCTCCGCTGGTATGAGCGGATGCCGTTGTTCGGGCGGCGAATCGTGGTCACGCGCACTCGCTCGCACGCGTCGGGATTTGCCCGCGACCTGCGCCGGCTCGGCGCCGAGGCGATCGAGTTTCCCACTATCGATACCGTGCCGCCGACCAGCTATACCGCGATCGACCGCGCGCTCGCGCGCCTAGCGGATTTCGACTGGATAATTTTCACCAGCGCCACCGGCGTCGAGGGTTTCATCGCGCGGCTCAAAGCGCTCGGCCGCGATATCCGCGCGATCGGAAGCGCGAAGCTCGCCGCGATCGGTCCCGCGACGGCAGCCCGCCTTGGCGACTACGCGCTCCACGTCGATGCGATGCCCACCGAGTTCCGCGCCGAGGCGATCGTCCCCGCGATCGGTGACGAGCGAATCCGCGGCGCGCGCTTCCTGATCCCGCGCGCCGAGGTCGCGCGCGAAGCGCTGCCGGAACTGCTGCGCATCAAGGGCGCGCGCGAAGTCGTGGTCGCGCCCGCCTATCGCACCGTCAAGCCGCAAGGCGCCGCCGTCGAGCGCATCCGCGAGCTCGTCGCGTCGGGATCGATAGACATGGTGACGTTCACCAGCTCGAGCACGGTCACCAATTTCTACGAGCTGGCCGGCGCGAGCGCCGCGGGCCTGAAAGCGGCGGCGATCGGTCCTATCACCGCGAAGACCGCGGCAGAGCTCGGCTTCGAGGTGGTGGTGAAGCCGGCGCAATATACGATTGCCGCGCTGACTGCCGCGATCCGCGACCATTTCTCCGCGGAAGTCGCACGGAACGTGGCCCCGAGCGGGGCTTCTTAACTTCACCAGCCGCTATATATAATCAGCGCATGCGGATGGTTCTCTGCTGATGGCATTTCCGGTTAATCGGCCGCGGCGCTTGCGCCGCACCGAATCGCTCCGCCGGATGGTGCGCGAGACGTTGCTCGTCCCCGAGGATCTGATCCAGCCGATGTTCGTGTGTCCGGGGCGCGACGTGAAGCGGCCGATCGAGTCGATGCCGGGTGTGGCGCAGATGTCGGTCGACAATATCGTCGCCGAGGCGCGCGACACGTTCGCCGCCGGAGTGCCGGCGGTGATCCTGTTCGGAATTCCCGCGCGCAAAGACGCTCAGGGCAGCGAGGCGTGGACCGACGACGGCGAGGTGCAGCGCGCGGTCCGCGAAATCAAGGAGCGGGTGCCGGGGCTGGTGGTCATTACCGACGTGTGCCTGTGCGAGTATACCGATCACGGCCATTGCGGTGTGATCGCGGGCGGCGACGTCGACAACGACGCGACGCTCGAGCTGCTTGCGCGCGAGGCGCTTTCGCACGCGCGCGCCGGCGCCGATATCGTGGCGCCGTCCGACATGATGGACGGGAGGGTCGGCGAGATTCGCGAAGCGCTCGACGAGGACGGTTTCTCGCAAATCGCGATCATGGCGTACTCGGCGAAATTCGCATCCGCGTTCTACGGACCGTTCCGCGAGGCCGCGCAGTCGACGCCCAAGTTCGGTGACCGGCGCTCCTACCAGATGGACCCGCCCAACGGCGACGAGGCGATTCATGAAGTCGCGCTGGATTTGGAAGAAGGCGCGGACATCGTGATGGTGAAGCCGGCGCTCGCGTATCTCGACCTCATCTATCGCGTCAAGCGCGAGTTCGGCGTGCCGGTCGCGGCTTACAACGTGTCGGGCGAGTACTCGATGATCCGCGCGGCGGGAATCAACGGATGGATCGACGAGGAGCGCGCCACGATGGAAGTGCTGACCTCGATCAAGCGCGCCGGCGCCGATCTGATCCTCACTTATTTCGCCAAAGACGTCGCGCGCAAACTGCGTCCGTAGTCTCCGCGCTCCTTCCGTGGTCCCGAGCAAAGGGTCTGAGCAGGCGATCGTGGTGGCTACGGTGGGTGCACGCGACCTGAGCGGCTACCCCATAGGGGTGAGCTTGCGCGCGTCGAGATAGGATCTCACCGCCGTAGCGCTGCCTTCAGGATTCGCCAGGGCCACGTAGCCATCGGGTCGCACGAGGTAGACGGCATTGCGCCGCAGGCCGGTCCGACCCGTCTCCGGACGCCATGGAAAGACGTGCAGCGGCTATTTTCGCGCATCGCACACCGCCCGGAGCTCGGGCGCCGCGTCGCCGTACACGTGGACCTGCCAGTCCAGCGAAGTCAGTGGCGTGAAGTTGTTCTCGTCGCCGCGGTTCAAATCCGTCTTCACCCATGGCAAACGGTCGCCGCCGTGAACCGTTCCCGCGCGCCCCTCGCTCAAGCTGCTT
Organism: Binataceae bacterium (SeqCode); assembly: GCA_036521875.1. Classification (GTDB taxonomy): domain Bacteria; phylum Desulfobacterota; class Binatia; order Binatales; family Binataceae; genus DATDGX01. The sequence continues at coordinate 32,761 of DATDGX010000138.1, forward strand.
CCACGGTAGTTAACCGCCGTCTGTGAGACCGTGCGAAACAGGAAGCGTCGCACGGCCGCGAACTTGAAAAGGGCTGGGAACAAGAGCGGCACGAGGTCCAGTCGTACTAGCCGGGCGAGCGCTCCGCGGCTGGTCACTCCTGTGAAGGCCTGATCGGTCGTCGCGACCAGGCGCCGGGCAAAGGCGATTCGTTCCGGCTCGTAGCTGTCCAGGAGCGACGCGTTCGCACGCCCGTGCAGGACGGCGGCGAGTTTCCAGGCGAGGTTCACCGCGTCGCCGATGCCGGTGTTCATGCCCTGTCCACCCACGGGACTGTGGATGTGTGCGGCGTCGCCGAGCAGGAACGCACAACCCTTGCGGAAATGATCGGCGACCCGATGGTGCACGCGGTAGGTCGAGAACCAGTTTACGCGCTGGACGTCGATACGCATCCACTCGACCACGCGCTTGCTCACGTCGTCCCACGACAGGTTCTCAAGCTGGTGTTCGGCTTCCTCGCGCATGGTGCCGATGAGCCGCGCGCGCCCGTCGCCCTTCAACGGGAAGACGGCGAGAAAATCGGTGGTGTCCAGCGCGACATGCAGCTCGCCGTTCATCGTCGCTCCACCCGCTTCCACGTCGGCGACATAAAAGAGGTGGGCGTACGCCCCGCCCGGGAAGCCGATGTGCAGCGCCTCGCGCACGGTGGAATGTGCGCCGTCACACCCGGCAAGGTAGGTTGCCTCGCACGCCTCCCGGGCTCCGTCGGGCCGTTTCAGGTTCGCGAGCACACGACCGGCCGCATCCTCGAAGCTCGCCAACTCCGCCCCGCGCTCGACCTCGACGCCGGACTCGGCCAGGCGATCGACTAACAAACGCTCGTGCTCGTCCTGCGGAAAGATCAACGCGTATGGGAACGGGCTGAGTCCTGCGCCCATGTAGCCGAAAACGGCGCGTGCGGCCTGCTTGCCGGATACCCAGAGATTCGCGGCGACGACCTTCCGTCCATGTTCGACGACCGCCTCCGCGAGGCCGATCTGGCTGTACAGCTCGAGCGTGCGTGCCTGCACTGCAAGCGCGCGCGAGGTCGTCCCCGGCTCTCCCGTTTTGTCGACGATCCTCACGCGCACGCCCAGCCGTGTCAGCCACAGGGCCAACACCAGGCCGGTCGGCCCCGCGCCGACGATGAGGACGTCGGTGTCGTGAATCGACGATGAACTCATCGCCTTAAATCGTTTTCAATCAAATCGCGTAGCTGCGGTTGTTTCGGCACGATCCGGATCGCCATAAATTCAACTGGCGGGCTTGGGGCGGAGGTGCGCTTCGTACCATGGGCGCATCGCGCGCAACGAGCGCATCTGATGATACGCGAGTTCGTCGTCCGGGTAGCGATGCTCCGGGCCGAGCACGCAGCCCGCCCGCGCGTGGCATCGCGGCGCGCAATCCGGCTCGACCTCGACGCGATGCTGCAGGCACTTGGGAATGTCCCATCCGGCCGGGAAGCTCACCGCGCCAACCGGACAGGCCGGCATGCAGGAGCGCACGGTGCAGCTCGGACACGGATCGAAACCGAGGCCGTCGCCGGGTGCGTCGATCAGTTCGTCAATCAGCAGCGCCGCGCGAAACGCGATCCACGGCCCGTAGACCGGATGCACGACCACGCCGAGGATGCTGGGTCCGGCGAGCCCCGCAGCCTTGCCCAGCTCGATAAAGTTCAAGGTGCGGCCGACTGGCGAGAACGGATAGATGATTTCGCATCGCGCGCCGGCCGCGACGGCGGCGGGCGCCGCATCGCGCTCGATTACTTCCCGCGTGAAGTCGTCGAGCGGATGCTCGCGATTCCACCATCCGGGATGCAGCTCCGCGTGGTGCTTGAGTGCGTTCCAGAACGCACTGCCGCCATTGGCGATCACGACGATCGATCGCGCCCACGGCACCATCGCGGCGGCGCGCATCGGCGGCGATGCCGAATCGTCGTAGCGCGCGACGGGAATCGCGGCGACCAGGTTCAGGCCCTGCGATGCGACCGCGGCGCGAATCGATTGAAGCGTGGTGCTCACGAAATCATCTTATTCGCGGTAATGAGGAACTCCGATAACGACTGCGCGATTTTGCAAATCACGCTATGCGATTTTGTAGGTGACCAGCGCGTCGGCGACCAGCGCGCCGGAGTCGTCGCGGATTTCCACCGTGAGGCTCGCGATACGGTTGCCCTTGCGCCGCACCGCCGCGCGCGCTGCCAGGCCGGTTTTCACGGCGAAGCCCGCGTAGTTCACCGTCATCGAGATAGTCGCGCTGCGCGAGGTCTCCGCGAGACTCCACACCGCGGCGCACGCGGCAAAATCGGCGAGCGACGCGACCGCGCCACCATGAATCGGAGCCCCGGGGCCGCCGTCGTTGAGCGCCATCAGATGATACGGCATCCGCGCGACGGCGACGCCGTCCTGCGCTGATTCGATCTTCAGTCCCAGGGCGACGGCGAACGGCGCTTTCTCGAGCGATTCGATTGCGGGACTGCGATTGGGAGCGGCCATGGGTGATTTTTAATCGGCGGGTTCTTTTATTTCGCTCGTGAGCGCGAGTCCATCAGGCGTAGCGCAGTCGCGACCGCATCGTGGGGCGTCGCGGCGCGCTCCAGCTCTTTGATTTCGTGCCACGAGTTGAGCGCGACGATCGGCCGCTTGAGCTTCAGCGCAAATCCGATTTCCGCGAGCGTGCCGCCTTCTCCGGCGAGCGCGATTACCGCGTCGGCGCTGGCCACCACGATCGCATTGCGCGCCTCGCCCATTCCGGTTGCGATCGCGAATTCGATGTGCGGATTCGCGGCGCCGAGGTCGTAGCCCGGCAGAACACCGATGGTGTGGCCGCCCGCCGCGCGCGCGCCCGCCGCCGCCGCTTGCATCACGCCGCCGAGGCCGCCGTTGACCAGCACAGCGCCCGCACGAGCCACCTCGCGGCCGACTTCGAACGCGGCGTCGCAGACTTCTTTGGGCGCGTCGCCGGCGCCGATGACGGTGATGGTGCGCGCGCGAGCCATGTCAGCATCCGATCAAATCCGGCAGTTCGGAGAGATCGTCGATGATAAAATCGGGCGCGGGCACGCCCTCGGGAATTTCCTTGTCCGCGCGCCGGATCCACGCCACGTGCATCCCCACCTGCTTGGCCCCGAGCACGTCGTCGTGCGGCGTATCGCCGACGAACAGGATGTCGTGCGCGTCGAGGCGCATCATCTCCATGACGCGCTTGAAGATGAGCGGATTCGGTTTGCGCATTCCCACGTCGGCCGAGATTATTATCGCCTCGAACAACTCGCGCACGCCGGTATCGAGCATTATTTCGTAGCCGGCTTGCGAGTCGTCGAAGTTCGAGACCAATCCCAGCCGGTAGCGGAGCGCGATCCTCTTCACTGCCTCGATGCGCGCAGGCGGCGCCGCGGTCACGCTCCTGACCCCACCCATATGAATCCGCGTGAGGCGTTCCGCGATGCCACGCCGGTCGGCCTGGTCGACTTCGAGGCGCGCGAGCGTCCGCACGAAGCGCTCGTGGCAGGTTATTTCGGTCAGTTGCGAGTTCCGCTCGGTGTGGACCTCATCGAGAGTCGTGATGTAGGCGCGGATGAAAGCGTCCTGCTGGTAGCGCGCGCCGAGCGCCGACTCGGCCGCCTCGAAAATCCACGGCATCGTGCTGTGGATCTGGCGCCCCTTCCATTCCATCGCAGGGAGCCGTTTTGGATCCCAGGTGACGATCGTGTCGAACAGATCGAAAACGACGGCCTTAAAACTGATGCGGGAATTATCACTCAAGCGCGTTTCACCTATCGGTCGCGTTTCAGCCACGGGAGTTCAAAGCTCCCGCGGTTGCGGCCAGCGCGGCGAGATTCAGCATCAGTACTGCGCCGTTCAGGACGACAGACAGATGGTGCAGATGATCGAACTCGGCCTTGCGCGCGGGGTCGGGATTTTGCTCCTCGGCAACGGTTCGAATCTGATCGACGCGCGGGCGCACCACTACTCCGGCATAGAGCGTGAGCGCGAGCGCGATCGCGAGTGCGAACGCCGCCGCACCCCACCACAGTCGTGGCCCGCGCGCGGTTGCGAAGTAAATCGCGCTCGCCACCGCGATGGCGCCGGCGCCGTAGCCGAGTGCGTAGTAGAGTGGGAAGATTCCGCCCACCACTTTGCCCGCCTCGGCGATCGGAAGCCGCGTGAAAACGATCGGCGCGGTGAAGAACGAGAAGAACACCACCGACCCGAGCCAGCACGCGACCGCGAGCAGATAAACGAACAGTACGATTACCATCGGACGGTTATACCGCGAGGCTCACGATGCGCGCGCACGTCAATTGGGATGCGTTTTTCAGTCGAGATAAGTCGTTTCAGTTGAGATAAGTTTTGCGCGCGCCGGGCAGCGGCTTGCGCTCCGAGAATCCGCTGTCCATCGTATGCCACGCGACCACTCTCGGCTCGCCGAATTGCCAGCACAGGAAGACAACCTCCTCGCCGGTGTCGCAGGGAAAATCCACCAGTCCCTGGTCGATGTCCTTGAGGAAGCATCCGAGCGCTTCGATCTGGCCGGCGGCGTCGGACATGCTGGTGGTAAACGTCCTCAGTTCCGGATGCAGGTCGACGATGTCCGGTAGCTCCATCCCGAGGAGCGACGAGTCCGCGTCGGCGAGCTGTTTGACGCGCTCGCGGAGCGAGTTCGCCTGCATCTGGAGTTTGCGCACCAGTATCTCCAGACGGGGGATTAGTTCGTCGGCTTCTTCGGTGCTGAAGAGCTTTTCAAAGCGCTGTTTGGCCAACGTTATTACGGCAGTGGCGCAGGCGTTCGACCGTGATTAGCTTAGTTACCGGAGGTCACCTTGTCTGCCCGAGATCGCTATACTACGGTAAATCACGGCAGCCGCGAAAGTCACGCACGCGATGGAAGCCGCGCGGATGTTGAAAGTCGCACCTGCGGAATTGGCGCAAGGTCCCCCTCCTTAACTGATCTCCACAGATCCCTTATGAGAAGGCCTAATGGCAGATAAAACAAAAGGGGAGAAGCGCTTCGACCTCGAAGAGGACCTGACCAAGGTCCAACTCCCCGACGTACTACCGGTGCTGCCGCTGCGCGGCATCGTCATTTTTCCGAGCCAGATTCATCCATTCCTGGTTTCGCGCCCGTCTTCGCTCAAGCTGATCGAGGACGTCGGCCCGGCGCCGAAGATTATCGCGCTCGCCGCGCAGAAAAATCCCGAAGAGGAGCAGCCCGATCCAGAGGGGCTCTATCAGCGCGGCACCGCGGTCCGAATTCTGCGCGTGTTGCGCTACCCGGACCATAGTGTGCGGGTGCTGGTGCAGGGCCTGGCGCGAATCGATCTCGGCGAGTTCACCCAGCGCGATCCTTATTACATCGCGCACGTCAATCGCCTCACTGAGACGCTGCCCGGCGACAAGGAAGTCGACGCGCTGCACGCGCATCTGGTGAGCCAGTTCTCCAAATTTGTGTCGCTGGTACCGTACCTGCCGGACGAGCTGCAGGTGATGGCGATGCAGGTGCGCGACCCAGGCCGTCTCACCGACATGGTCGCGTCCTATCTCAAGATCGCGATCGAAGAGGCGCAGGACCTGCTTGGGACGCTCGACGTTCGCGCGCGCCTGGAGAAGCTGATCGCGATCCTGAGCCGCGAGATCGAGCTGCTCGAGCTCGGCCACAAGATCCAGTCGCAGGTGCAGACCGAGCTCAACAAGAATCAGCGCGAATACTATCTGCGCCAGCAGCTCAAGGCGATTCAGAAAGAGCTTGGCGAAGGCGACGGCCGCTCCTCGGAGGTCGACGACCTGTTCAAGAAAATAGAAGACGCCAAGATGCCGCCCGAGGCGCGCAAGGTCGCCGACAAGGAGCTCGAGCGCCTCAAGGTGATTCCACCGGAGTCGGCGGAGCATACCGTCGTGCGCACCTACCTTGACTGGCTGGTCAGCGTGCCGTGGAGCGTCTCGACGGACGACAATCTCGACATCCGCCACGCGCGCGCGGTTCTCGACGAGGACCACTACGACCTCGAGAAGATCAAGGAGCGCATCCTGGAATTTCTCGCGGTGCGGAAACTCAAAAATGACACCAAGGGTCCGATCCTGTGCTTCGTGGGACCTCCCGGCACCGGCAAGACCTCGCTCGGACGCTCGATCGCGCGCGCCATGGGCCGCAAGTTCGTGCGCATCTCGCTCGGCGGAATCCGCGACGAGGCCGAGATCCGCGGCCATCGGCGTACCTACATCGGCTCGTTGCCGGGACGCATCATCCAGGGCCTGCGTAACGCAGGCTCGAACAATCCGCTGTTCATTCTCGACGAGGTCGACAAGCTCGGGATGGATTTCCGCGGCGACCCGTCGTCGGCGTTGCTGGAAGTGCTCGATCCTGAGCAGAACAACACCTTCGTCGATCACTACCTCGATGTTCCGTTCGATCTCTCCAAGGTGCTGTTCCTGACCACCGCGAACGTGCTCGACACGGTGCCGCACGCGCTGCGCGATCGGATGGAAGTACTCGAGCTGCCGGGCTACACCGAGGAAGAGAAGGCGGTGATCGTCGAGCGGCATTTGATCAAGAAGCAGCTCAACGAGAACGGCCTTGGCGACAAGAAGATCGAGTTCACGCGCGAGGCGATCTACGAGATCATCCGCAACTACACGCGCGAGGCGGGGTTGCGTAACCTCGAGCGCGAGATCGCGCGCATCTGCCGCAAGATCGCGCGCGCGATCACCGAAGGCGAAGAAGCGCCCGAGCAGATCAATCCCGCCGACGTGGAGCGCTACCTCGGCGCGCCGAAGTTTTTTTCGGAAGTCGCGGAGCGGACTCAGGAGCCAGGCGTCGCAACCGGTCTCGCGTGGACGCCGAGCGGCGGCGACATCATGTTCATCGAGAGCACGCGGATGCCGGGGCAGAAGGGGCTTACCCTCACCGGCTCACTTGGCGACGTGATGAAGGAGTCGGCGCAGGCGGCGCTGTCGTGGGTGCGCGCGCGCGCGGAGCGGCTCGGAATCCAGCCCGACTTTTTCGAGAAATCCGACATCCACGTTCACGTACCGGCCGGCGCGATTCCGAAAGACGGACCGTCGGGCGGCGTGACCATCGCGGCCTCGCTCGCATCGCTGCTGACCGGCAGATCGGTCCGACCCGACATCGCGATGACCGGAGAGATCACGCTGCGTGGCAAGGTCTTGCCGGTCGGCGGCATCAAGGAGAAAGTGCTCGCGGCGCGGCGTGCCGGAATCAAAACGATCATCATGCCGCGGCGCAACGAGCGCGACCTTGAGGACATTCCCGCCGAGGTGCGCAAGGAACTCGAGATGATTTTCGTCGATACCGTCGACGAGGTCCTCGCCCATGCGCTCCGCGAGGGAGACGCCGCGAGCAAAGCGGAGGCCGGCGAGTCCACCGAAGCCGCGGCCACCACGGACGCCGCCCCGGCCACCCCTGCCGCTCCCACGGCTCCCGCCGTACCAGCCGCTCGGACCGAGCGGACTATCCTCAACTGAACTGAAGTTCTTCAAAGTTCTCCACAGTTAGTAGTGGATGCGCGCCTTGGCAGCGGCCAGGGCGCCTTGCGCCAGTTCCGCGCGCCGAATAATTACGAAGGAGCAGGGGAATCAGTTCGCGGGGAGATACGTTCTCGATGCCAGAGCTCAGAAAGGATCCGGTCGTAGGCCGGTGGGTAATTATGTCCACGGAGCGCAGCAAGCGCCCGTCGGATTTCAACAAAGCGCGCGAAGGCCGCAAGGGCGGCCCGTGCGTGTTCTGCGCCGGGATGGAGCATCTCACTCCGCCCGAGGTGCTGTCGTATCGTGAGCCGGGAACCGTGCCCAATCAGCCCGGATGGCGGGTGCGCGCGGTGCCGAACAAATTTCCCGCCCTCAGGATCGAGGGCGCGGCGGGCCGCCGCGGCGAGGGCTTGTACGATCTGATGAACGGGATCGGCGCGCACGAGGTCGTGATCGAAACGCCCGATCATGACCAGACGATGGCCGACATCACGCCGCGCCAGATCGAGGAAGTGCTGTGGGCGTATCGCGACCGCGTGCTCGATCTCGCCCGCGACGAGCGCTTTCGCTACGTGCTCATATTCAAGAACCACGGCGCAGAGGCCGGCGCCAGCCTCGAGCATCCGCACTCGCAACTGATCGCACTGCCGATTCTTCCGCTCAGCGTCCAGCAGGAGCTGCGCGGCTCCAGTGACTACTACCAGCTCAAAGAGCGATGCATCTTCTGCGATATCGTCAGCCAGGAGGCGCAGGCGCGCAGCCGCGTCATCCTGGAGAACGAGTTGTTCATAGTGGTGTGCCCGTTCGCGGCGCGCTTCCCGTTCGAGCTGGTGATGATTCCCAAGGTGCACTCCTCGCACTTCGAGTTTGCCACCGCGAGCGAATACCGTGCGCTGGCGCATTCGATCAAGGCGACACTGGGCGCGCTCAAGACGGCGCTGTCCGATCCGCCGTTCAACTACATCATCCACTCGGCGCCGCTGCGCGAGCCGGAGAGCAAGCATTACCACTGGCATCTGGAGATCACACCCGCGCTCACCAAGGTGGCGGGTTTCGAAGTCGGCACCGGGTTCTACATCAATCCGATGCCGCCAGAGGACGCCGCCGCGCATCTGCGCGCGACTATGGCGGAGAGCAGCGAGCTTCCCGAAAAGCAGGCCGCGCAGGTGATCTGAGCATCGCGGGCATGGCTCCTCGGCCGAGAGAGCGCGGCTCTCGAAACTGATCTCTTGGCAGCGCGATTCATATTCAGCTTCCTCGCGCTTCACGGCAACGATTTTTTTTCGAGACGACAGCCGATTTCTTTTGCGCTTGCTCGAATCTCCCTGCATGATGTCTGGACGCGCACGATTCACGTGCGCGGAGATGAGCTTCCCAATCCGTGAAGATCGCGATCGTTGCCGCTGAAATTGCCCCGTTCGCTAAAGCGGGCGGCCTCGCCGACGTTATCGGCGCGCTACCCGGCGCGCTCAAGGCCGCGGGCGCCGATCCTGCCCTCATTGTCCCGGGTTACAAGGCCATCCTCAGCAAGCTCGAGACGGCGCCGGTCGGCCAAGCGATGACGGTCCGCGTCGGCGATCGCCCGGAGCCATTTACCGTGCGCCGCGGCGCCGATCGCACCGGGGTGCCGATTTATCTGATCGATCATCCTGAGTACTTCGGACGCGACGGAATTTACGGCGAGAAAGGCGCCGACTACCCAGACAATCTACGCCGCTACATCTTCTTCGGCCGCGCCGCCGCTCTGGTATCCGCCGAGATCGTGCATCCCGACGTTGTCCACGCACACGACTGGCACGCCGCGGTGGCGCCAATCGTGATGCGCGCCGATCCGGCTTTGCGCGCGCGATTCGCGCGCACCCTGGCCGTGTTCACGATCCACAACCTCGCTTTCCAGGGCCTCATGGAGCGCGCTGAATTTTCGCTCCTCAATCTCGACGCGTCGTACTTCTCGGTGGACTATCTCGAGTTCTGGGGCCGCGTGAATCTGATGAAAGGCGCGGTGGTGCTCTCCGACGCCGCCTCGACGGTCAGCCCGACCTACGCGCGCGAGGTTACCACTGATCCCGAGCTGGGATTCGGACTGGAGGGCGTGCTCCGCGCCAAGGGTAATCGGTTCGTTGGGATCCTCAATGGCGCTGACTACCACGAGTGGGATCCGGCGACCGACTTGATGATTCCGGCAACCTTCAGCGCGCGCAATCCGCTCGGCAAGCGGGTGTGCACGCGCGAGCTGCGCGCCAAGCTCAACCTACCGCCCTGGGACCATCGCCCGCTGGTCGGGATGGTAACCCGAATGACGGCGCAGAAGGGAATCGATCTGCTCAAGGAGGCACTCGAGCAGGTGATGGAACTCGACTTGCAACTGGTGATGCTCGCGAGCGGAGATCCCGAGATGGAAGCCTACTTCCGCCAGGCCGAGCAGCGCTATCACGACCGCCTGCGCGCGCTGATCGAGTTCGACAACACGCGCGCGCATCAGATCCAGGCCGGCAGCGACGCGTTCCTGATGCCGTCGCGGTTCGAGCCGTGTGGACTGACGCAGATGTACGCGCTGCATTACGGCAGCGCGCCGGTGGTCCGCGCGACCGGCGGATTGCGCGACACGGTGACCGAGTTCAGTCCGGAAAGCGGCAGCGGCAACGGTTTTGTGTTCGAGGATTGCAGCCCCGAAGATCTGGTCGCGGCCCTTCGCCGCGCCGCCGCGATGTTCAAGAACGGGCCGCAATGGCGCCGCCTGATGCAGAACTGCTTCGCGGCGGATTTCTCCTGGGACCGCGCCGCGCGCGAGTATCTCGGATGGTTCGAGCGGCTGCGCGCCGCGCGTGGCTCCGATTAACCTGAGCCGCGGATTAGACCGGGGAAATGGCCGGCACCCGAAAGCACTACCTCGTCTATGCCGATGGCTCCTGTATCGGCAATCCCGGCCGCGGCGGATGGGGCGCGGTGATAATTGAGGAAGGCGAGGGCGAGCGGCGCGAAATAAACGGCCACGATCCCGCGACCACCAACAATCGCATGGAAATCCTGGCCGCGGTTGAGGCGCTGCGCCACACCGATCCAGCGTCGAGCGTCGTGCTCAGAAGCGACAGCCAGTACCTAGTGCATACGATGAACAAAGGATGGAAGCGCAAGGCGAACCTCGACCTGTGGCAGCAGCTCGATGCGGAAGTGGCGCGCCGCCACGTCCAGTTCGAGTGGGTCCGGGGTCACGGCTACGATCCGCTCAACGATCGCGCCGACCAACTCGCCAACCTCGGCTCCGACCGTAAAATAGTGGACTAGGCTTTGCTCCGCTCACCAGACGCTCGGGATCATCGCGTCGGTCTCGCGGCGGTACGCCTCGTAGTCCTCGCCATAGCGGACGAGCAGAATCAACTCCTCGGCTCGCACGCTGCGCCGCGCGACGATCACTCCAATCACCAGGGTGAGCAGCGCCACGATCGGCGCACCGTACACCAGCGGCCAGGCGAACAGCACCAGGAACTCGCCCGCATAGATCGGATGGCGGATGTAGCGATAGAGGGCGCGGCGCACCAGCACGCGTTGCTCGCGGCCGGACCGATCCGCGGAAAAGAAGTGGAGCTGGATTCGGGCGCCCAGCGCCAGCCATAACCCCGCCAGTTCGAGCAGCAGTCCGAGCGCGCCCGCCCATGCCGGCGCCTCGCCGCCGTAGATGTAGGTGCGCTCAAACGGCGCGGCTGCAAATAGCACCAGGATTGGCACCTGGTTCATGATGCGGGCGCCGAGCGAGTCGCGGCGCACCGTCTCCGGGTCGTCTTCGCGCACCAGCAACTCCGACAGGCGGAATCCGCCGTAGGCAAGCAGGTACGCCGCGACATAGTGATGGTCGCGGAAGTACGCGGTGATGCCGAGGCCGAGCGCGACCGAGCCGATGATCGCGGTCAGGAAAATCGCGAGCTCGCAGATTCGCAGCGCGAAGTCATGACTCATCACGAGCCGCGGCGCTGCTACCTTCGTTTGCGCAGTGAGCGGTCCTGTCGCACGCAAAGGACCCGTGGACTTCGAGGGTTCGGCTGAGTCAGGGATTCGGTCGCTGTCCATAAACCAACTTTCTCAGATGCGCGATGCGGAGCAAACAGGACCGGCGCGCGACGCACAGGGGTCAGCCCCCCTGCACCCAGGGTTAGGAAAAGCCGGCGCGCTTCGCGCTGTCACAACTCTTCAAATGGCGTCCGTTGGCGCTGCCCGACGTTGTTCGATCCTCGACTGACGTCGTGCCTGAATCGATGTCATCCACGCCCAAATCGACGACGTCCAGACGCGGCAGCGCTGCAGGCGGTTTACTGCAGTGTTTCGCAATATTCGAAATTTAACATCAACGGCAAAATCTAGCCTTTTGCATCTCGCAAACCGCGAATCACCTGAATATGCCGTAAGATACTAGGGTTTTCGACCTTGCTCTGCTGTTTATGCACAATACGAATAAAGAAAAACGCATAGGAAATCGAGAGAATGTCGATGGCACAAGCATTGCTTGTTGACGGCTGAAGCTCGAACCCCAGGGAGGGATGGAAATGAACGCAAGGACAAACGAGGCAAGGTTGGCGGGTCTGGATCGAAGCTCGTATGACATCGAATCGAACGACGGAACCCGCTCCGCACAGAACGCGCTCCTGAGCGAGTGGCCGGGTGCAATCTTCGGATTGCTGACCCTCGGTTACATCGTGAGTTCGCTGGTGGCGCTGCTCTAATCACCACGGAACTGACTGACGGAGGAATGACAATGAACGCGACGACCACTGAAGCAAGAATGGCGGTGATGGCGCAAGAAGAGAAGGCGTCGACGAGTGCGGTGCACTACGCGCAGAACGCGATGCTGAGCGAACTGCCCGGTGTGGTGTTCGCATTGCTGACGCTCGGCTACGTCGTAAGCTCGCTTGTCGCCCTGATCTAATCGCAACGAACTGAAACGACGGAACTGACTGACTGGAGGAATGACAATGAACGCGACGACCACTGAAGCAAGAATGGCTGTGAGCCCGGTTGAAGAGGAGGCGTCGACCAACGCGGTGCGTTACGCGCAGAACGCGATGCTGAGTGAATTGCCCGGCGTAGTGTTCGGACTGCTGACGCTCGGCTACGTCGTGAGCTCGCTGATCGCATTGATCTGAACCTGAACCTGAATCCGATTGGCGTGAATCGCAAGAACTGTTCTGACTTGAGAGAATGACCATGGACGCAACGACCACTGAAGAAAAAATCGCTGCGACGGCGATTGAGAAAAAGGCGTCGGCGGATTGCACGGCGTATTGTATGTCCGCGGCGGACCAAAGGATGTTCCGCCCGATGCCCGGCATCATGCTCGAACTTACCTCGCTCGGCTACGTCGTGAGCTCGCTGAACGGGCTCGACTGACCTCTCATTCGCCGCCCCGCGCGGCCGGTTTCTCAACGCACCTCTGACTGGTTTCCCCGCGCCTCTGAACTGAAGAGGTCGCGAACCCTCAGAATTAGATCGCTCGAAGTTCCGCCGCGCCACGGCTCAGTATTTGCCGGGCAACGTTTGGCTGGCTCGATAGCGACCAGTACGTGAATGCCGCCAGGGTGTGAGGTCGTGCTCATGTCAACGAACCTGAATGCATTCATCTTTGAGTAGCGGATGCTCCGCGCCTGATCGCAGGCGCGTTTTGTTAGCTACGCGAATGACCGGGCAATATCATTGCCATCGCTGGGGCACGGCCTTGATCCTCTGAACTCCAAGCTCATCACACCAGTGTTCAAAACGCGCGCGCGGTACGCCGCGAAACTCCAGATCTTTCAGCGAGGCCTCCAGTGGGACGGTGTCGACTAAAGTTGCCAGCTTCCGGTACAGCAAAGCGTCTTCGCGCCGCTCCACCAGCGTGGCCGCGAGCTGGAGCGCGCCGCGCGGTTTGACCTTCCACTGGAACGGGTCGGCGGGAATCCCCTCCAGCCGCTCGTATACGCCCAGCAGCAGCGACGCGCTTTTCTTGCCGAAGCCCGGCAGGCCGGGAAAGCCGTCCGCGCTGTCGCCGGCCAGCGCCAGGAAGTCTGGCATGCTATGCGGTCCAAAACCGCGCTCGGCGCGAAATGCCGCCTCGTTCACCACTTTCCGCTGGCGTCGATCAACCCGGACCACCCGGTCGCCTAGCAAGCACTGACCGAGATCTTTGTCAGGCGTGAGAATTCGTACTTGAGTGACCTGATCGCGAAATCTCCGGGCTCCGCTGGCGAGACCATCATCCGCCTCGTACTCGCGCATCGACCAGACCGCCACTCCGATCGCGCGCACGGCATCTTCCGCCGCGTCGAATTGAACGCGCAACTCGGGCGGAACACCTTCGTCGCTCTTGTAGGGCGGAAACAGATCATTCCGAAACGATCGGATCGGATTGTCGAACGCTACCGCAACATGCGTGACCGCTTCCTCCGGGTCCCGCAGGAGGGCCAATAGCGACTCCACGATCCCGACCGTGGCCTTGGCATCGGCGCCCGAAGGCGCGCGGTGCTCAGGGCGCGGCGCGTAATGAGCCCGATAGAGTTCGTACGTCCCGTCGACAAGATGCAATCGCATCGAGCGAGAATAACACTTGCGGTGTCGTTACGGTCACCGGACCCGCTCGAGGCGCAAGCTCCCAACGGTGGCGCGCGCGGTGATGCCCGGGGCAGCGGAGGTCTCGATCGCGCGCCTGACCATCGTGAGCGAGACCAGGATGACCGCAGCGGTTAGCACGATCGTGACCCACGTCATCACCCGGATGCGCATGAGAATCGAGTCGACCTGTTTGACCGTGAACGCCGGGCCGTCGCCGTGCGCCGCAATCTCCTCTTGCCGCCCGATCCTGAACGCGAGACCGAAAGTCAGGTAGGTCTGCAGGAAAATCAGGATAAACGCGAGCCCGAGTTTCAGCTCGAGTGGCCCGCCGATGCGGCTGAAGTAATCGAACTTCATCGATGCTTTCAGATCCGTCAACCGCATCGCGCCGGTAATCACGACCACTCCGAGCATCGCGATCGTAAACGGATTGTAGAAGCGCAGCCCGGTTATCAGGCTCGCGCGGCGCGAGCTTTCGTCGCGTGCGGTCGCCGCCGCGGGAATCAACATATAGAGGAGCGCGAACTGTGCGCCGAAATATGCGGCCATCGCGCACAGATGCAGCCAGACGAGGATTTCGCCGGATTCGATGCGCGCTAACTCCCTGACCGCTTGCCGCGAGGCTCATTCACCGGGGTCAAAGTCGAGCGCGTTGGAGCGCGCGACGCTGGAGTACCATCGCCCGCTCTCCTTGACGATGCGATCCTGGGTCTTGAAGTCGCACCATACGATGCCGAAGCGCTGCGCATAGCCCTCGCCCCACTCGAAATTGTCGGTGAAGGTCCAGGTGAAGTAACCACGCACGTCCACCCCTTCCGCGATCGCGCGCGATACTCCCGCGATGTAGCGGCGCAGAAAGCTGATGCGGCGTTGATCGTCGACCTTGCCGTCGGCGCCGGGCGCGTCGCCGAAGGAGCATCCGTTCTCGAACACGTAGATGGGCGGCTTGCCGAAGTCGGTCGAGATGCGATGGATCATTTCGTAGAGCGCCGGCGGATAGACTTCCCAGCCGAAATCGGTGCTCTCCTTCGCGTCAGGCCGCACCTGCCTGAGCTGCAGGTTGTGCTCGTGCGGATCGTGCTTGACCACCGCACGCACGTACAAGTTGATGCCGATGAAATCGTGCGGCGCCTTGACGATCTCCATGTCGCCGGGGCGGATGTCGAGGCGGTCTTCGATATTTCCTTCGGCATAGACCTCGGGATAGCGCCCGTGCATCGCGGGCTCCAGGAACCACAAGTTACAGAAGCGATGCCATCGCTCGGCTGCCGCGCGATCCTCCAGCGAGTTGGTCTGCGGATGCACCGACTGCATGCTGAACGCGGTGCCGACCGCCGTCGGCTGGTGGCGCGCCGCGCGCAGCGCCCGCACCGCCATCCCCTGCGCCAGGTTGACGACGTGGGTCGCCTTGAGAGCCGCGCGCGGCTCATGACGCCCGGGAGCGTGGTTCCCGGTTAGATAGCCGAGCATCGTGAACGCCCACGGCTCGTTGAACACCATCCAGTTTTTCACCCGATCGCCAAGCTCGTCAGCGACCACCGCCGCATAGTCGCGGAAGTATTCCGCCGTGTCGCGATTCGGCCATCCGCCGAGATCCTCGAGCGCCTGCGGCAGGTCCCAATGATACAGCGTCACCCACGGCTGCAGGTTGCGCTTGAGCAGCTCGTCGACGACGCGCTTATAGAAGTCGAGTCCCTTCTGATTCACCGCCCCCTTGCCGCCGGGAATTATCCGCGGCCACGAGAGCGAGATGCGCGCCGCATTCAGGCCCAGGTCGGCCATCAGCGCGATGTCGCCGGGATAGCGATGGTAGAAATCGCAGGCGACGTCGCCGGTGTCGCCGTTCTTGATCTTGCCCGGCGCGTGCGAGAAACGGTCCCAGATGGACTCGCCCTTGCCGTCCTCGCTGCGCCCGCCTTCTATCTGATAAGAGGCGCTCGCGGTCCCCCAGAGAAATCCTTTCGGAAACTGCATTGCCGCCATAGGCGCGTTTGTTAGCACAACCCGCCGTGCCGAGGCGAGCAGAGGCCTTCCCGATCTGATACCGCCCATCGCATCCGCGCATCGATTCTTTGTCGCGAGGCGCAATTGGTAGCTGCGACGGCTTTATCTGTGCAAAACGCCTTGGAGCCTTGAAAAAACGCCCGGAACTATATATCTACACACAGGTCTGAACGGGTTCGTCATGTCAGCCGCTGGCCACACAAAGGTATCGGGTTCGACAGGAGATATTCTGAATGCTGAATAGAACCAACGCGGGTGAAAAGGGGCGCACGATCGCGAGGCGAATGATTTCGGCGGCAGCGATAATGTCCGCGCTAGCGGCCTTGTCGCTGGGCGGATGCTCCTCGACCGCAACGCCGGCCCCGCCGTCTGAGGCGATGAAGCATGTTGAGCTAACCTTCAGCCTCGATCAGTGTCAGCCGATCGATACCAATCTTTTCAAATGCCCGGCGGTCGACAAGCCGGTTTGCAACCCGGACTACAATGGCCAGGTCGAGTGTGTTCGAATCGGGCGCAAGAAGAGCGTCTTCGTCGAGCAAGCGATTATGCCGTAGCCGGGAGTATGCGCTCCTCAAACCTCACCGAGGTTTCCGGCTTCCCGTCTTATAAAGATGCGCGTGTCGCCCGGTTAGAAGATAAGGCGGACTGCAGGGGTCTGCACCGTTCTCCGCCGGCGACAGCGGAGCCGGGTTCCTGAGTGGTAGTGGGTGCAGGGGTCAGGCCCCTGCTATTCGCCCGGCTGCTCTTCCAGCCAGCGCTCGGCGTCGATCGCCGCCATGCATCCGGTGCCCGCAGCAGTGACCGCCTGCCGATAGGTGTGATCGACGACATCGCCCGCCGCGAACACCCCCGCGACGTTGGTGTGAGTCGAGCCGGGCCGCACGATCAAATAACCCAGCTCGTCCATCTCGAGCTGACCCTTGAAGATTGCGCTGTTGGGCGTATGCCCGATTGCCATGAAGATCCCATGGGCTTTGAATTCGGTGGTCTTGCCGGTCTTCAGATTCTTGAGCGTTGCCCCGGTGACGCCGCCCTTTTTGTCGCCGTGAATCTCGACCACTACCGAATCGAAAATGAACGCGACGCGCGGATTGTTGTGCGCGCGATCCTGCATGATCTTCGAGGCGCGCAGCGTGTCGCGCCGATGCACCACCGTCACCTTCGGGGAGAACCTGGTGAGGAAGGTAGCTTCTTCCATCGCGGTGTCGCCGCCTCCCACTACCAGCACGTCCTTGTCCTTGAAGAAGGCGCCGTCGCAGGTCGCGCATGCGCTCACGCCATAACCCATCAGGCGCGTTTCCGATTCGATCCCGAGCAGCTTGGCCGTGGCGCCGGTCGAAATGATTACCGACGCGGCGCGGATCACGCTCTTGCCGACCACCAGCTCGAACGGCCGCTTGCCGAGTCTGACCTCGCTCACGTGACCGCT
This sequence comes from Binataceae bacterium (SeqCode), assembly GCA_036521875.1. GTDB lineage: Bacteria > Desulfobacterota > Binatia > Binatales > Binataceae > DATDGX01. The sequence goes on from DATDGX010000138.1 coordinate 50,272, forward strand.
GACAAAACGGGTGCCGAAGCGCTCCGCCTGGCGCTTGAACACCTCCATCATTTCGGGGCCCTGCACGCCGTTCTCGAAGCCGGGATAATTCTCTACCTCGGTGGTGATAGTGAGCTGCCCGCCCGGGGAGTCGCCTTCCACGAGGAGCGGCGAAAGGTTCGCGCGCGCGGTATACAGCGCGGCGGTCAGCCCCGCGGGTCCGGAGCCGAGAATTACCACCTGGTTGATTTCGTCTTGATTGATTTGCTGAGCCATAAACTCCGTTTCAGAGGTCGCGCCAAGAGGCGCGACGCTATCATCAACTTATTGTACAGGAGATCGTCTCGTACAGGAGACCTCCTCGTACGGAAAATGTTGACGGCGGCGAACTGATGCACGCTACCGCCGTTAGAACGTTCCCAAGACGAGCAGCGCGCCATTCGCTGAACCCCGTTTCCGGCGACAACGCCATCCTCGCCTCCGGGTGCAGGGCTTGGCACCCTGCCTTGCCGGCGACAACGGAGCCGGCTCTTGTGTGCCGGTGGGTGCAGGGGTCAGCCCCTGCCGACAACGGAACTGGATTCTTGCGTCGAGGTGGGTGCAGGGGTCACCCGCTGCCTGTATATCTGAACGCGGTCAACGTAAGCTCTTATCCGCTGCTGCGATGCCGGGCAAGAAACAGAAGTCGGATTCGGCGGCGCCGCCAGGCCGCGGCGTGCGAGCGCTCACTCATCTCGATCGTCGCGGGCGGATCCGGATGGTCGATGTCGGCGACAAACCGGTGACCCGGCGCGAGGCCGTCGCGCGCGGACGAATCGCGATGGCGCCGGCAACGCTCGCGGCGATTGTCGGCGGCAAGCTCAACAAGGGCGAGGCGATCGCCGCGGCGCGCATCGCCGGGGTGATGGCGGCGAAGCGGACCCACGAGCTGATCCCGCTATGCCATCAGATTCCGCTCGAAGTGGTGGAAGTCGATTTTCGCCCCGACCGCGCGCGCTCGGCGCTCGAGATCGAGGCGCGCGCCGTCACCGCGGCGCGCACCGGCGTCGAGATGGAAGCGATGGTCGCGGTCAGCGCGGCGGCGCTCACCATCTACGACATGGCCAAAGCGATCGACCGCGCGATGGAAATCGGTGCGATTCGATTGGTGAAGAAGAGCGGCGGCCGCAGCGGCGAGTTCATCCGTGCGGGCGAACGCAAATGGAGCGCGCGCTAGCTCCATCCGCGCATGCAAAGCGACGCCGTCACCTGAGGGTCTGCGAATTTTTTTTCGAAAGTAAAAGTGAAACGAAAATGCTGCCCGGGTCGCGATCGCTGGGAAACCACCGTCCTTCGCTAAATCGACAAAGGACGAACGTCGTCCTGAGAGCCTGTGATTTTTTTGAAAAGTGAAGACGAATTCGATTTGCACCGCGGCTTGGAACGGAACCTGAATCACCGTCGTCTCAATGAGTCACCAAAAAAAAGGTGTCATCCTGAGACTCTGTGACTGTTTTTTGAAACCAAAAGTGAAAAATGAAAATGCTGCCCAGGTCGCGACCGCTGGGGAACCACTGTCGTCCGCTGAGTCAGCAAAGAAGCAACGTCATCCTGAGCGCATGCTGCCGGAGTCGAAGGATCGCTACGTACGTATGGTTTGAATACTCAGCGATGGATGTCCACGCGCCGCTGAATCGCCTTGCCGTTGCGTCGATGCCAGGCCGCTCGCATGGCGGTGCAGCAAGGACACGCGCTGCGCTCATTGAGGCGACAGTGGTTTCCCGGCGTTCGCGACCCGGGCAGCATTTTCGTTTTCACTTTTACTTTTCAAAAACTCACAGACCCTGAGGATGACCTCCCTTTATTCCAACTCATCGGGACGACCGTGGTTTCTCTCTCACCGTAGTCCGGGCAGAATTGGTTTGTTCTCCTGGTACTCATAAGCTCTGAGATCAAACCCTTGCTCCCATGTCCTCATCGAAACCATCGATGGCCCCTGCTGCGCGCGTGATTCTCAAGCGCGGCCGTGACGGGCCGGTCCGCGGTGGTAATCCGTGGATCTTCTCGCAGGCGATCGAACGCGTCGAGCCGCCTGCGATCGCACCGGGCGCCGCGGTCGAAGTTTACGACGCGTCGCGCACCCTGCTCGGCGTCGGGCACTACCACCCCGCCACCACCATCGCGGTGAGGATGCTCGCATGGGGCGCCGCTCCCGACCTGCGCGAGATACTCGCGCGCCGGCTGAGCAACGCGCTGGAGATGCGCCGCCGGATGATCGCGAGTGACACCGACTGTTACCGCCTGGTCAACGGCGACGGCGACGGCCTCTCGGGAATCGTCGTCGATCGCTACGGTGACGTCGCGGTGCTGCAACTGCTCTCAGCGGGCGCCGACGCGATGCGCGACGAGATCACCGCCGAACTCACGCGCCTGATTAATCCGCGCGCGCTTCTCGAGCGCAGCGTCGGCGCGGTGAGGAGGCAGGAAGGCCTCACCGATCGCGTCGCTTTGCTCGCCGGCGAGCCGGTAGCCGAAACCATCGTGAGCGAAAACGGAATCCGGCTCGCAATCGATTTCGAGCACGGCCAGAAGACCGGATCATTTCTCGACCAGCGCGAGAACCGCCTGCGTCTTCGCGCGCTGGCCGCCACCAGCGGAGTAAAGCCCGCGCGGATGCTCGACGCGTGCTGCTACAGCGGTGGTTTCGCGCTCGCGGCGCTTGCGGGCGGTGCGGCGCGCGTGGTCGCCGTCGACACTTCCGCGCGCGCACTGTCGTGGGCCGCGCGCAACCTCGAGCTGAACGGGCATTCCGCCGGCGCGATCGAATTCGTCCACGGCGAGGCCGGAAAGTACATGGCGGAGACCGAGCAGCGCTTCGATTTGATCGTTCTCGATCCGCCGCCGCTCGCGCGCAGCCGCGGCGACGTGGAGCGCGCCGGCCGCATGTACGTGGAATTGAACGCACTCGCGATTCGCGCGCTCGCGCGCGGCGGCCGGATGATGACCTTCAGTTGCTCGGTGCATTTCCGTGGCGAGGATTTTCTGCGCGCGGTCCGCATCGCGCAGGCCAAAGCGGGGCGCAACCTCCGGATGCTCGCGCGGCTCGGTCCCGGAAGCGACCATCCGGTGCTGCTCGGCCACGTCGAGGGTGAATACCTGACCGGGTTTCTGCTCGCCGATCTTGAATAGCCAGTGCGATTGAGAATCGTGCCAAAAAAAACTGGCTTGCGAATACGCACGCTTTGCCTGAGTATAGAGCCAATTTTCGGACCCGAATTGCTTGATGACGATGCGATCAAAATCCGCCCGCGCCTACGCCTGCGCGCTCGTGCTGACGCTGGCGCTTTTCGCGGCGTCCGGATGCCATCGCGAGGTCGCCGTCCCGCCCATCACCCCGCGCAACATCACGCTCACCGACGAGTTCTTCGACGTGTGGCCGACCAGCCCGACCCGCGCGTTCATCGTGGGCGCGCGCGGCAAAGTGCTGCTCACCGAAGACGGCGGCCGCCATTTCCAGCGCGTCGATATCGGCACCACGCTCGGAATTTTCGGCATCCAGATGACCGACGATCAGAACGGATACCTGTGCGGGCAGGACGGCCTGCTGATGCGCACCCGCGACGGCGGCAAGAAGTGGGAGAAGATCAACTCGCGGACCCATCTGTTCATCTTCGGGCTTTCGTTTCCGGATCGGCTGCATGGATTTCTGGTCGGCGATCGGGCTCTGGTGCTCAGCACCACCGACGGCGGCGAAACTTTCTTCAAGCGCCAGCTCCAGCGCGTGGTTGCGCCCGAGTTGCGTGACTATGCGCTGCCCTACGAAGAGCCGGTGCTGTACAGCGCGAATTTTATCGATCCGCAGCACGGCTGGGTGGTCGGCGAGCTGGGCCGCATCTGGGAGACCGCAAACGGCGGCAAGACCTGGAACGAGCAGCAGCAATCATTGCTGAGCCAATGGAAACGGCCGCTGGGCCCCGACGACGATCCGCGCTTCGCCGATTTTCTGCTGCCGACTCTTTTCGGCGTTTCCTTCCGCGATCAGAATCACGGCGCGGCGTGCGGACTCGAGGGATGGGTGGTGCAGACTGACGACGGCGGCAAGACCTGGCGCTTCGCGCATCAGGCCGACACGCCGGGCGCGCCGCCGGATTCGCTGGTGCCGGGCGCGCGGCAAATTCCCGCGCGCGATCCGCTGTTCTCGGTTGATCTGTATGGCACGCAGGGAATCACCACCGGGCTGACCGGCACCGTGTTGCGCCTCCAGCCCAACGGCGCGTGGGCGCACGATCCGAGCGTGCCCTCGCTGCCATTTCCGCTGAGCCAGGTGCGCTTCTTCGACGACCAGCACGGATGGATCGTCGGCTACGGCACGATTCTCTACACCGAGGACGGCGGCAAGAGCTGGCGTTTCTGCCAGGGCTGACGGCGCGCCCGGGAGCACGCGATGGTCTGGTATCGATTTGGCGAATGGATCCTGCGCCGGCGCTACCTGGTGCTGGGTATCGTCGGCGTGCTCACCGCGTTCTTCGGTTATTTCGCGGCGCAGACCCGGCTGGTGACGAGCTTCGGTGATCTGCTGCCACAGAACCATCCGTTCATCAAGGTCGCCCACAAGTACGACGAATTCTTCGGCAGCGTGAACAACGTCACCATCATGATCGAGGCGCGTCACGGCACCATCTACACGCCCGAGCTGATCGGCAAAATCGTCCGGATGACGCGCAACATGGACGTGGTCTACGGCATCCAGCACGGCTCGGTGCGCTCGATGGCGACGGCGAGCTACTTCCGCCCGCTGGCGGGCGGCGTGATCCTGAACACTCCGGTGCTGCCCAACGGCGACGTGCCCAAAACCCAGCGCGACCTCGACGAGCTGCGCAGCAACGTCCACAAAAATCCCGGCGTGGTGTTCGGACGCTTCGTCTCGCTCGACGATCGCGCGGCGGTCATCGAGGGCAGCTTCCTGGAGTCGCGCCTCGACTATCGCCAGATCTTCAACGAGGTGCGCAAAATCGTCGTCAAGCCCGAGTTGGACGACACGGTGCGGATCTACGTTGGCGGGCAGCCGATTCTGTACGGCTGGGTCTATTATTACTCGCCGCAGGTTTTCAAGATTTTCATCGCGACCGTGTTCGCGGTCTGGATTCTCCTCTACCTCTACTTCCGCGACTGGCGCGGCGCGCTGCGTCCCACCATCTCGGGCGTCATCTGCGCCATCTGGGGCCTCGGCTTCATCCGCCTGATCGGCTTCGGCCTCGATCCATTGGTGCTGGTCATCCCGTTCCTTATAACCGCGCGTGCCGTGAGCCATTCGGTGCAGATGCACGATCGGTACTATGAGGAGTTCTATCGGCAGCGCGACAAGGAAAAAGCCATCCTCTCGGCGTTCTCGGAACTGTTCGTGCCCTCGCTCTCGGGGATTCTCACCGACGCCTTCGGCGTGCTGGTGATCCTGCTGGTGCCGGTGCTGTTCCTGCAGAAGCTCGCGATCACGGCGAGCTTCTGGATCGCGGCGATCATCGTGAGCGAGCTGCTGCTCAATCCGATCGTCTACTATTACCTGGAGCCGCCGCGGATCGAGGTGATCGAGCAGCGCGAGCATGGATTTTTCAAGCGGATGCTGCAGGCGATCGCGCGCCCGATGCTCGAGCGTCGCGGCCGCATCGTGACCCTGCTCGCTACCGTTGGCGCGATCGCGCTGTGCGGGTTTTTCTTCAGCGGGCTCAAGGTCGGGGACCCGTCATCGGAATCGCCGATTCTGTGGCCCAACGCGCCGTATAACCGCGCGATGGCGGCAATTGGGCGCGAGTTCGGCGCGATCGAGGAATTCGTGGTGGTCGCCGAACTCGAGAATCGCGACGCGCTCAATAATCCCAAGCTCTACCACGTGATGGATTCCTACGAGCGCTACATGGACGGCGACCCCGCCGTCGGCCGCACCTTCTCGGTCGCCGACCTGCTCTCTAACAGCGGCTTCGCGCTGCGCGAGTTCCAGCCCAAGTGGAATGTGCTGCCGACCAGCGTGCGCACCACCGGACAACTGGTGGGCGGCCTGTTCGCCGGCGCCTCGCCGGAGTCGACCGCCTACATCATCACCCCCCGGCGCGACGCCACCCAGATTACCGTCTTCGCCAAGGATCGCGAGGGCGACAACATCCAGCGCATCGTGCTGCGCACCCAGCGCTTTTTCGGCGACCCGAACAACCATGTCGAGGGCGTCAAGTTCTCGCTCGCCGCCGGACTCATCGGCGAGCTTGCCGCCGCCAATCAGGAAATCATCGACAATGACGTGCTGCTCAACGTGCTCGCCTTCGCGACCATCTACGTGATCATCCTGATCACATACCGATCGTTCATGGCGGGACTCTACCTGTTGTTCCCGCTCGCGCTCGCGAACGCGGCGATCAACGCCTACATGGGCGCGCACGACATCGGCATCAATATCAACACGCTGCCGGTGGTGACGGTCGGAGTCGGGTTTGGCATCGACTACGCGATTTACATCGTGAGCCGCATCATCGAGGAGCTTGCGCTTGGCCGCGAGCTCAACGACGCGACCTACACGGCGCTCATCACGTCGGGCAAGGCGGTCGCGTTCACCGCGCTCACGCTGGTCGCGTCGGTGCTGTTCTGGTACTGGTCCGACATCCGCTTCGACGCCGAGATGGGGCTGCTGCTCGCGGTCTGGATGTTCGTCTCGATGCTCGGCGCGATGACGATTCTGCCGGTGCTGATCGTGACTTTTAATCCGGCCTTCGTGCAGCGCGAGAAGGAACGCGTGCTTTCTTCGCGCCGCCCCGATCTCGCCGAGCGCAGCGCCGTCGCGTCGTCCTGAAAAGCGCCGCCGCGGGGCCCAAGTCTCATGAGGTCATCGTCGCTGTGGCCGTGAAGCTCGAACGCCTCGATCACTTTGGCGTTGAAGTAGCGGAGCTCGCGCGCGCCGAGCGGTTCTACACCGAGGTGCTCGGCCTCAAGGTCGTGATGCGGCTCGGCGATCAGGTGCTGCTCGATTGCGGCGGTCAGAATCTGGCGCTGTTCGCGGCGCCGCGCGCGGTGCTCAGCACGGCAGAGAGGCGGAGCCGAATAGCGAATCCGCTCGGCAGAGCACATCATGCGTTTCGCGTCAGCCGCGCCGATTTCGTCGCAGCACGCGAGCGGCTCGCTGCGGCCGGCGTCGAGAGCGCGGCGCCAATCGATTGGGGCGATCACGATTGCATTTATTTTCTCGACCCCGACGGCAACCTGCTCGAGATCGTGAGCTACCGCTAGCCCCTCACCGGATGAAGACTCGATGCGGACTCGCTTGGCGCGAGCAGCCGCGATCAACTACAACATCGGGACATGGACGGTCTGGCGATTTTTCCCGGCGGCGCGAAACTTCCCGCGGCGGTCGCGCAACTGGCGGAGCAAATCGGCGCCGACGGCGGCGCCGCGCTCGCCGCATACCAGGAGCCGCTCGGCGACCACTGGCACCTCTTCGCGATGCTTCCGCTCGCCAAGGTCGAGTCGACTCCTTATCAGCGCGACCTGTCGCCCGCGCACCTCAAGCGCATGATCGAGGTGATGAAGAAGCTCGATCGCTTCACCGAGCCGATCGTCGCGATTCAATCCGGCGGCACCTATTGGACTCCCAACGGCAACCATCGCCGCGCCGCCGCGGTCAAGGCGGGCGCGAAGATGATTCCCGCGATCGTCATTCCCGAGCCGGAGGTCGCGTTTCAAATTCTCGCGCTCAATACCGAAAAGACGCACAACCTGCGCGACAAGTCGCTCGAGGTGATCAGGATGTATCGCGCGCGCCGGGAAGAGCATCCGCGCAGCGCCGAGAAGGACTTCGCGTTCGAGTTCGAGCGCGCGCACTACATCACGCTCGGCATCGTGTACGAGCGCCACAAGAAGTTCGGTGGCGCTGTGTATGCGCCCATCCTGAGCCGGGTCGACAACTTCCTCGCCAAGCCGCTCAAGGAGGCGATCGAAGAGCGAAACGAGAGGGCGGAGCAGGTCGAGCAGGCCGACGCCACGCTTGTCAACCTGGTCGCCCTCGGGAAAAAGCGCGGCCTGGTCCATCCGTACCTGAAAAATTTCATCGTCGCGCGATCGAATCCGCTGACCCGCGCTCGCAAGACCATACCGTCGTGTAAGTCCGCGCTCGCGAGTCTGAACAAGGCGCTGGACGAGTTCGATCTCGGCACGATTCACTTCGGCCAGATTCGCGCCGCAGCACAAATCGCCGCGGCCAGCGCCACCGACGCGTGATCGTTCAGCATCGCAAATCGCTTCAGGTGATGACGCGGACGGCCGAGCAGCCGCCGCAGGAGGTCTGCTACGCAGCGGCGGGAGCCTGGCCGAGCTCGAACGCGCCCGGCTCGATCCCTTCCTTGGAGCGCAACACGATCTTCGCCGACAGTCTGCGCTCGAGCGCTTCGAGATCCTTCTTGCCCGCGTCGTAGAGATAGTCCGCGACTTCCCGATTGAGCTTTACGATCAGCATGTCGCCGGGCGGCCGGCGCGCGGCCTGCCGCTGAATTCCGCGCAGCACTTCCGCCGCGAGCGTGGGCACCGACTTCACCACGCGCCGCCCCTGGCATCGCGAGCACGGCTCGGTCAGCAGCGCCTCGAGGCTGTCGCGGGTGCGCTTGCGCGTCATCTGGACCAGGCCCAGCTCTGAAATTCTGAGCGCCGAGGTTCGCGCCTTGTCCCGCTTGAGCGCCAGCGCGAGCGCGTCGCTGACCCGTTTGCGATCCGCCTCGCGCGACATGTCGATGAAGTCGACGATGATGATGCCGCCGATGTTGCGCAGCCGGAGCTGCTTGACGACCTCGTCAGCGGCCTCGAGGTTGGTCTTCAGGATGGTCTCGTCCTGGTTCTTCTTGCCGACGAAGCGGCCGGTGTTGACGTCGATCGCGGTGAGCGCCTCGGCTTGATCGAATACCAGGTAGCCGCCCGACTTGAGCAACACTTTGCGATCGAGCGCGCGCTCGATCTGCGGTTCGATATTGAAGCGATCGAACAGCGGCTCCTGGCTCTCGTGCAGGGCAACGCGCGAGCGCAGGCGCGGCATGTACGACTGCACGAAACCCACGATGCGGCCGTAGGTCTGCGCGTCATCGACCCACAGCCGCTCGACGTCGCTGGAGAACAGGTCGCGCACCGTGCGCAGTGCCACGTCGAGATCGTTGTACAGGATCGACGCGGGCGCGCTGCGCTCGCTCTTGGCGACGATCGACGACCACAGCTTGGTGAGAAACGCGATGTCGCGCTGGATTTCGCGGCGCGAGAGTCCCTCGCACGCGGTCCTGACGATAAAGCCGCCCTGTGGCGGGAGCAGCTCGTTGACCACCGCGCGCAGCCGCGCGCGCTCCTCGGCGCTCGCGATTCGCCGCGACACGCCGACATGGTTGCTGGTCGGCGTGTAGACCAGATATCGCCCTGGCAGCGAAATCGCCGAGGTCAGCCGCGCGCCTTTGGTGCCCATCGGCTCTTTCGCGATCTGAACGATTATCTCCTGGTTGCGCTGGAGCTGCTGCTCGATGGGAAGCCGGCTGCGCGGACGCTCGCGCCGGCCGCGACGCCCGCGACGGCCGCTCGACGGGGGTGGCGAGGACTCGGCAGCGGATACCTCGCCGTCCATCTCGATGTCGATTTCAATATCCGCTAGTCTCCGCTCTCCCGCGTCATCGCCATTAGCCGGTTCGGTTTCCACATCCTCTTCGCCGACCACTTCCGCGGCGGTCGCGAGCGCCTCGATTCCGCTGTCGAAATCCGAAACGTGCAGAAACCCTGCTTTCTCCAGGCCGATATCCACGAATGCCGCCTGCATCCCGGGCAGAACGCGCGTGACCTTGCCTTTATAGATGTTGCCGGCGAGGCCGCCGTGTTCCTCGCGTTCGAGAAAGAACTCGGCGAGCGAGTTATCTTCGAGCAGCGCGACCCGCACCTCGAGCGCGGAGGCGTTGATTGCAATTTCACGTTTCACTGGCGAATTTTCCTGGGCGCCGGCGCGACAGGCGCGGCGAGAATGCCCGATGGTGATTGGACCGACGATAGCATCGCGACCGCGATGACGAACGGCAGGTCGGTTGGCAACGATTGATTCCCTTCCGCCTCCACAACTTGGCAAAAGATCATACGGGGCACCCGCTGGCATAGCAAGGCAACGCTTTTTCGACTCGATTTCACGCGGGTTTCATCACGCTGCAGCTTGACTTGGGTAATTGGGGCCGTTACTCGTTTTAGGATGTCAGCGTATGCGGACACGATGGCGGGGGGGCCGGGCGGTGCGGCGGTGCTGAACACCCGGGTCCTGATCCTCAACCGTTCTTATTTGCCGGTCCACGTAACTTCGGTGAAGCGCGCATTTGCGCTGCTTTACCAAGGGGTTGCGCGCGCGGTCGACGAGCAGTATCGCACCTTCGACTTCGAGAGCTGGCGCGACCTTGCGATTGAGGTGCATCACGAGCGCCTCGGCGTCGTCAACGGATTCATCCGCGTCCCGCGAGTATTGCTGCTGACCGCCTACGAGCGCGTGCCGCGCCGCCACGTGCGCTTCTCGCGCTTCAACATCTTCGCGCGCGACTCGAATACCTGCCAGTATTGCGGCCGCAAGCTGCCGCGCACCGAGCTCAACCTCGATCATGTGGTGCCGCGCTCGCGCGGGGGAACGTCGACTTGGGAGAATATCGTCTGCTCGTGTCATCATTGTAACCGGCGCAAGGGCGGACGCACCCCCGAAGAGGCCCGGATGGCGCTGGTGCGTCGGCCGCGGCGTCCGGAATGGACTCCATTCAGCGCCGAGATGTTCAGCCTTCGGCGCTACAGGGAATGGATGCCGTATCTGTCCCAGGTTGACAGCGCATACTGGAACACGGAGCTGATTCAGGACTGAAGGCCGACGGTGCGCCTGAAGGCACAATCGGCAGGGGTAATGGTCGATTAGTGCGCGACAGATTTGCGGTGGTATTGACCCCCGCGGGATCTCTGGGATAAGCCCAAGGGGGTGGTGGTGCGGTGGAGGCGTCGGTTGTATGCGTCTTAAAAGCCTTGAGTTAGTAGGCTTCAAATCATTTTCCGAAGCAACGACGATTAGCTTCGCGACGGGGATGACCGCGGTGGTCGGCCCGAACGGATGCGGCAAGTCGAACGTCGTCGATGCGATCCGATGGGTTCTCGGCGAGCAGGCACCGACGCGGTTGCGCGGTAAGAGCGCCGAAGATCTTATCTACGCCGGTAACGACTCCAATTCGGCCGCCGGGATGGCGGAAGTCACTCTGGTCCTGGAAGCGGAAGAGGGCAGCAGCCTGCCCGAGCCGTACTCGACGCTGAGCGAAGTCGCCGTCACCCGGCGCGTCTATCGCTCCAGCGACTCCGAGTACCTGCTCAACAAGATTCCCTGCCGGCTCAAGGACATCACCGAATTTTTCATGGCCGCGCAAATTTATAGCCGCGGTTACGCGCTGATCGAGCAGGGACGAATCGAAGAAATCATCCAGGCCAAGCCGCACGAGGTGCGGTCGCTGGTCGAGGAGGCGGCGGGACTCTCACTGTTCAAGGGGCGGCGGGAAATCAGCGAACGCAAGCTCGAGCGGGTCAAGGAAAATCTCGCGCGGCTCGACGACGTGCTGAGCGAAATCGAGCGCCAGCTTAATTTCGCGCGCCGCCAGGCCAAAAAGGCTGAGGCATTCAAGATAATCAAGGCGGAACTTTCCGAGCTCGAGCGCCTTGCCGCAGCGCGCCGCCTGCTCGAGCAGCGTGAAGAACTCGCAAAGCAGAACATCCGCGACAGCGAACTGAAAGCTTCGGCCGAATCCGCACGCGATAAATCGTCGGCGGCGCAAACCGAAGTCGAGGCCGCATCGTCGGCGGCGCAAGCGGCGCGCTCCGAGCTCGGCGGTTCCGAGCGCGAGCTCGAGAACTTGCATATTGGAGCGGAGGAGCGCGCGCGCACCCGCGGATTTCTCGAGCGCAGGCTCACCTCGATAAACGATCTCGAACCGACGCTGATAGCACGGCTTGCCGAGCTCGAAACCAAGGCCACGCTCGCGCGCGCTACACGCGCCGACGCCGGCGCACGGCACGCGCGCGAATGCGCCGGCACGGGAGGCGACAGCGAAGCGGCGCTCAAAGAAATCCAGGCGCGCAACGACGCCGCGCAGCGCGAGCTCAAGGACGCGGAGCGCCGCGCCGAGGAACTCAAGGACGATCTATCGGAAACCATCCGCGAGGCGGCGGTGCTACGCGGCCGTCTCGGCGATTTCGCCGGCGAACGCGCCGAACTCGAGGAGCGCCTCCGCTCCGGCGGCATCGATGCGCCTGCGCGCACGGCGGATATCGAGCAGGCTCAAGCCGCGCTTCGCGCCGGCGAAGAGCGGCTCGAAGCAGTCCACCTGGAAATCGCGGCGCTCGAAGGAAACTCGCGCGAGAGCGCGGAACACGAAATCAAAGCTCGCGCAGCGCTGGAACATCTGGCGGCGCAGGTCTCCGCGCTCAGACTGAAGCTCAGCGCGCGCCGCCCGCTGGGCGCTTCGACCGTCGATGGCGCAGGCGAGCGCCTGCGCACCGTGCTCGAGTCTCTCAACGGCGATCGCCCAGCGCGCGATCCAGCGATGTTCCGCGAAGTGGTGAGAGCGCCTGAGGCGCTGCGGCCTGCGCTACGTGCGGTGCTCGGCGAGGAGCTGGACGCGGTGGTCGTCGACTCGCCGATGTTCGCGATACGCGCGATCGAAATTCTGAAGGAGAACAAAGCGGGCCGCCTGAGCTTCTTCCAGGAGTCCGACGCTGCCGCCGCAGCCTATCCGGCGATCGAGGCGCCGGGAATCGCGGGACGGCTGGTCGACATGCTCGAAGTCGAAGCGCGCTTCGCGCCGGTGGCCGAGGCGATGCTGGGTCATGTGATGGTCGCGGACTCTTTGCGTGCCGCGCTCGAGGCGTCGAACTTGAACGGGCACGGCGCCATGTTCGTGACGCGCGAGGGCGACGTGGTATGGCCGGGGCGCTTGATCCGCGGCGGCAGCGCCGAGGAAGACAGTTCCAGTGCCGGCGCCGCTCAGGAAGACGCCTCCGCTGCGCAAGCGCAGACCGAGGAGCTCGCGCTCGGCGAGGACGAGCATCGCGCGGCAATCGTGCGGCTTGGGGACTTTCGCGCCTCGCGCGCGCGCGTCGAGGCGGACCTCGACGCGGCGCGCCGCCGCGCGAAAGACGCCGAGCACACCGCGGGCGAGCTCCGCGCGACGCTCGCGCGCGCGGAGCAGGCGCAATCGCTTGCCGAGGCTCATCTCGGCGCCGCGCTAAGGCGCGTCGCCGAGATTGGCGAGACGGTTGCGGTGTCGAATGCGCGCATGGAAGAACTTGCGCACGACGAACGCGAGGCGCGCGAGCGCCTCGCCGCGCTGCGCGAGGACGTCGCTGCCCGGCGCGCTGCGGCCGAGGAACTCAGCGCCGCGATGGTGGAGGCGGCGGCGCACTTCGAGGCGTGCAAATCGCAGCTTGCGGCCCTGGAGCGCGAGCTCGCGCACGCGGTCGAGAGCGCGCGCGACCTGGAAGCGCAAATCGACGAGCATCGCTCGAACCTGGAGCGCTCGCGCGTCGAGCGCGCCGATTTCGAGCGTGAACTGGAAAAACTCGGCGCGCAGGATCAGGCGGCGCGCGCGCGCGAGTCGGAGCTCGCGGATTCGATAGCCACGCTCAGCGCCCGATGCGAACGGTGCGAGCGCGAGCTCGAAGAAAAGCGGGCCGAGCTCAAGCTCGCGCATGAGGTGCTGGCCGCTCTGGAAGCCGAGGTGAACGAATGCGCTCTGCGGCGCGAACGCGCGCGGACGCTGAGCGAAGAACTGGCGCGCGGCTTTCTCGAGAAGTTCTTAGCCGAGTTCGACGCGGTCGCAGCGGAGCTGGTGTCCACGCTTCACGGCCGCGACGCCGCTCGCGACGAGCAGCGCCTCACCGAGCTGCGCGCCAAGGCGGAGCGGATTGGAGAGGTGAATCTGGCGGCGGAGAGCGAGGTCCACGAACTCGAGGAACGCGCGAATACGCTGGGCAGCGAGCGCGCCGATCTCAAACGCGCCGTCGACGATCTCTCACAGACGATAACGCGGCTGAATCGCGAGGCGCGCAAGCGCTTCGCCGAGACTTTCGAGGGCGCCGCCCGGAATTTTGCCGAGCTGTTTCCCAAGCTGCTCCGCGGCGGCAAGGGCCGGCTCGAACTCACCGAGGCGACCGACGTGCTCGAGGCCGGCGTGAACATCCTGATTCAGCCCGCGGGCAAGAAGGTCAAAGAGATAGCCCTGCTCTCGGGCGGCGAGAAGGCGCTGTCTGCGATGGCGCTGGTGTTCTCGCTGTTTCTGTTGAACCCGAGCCCTTTCTGCGTAATGGACGAAGTCGACGCGCCGCTCGACGAGTTCAGCCTCGCCGCGTTCACTTCGCTGCTCGCCGAGCTCAAGCAGCGCTCGCAGTTCATCGTGATCACGCACAATCAGCGCACCATGCAGCGCGCCGACCAGATTCACGGCGTGACGATGGATCGGCCGGGAATCTCGCGCGTGATCTCGTTGCGCATCCCCGCCGCCGCCTGAATCGCGACGGGCGCGCGGCTTACGAATCCGGACGCGTTGTGGGGCGGCGCGGCGGCATCGAGATACCCGACGGCATTTGCGAGTACCCGCTGCCCGGAAATTCGACGCCGATTCCGTGCGCCTTGTCGAGCAGGCCGAAATCTTTCAGCAACTGCTGGCTGTAAGTCACCAGGCCGGTCACCCGGTCCAGCGGCTCGGTCGCCAACAGCAGCGTCGCCTTCGCCATCAGCTCGGGCGGCTCGCCCTCGTTCGGTCCTTCAACCAGGTGATGAAAAACCGTCCCCGGCGTCACCACGATTTCCGACGGCGACAGGCAGGTCACCGAGATGTTGTATTCGAATACTTCTTCGGCGAGTCCCTGCGTGAAGCGCTCGAGCGCCGCCTTCTCCGCGCCGTAGCATACGCCGCCGCGAAACACGCTGGCGGGATTGTATGGTCCGCGCCCGGGTCCAATCGCTGCGCCGGATGAAATGTTCACGATCGCGCCGGATTTGCGCGGCACCATGTCTTCAAGCGCGTGACGGCTAAGGATGAACGGCGCGTGCAGGTTCACCGCGAACGAGCGGATCCATCGGCGGGGCGGAAAATCCTTGACCGGGATGAAATAGGTCAGCGCGGCGTTGTTCACCAGCACGTCGATCGGGCCGTAGCGCGAGCGCGTCTCCTTGACCAGGTTCTCGATGGATTCTTCCGAGGACACGTCGCATGCGACCGCGATCGCCTCGCCGCCGGACTTTTTGATTTCCGCTATGGTCGTTTCCAGCGAGCCTTCCAGTGGGTGCTCGCCCTCCTTCATGGTCCGCGCGCTGCAGACCACCTTGGCGCCTTCTTTCGCGAACAGGTCCGCGATCGATTTTCCGATTCCGCGGCTTGCGCCGGTCACGATCGCTACCTTGCCATCAAGCTTGCCCATCTAAGTCGCTCTCCTCGCGATACTCTTTCGATACAGCCCGGGATCGGCAGCGGAGCATCCGCTTGCCGGGTCCATTTGTTCTTATAGTCGGTCACGGCGTCGTTCGGCCACCGGAAAGTGGGACCATCGCGTCACGCCACCGTCCAAGCCGCAGTAATCTGCTGCCCGCGATGCGCACCCACTCCGCGCCCCGAGCCTATGGTTTCGGACCTTCCGCGCGGCTGTTATTCTCAGATGCGCGCCCCTTTGGTTGGTTCGCGAGAGGCACTTCGTTTTGACTATCACAGACAACATTCTCGCGATTGCGATCGCGCTTACCGTTGGCCCCGGCCTGGTTTTCATCGGCGTCCTGATTCAATGGAGTCTGCGCAAGGCGCGCCCATATCCGAAGCCCGAGGCTCCGACGGAATCCGCCGCGGCGCCCGCCACGACTACGATCGCGACGCCGTCGGAAGCGGTTCTATCCCAGGAGACTCTGGCCGAAACGCCTGCGCGCGGCACGGCGGCCGCGGGCGCTCCGGAACCTGAACTGGGCGCCGCGCCAGCTCCTGCCGCGGCGGAGCCGATGCGGCAGCCGCCCAGATTTGGTCTCGGACTCCGCCGCACGCGCGAAAATTTCCTGCAGCGGATTCGCGCCGCGATTACCGGCGCGGCCAAGGTCGAAGAAATCTACGAGGGACTGGAAGAGGCGCTGATCGCGGCCGACGTCGGCGTCGAGGCGAGCATGAAGCTCGCCGCGTCGGTTCACGCGCGGCTGGGCAACGACAATCGGCCCGACGTGATTCGCGACGCGCTCAAGGATGAGATCGCCGCGATGCTCAAGTCGGCCGAGCGTCCACCGGCGGATCCGGGCGCATCGCCGCTGGTCATCCTGATGCTGGGGGTCAACGGCGCGGGGAAGACCACGACCGTCGCGAAACTTGCAGCGCGGCTCAAGGAACGGCGCGGCAGCGTGATCGTCGCGGCGGCGGATACCTTTCGCGCCGCGGCTATCGAGCAGCTCCAGGTATGGTGTGAGCGCGCCGGCGCCGAAATCATCATGCATCAACAGGGCTCCGACCCGGCGGCGGTCGCCTTCGACGCAGTCCGCGCGGGCATCGCACGCAAGGCCGGCGCGGTGCTGATTGACACGGCGGGACGGCTGCAGACCAAGGTCAACCTGATGGAGGAGCTCAAGAAGATCGCGCGCGTCGCCGGCCGCGAGCTGCCCGGCGCGCCGCACGAGACCTGGCTGGTGCTGGACGCGACCACCGGCCAGAATGCGCTCAGCCAGGCGACAATCTTCGGCGCGGCGGTGCCGCTGACCGGCGTGGTGCTGGCAAAACTCGACAGCACCGCGAAGGGTGGGGTGGTAATCGCGATCGCGGAGAGGCTAAAGATACCGGTGCGGTACGTGGGCTTGGGCGAAGAGCTGGAGGATTTGCGCGAATTCGATTCGCGCGAGTTCGTCGACGCGCTGTTTGCGAGCGACGAGAGCGACGCGCAAACTGCCAGTGGTTCTTATGCGGCTTGACAGGCTGATTAATCGAAAATTAAACTAAAGGTAGAAGTTCTCTGTCATGGCGAATGATGTCTTAAAGCAACTTGATGAGCGAATTCAGGCCTCAGTAAATCGAATCCAGCAGCTACGGCGTGAAAGCGATCAGCTCGCGTTAAAACTTGCTGAAAGCGAAAAGCGCAATGCGGAGGCTGCCGCGCAGATTAAGGCGCTCAACGCGGAGCGCGCCCAGCACGAGCACGAGCGCGGCGAGGTGCGGAGCCGGATCGAGAAAATTCTGGCCCGCTTCGACGGTATCGATCTCGGCTAGCAGTAGATGAAGGGCGTCAGCGTCGAAATCATGGGCCAGAACCTGACGGTTGCCAGCGACGCCGGCGACGATTGGGTGAAAAGCGTGGCCAAGACGGTCGACGCCAAGATCAAAGACATCCGCGCCGGGAGTCAGACCGTAAGCTCGGTCAGTCTGGCGATCCTGGCCGCATTAAATTTTGCCGACGAACTCGAGCATCTGCGCAAGGAACATCAGGAGCTCGTGAACCGGATCAAGGCGATGAATAAGCGACTGTCCGACGCGATCGACGGCGATGAAGTCTGAGCTGGCCGCCGAACGCGCAGGAGAGTCGAACGAACGAGGGCGGGGAATTGGATTTCGAGACTAGCCACAACGCGGTGCTTTCGGGCATCGTGCAAAACTTCCGCAGCCGTATCACGCCATCACCAATCGTCCAGGGCATGAATTGCGCTGAATCGAGAGCTGCACGATCGACACGAAGTGGTTGAGTAACTGATCCAAAACCCGCCATGGAAAAACCGTGGCGGACGACAAGAAACATCTTCGCGCGATTCTGAGCGATTGCCGCGCGGCCTTTGCACCCGAGCGCGCAGCCGAGTGGTCGGCCGTCGTGCAGCGCCAGGTGCTCGCGAGTGATTTCTATCGCGATGCGCGAACGATCGTTCCCTACGCCGCCCAACAGAATAACCAGCAGGAGGTTGCTACCAGCCTGGTCCTCGAGCACGCGCTTGGTTCGGGGCGCGCGGTGTTCTTTCCCCGGCTCGAGAGCGGCCGCGACGGTGCCCGTCGTATCGTGGCAGCGCGGATTCGCGACGCCGGCGCGCTTGTGCCCGGCGCCTTCGGGATACTCGAGCCGAACGCCGATGCCGAAGTCGCCGAACCGTCAGCGCTCGGCGCCGCATCAACGTTGATCTGCGTCCCGGGGCTTGCCTTCACCCTCGAAGGCGATCGCCTCGGCCGTGGCGGAGGCCATTATGATCGTTTCCTCGCCGAAGCCGGCCCGGAAGCGATCAGTGTGGGATTCGCCTATTCGTTCCAGCTGCTCGATCGGATTCCTCGCGAGGCATCCGACGCGCGGCTCAACTTTATCGTGACCGAGTCCGCCGTCCATCGGGCCTGCGATGCGCCACTGCCAGCCCCACGGACACGGACCGAGGAGGTACACCCGGGTGATGTGGATAGCAGCAATCCTGGGATTCATCGTTGGTGGCGCGGTCTTATTCGCATGGGGAATTTTGCAGCGGCGCACGGACGCCGTTGACTTGGAGGCCGCGCGTTCACAGGCCGAAGAAATAACCAGGGAGGCGGAGAGCCAGCGACAACTTCTGATCAAAGAGGCTGAAGTAAAAGCCAAGGACCTGCTGGTCGGCGCGCGCGCCGACGCCGAGCGCGATATGCGCGAAAATCGGCGTGAGCTGCAGGCGATGGAGGCCAAGCTCGAAACGCGCGAAGAGAGTTTCGAGAAGCGCCAGGAGGCGTTCGAGCGGCGCGAGGCCGAATCGAATCGGCGCGAGCAGAGCCTGCGCGCGCGCGAGAAAAATATCGGCGACAAGGAAGCGCAGCATCAGCAGCTAATCGACGAGGCTCGCGCGCGCCTGGAAGCGGTCGCCGGACTCACCCGCGAGGAAGCCAAGCGAGGCCTCATCGAAGAGATGACCGGGCAGGCGCGCACCGAAGCGGCCAACCATATCCGGGTCGTCGAGGAAGAGGCGCGCGAGGAGGCGGATCGCCGCGCCAAGCGGATCATCTCGATCGCTATCGAGCGGCTCGCCGGCGAGTTCGTCGCCGAGCGCACCGTCTCGGTTATCGCGCTGCCCTCCGACGAGATGAAGGGCCGCATCATCGGCCGCGAGGGACGCAACATCCGCGCGATCGAGGCTGCCACCGGGGTCGACATAATCATCGATGACACGCCGGAAGCGGTCGTGATTTCATGCCACAACCCGATTCGCCGCGAGATTGCGCGGGTCGGTCTCGAGCAGCTCATCTCCGACGGCCGCATCCATCCGGGCCGCATCGAAGAGGTGATTCGCAAGGCCGAGCAGCAGGTCGAAGAGTCGATTCGCGAGGCGGGCCAGCGCGCGATAATCGAGGTCGGCGTGCACGGGATTCATCCCGAACTGGTGAAGCTGCTCGGGATGCTGAAGTACCGCTACAGCTACGCGCAGAACGTCCTGATGCACTCGATCGAAGCGGCGTTCATCTGCGGTTCGATGGCGGCGGAGCTGGGACTCAACGAAAAACAGGCGCGCCGCGCAGCTCTGCTGCACGACATCGGCAAGGCGCTGACCCACGAGGTGGAAGGCTCGCACGCGCTGATCGGCGCCGAAATCGCGCGCAAGTACGGCGAGTCGGCGAAGATCGTCAACGCGATCGCGGCCCATCATGAGGAAGTGAAGGCAGAGACGATTCTCGCTCCGCTGGTCGACGCGGCCGATGCGCTTTCCGGCGCGCGCCCGGGCGCCCGGCGCGAGGTGCTGGAAAGCTACGTCAAGCGGCTCGAAGACCTGGAGGCGATCGCCAAATCGTTCAAGGGCGTCGAGAAGTGCTTTGCCGTGCAGGCGGGGCGCGAGATGCGCGTGATCGTCGAGCCGAGCGCGGTCTCCGACGAGGACGCGACGCTGCTCGCGCGCGACGTGGCGCGGAAGATCGAGACCGACATGACTTATCCCGGCCAGATTCGGGTGACGGTGATTCGCGAGACTCGCGCCACCGAGCTTGCGAAGTAGACAACTGGAATAGCGCTGATTAGGAGGCCCGGTCGCAACCGCGATCGGGCCTCTGTGCTTTAGTTTACGAGTCCTGCTTTGCGGCGCATCGAGGCGCGGGATATGGTAGCACCGCGATGCCTACCACGCGCGAAGTGCTCGAGATCACGATCGCCCTCGAAAAGCAGAGCATGTCGCTTTACGCGCGCTTCGCCAAGATGTTCGCGGCCGACTCCAAACTGCAAGACTTCTGGTTCGGTATGGCGCGTGACGAGGCGCGCCACGTCGGCGCGCTCGACCTGGTCTCGACGGTGCTGGAGCTGGAGGGGTCGCTCGACAAGCCGAGTCCGATCTCGCTCGAGGACTCGACTATCGTGCGGCTGCGCGCGCTGCTCGAGAAGTATCATCGTGCTGCGGGTGCAAAGATGCCCGTCGAGCAGGCGCTCGCGATTGCGCTGGAAGTCGAGGAGACGGAACTCGAGGACCTGGTCGCGGATCTGTTGAAGGCGGTGCAGGCCCCCGACGAGTACGAGCGATGCCTGAGGCTTCTGGTGCACGACCTCGGCGAGCTGAGTTACATGATCGAGCGGAACTGCCAGGACCCGGCACTGCTTCATCGATGCGACACGCTGGTCAACCGTCACGCCGAGACGCTCCGCAAGACCGCGTCTGATCGTTGAGCGCACCGTCGCTAGCGGCGCGCCCCGATTCTTCCCGAGTGCATCTGCCCAATCTGATCTGATCGTACTCGCAGGTGGAACGATTGGGCGCGAATCGTTATATTCCAGTTGGCGCTGAGGAGTCGGCTAATTGGCAAGCCACCTGACTCTGGATCAGGCGATTGCAGGTTCGAGTCCTGCCTCCTCAGCCAACCACTCGCGTCGGTCGAGCGGGTGCGCGCGCGGACGGTCCCATCGTCTAGTGGTTAGGACACCGGCCTCTCACGTCGGGAACGCGGGTTCGACTCCCGCTGGGATCACCAAGGTCTGCTGCTCTGCGGCTCTCCATGTATCTGCAGTACATCGTGTACGGATCGCTCCTCCGGAATTAGCCGCCGGCAATACTGAACCAGTGCCGAGCCACGGATAACAGTTGACAAATGAGATCGAGCCTCGATATCCATTGTCGAACAACGAGCAAGGGTTGGGGTTAGGCAAAGAAAGGAGCGTCGGGCGAAGTGTCCGCGCCCGAAGAAACGGAGACTTGGCATGGCGACGATGGGGAGAGAAAAGTCCTACATCGATGGACCCGTGAGCGGAATCCGTCACTCAGAGGACATGCCGTGGATCCCCTTTCCAGGCATCGAGGGCTCGGACTTCAAGCTGCTCCGACTCGACCGGGAGACTGACGGCGGCATCTTCCTGCTGCGCATCCAGCCCGGCGTCAAGGGGCCCATGCACAAGCATTACGGCTCGGTCGAATACTTCAACCTCAAGGGTACCCTGAGCTTCGGCACCGATAGGATCGAGCCGGGTTCCTACGCGTACGAACTCGGCGGTTTCAAGCACAGCGAGGAGCCTCCCTTGGACGGCGAGACGATCACGCTGTTCATCGTGCACGGCCCGCTCCAGACGTATTTGCCCGACGGTGCCCCTGGTCCCATGCTTGGGGTCACGGCGATGGCCAGAGTTCAGGAACGCTACCTCGCTGAGAAGGGCGCTTCTGGCTGAAGCTCGCGTCCGAGCATTGATCGCTGTGAAGGCCGACCGGAACCTACCCTCTGAAGCCGAGGTTCTAAGCTGGTTCGACCGCCTCTCTAACTGGCGCCGCTGGGGAGCCGACGACCAGCTTGGCACACTCAACCTGATTACTCCTGGCGCTCGCCGGACGGCGGCGGCGCTCGTGGTCGAGGGCGTGACCGTCTCGTGCGCCTGGGACATCTCAACGGCACCGCAAGTCGGTGACCACTTCGGATCACCGCAGCGGCACATGCTGATGACAGGCGAAGGGCTTGCCGACGAGCACCGCGTAGTGCCACCGCATCCTGTTCCCGGCGTGGACATGAGCCGCGCGGCCGGGGCGATCGAGTACTTCGGCTGCGTTTTCCACGGAATAAACATCACGCATATCGACGCACTCTCGCACGTCTTCTGGGATCGCAAGAGCTACAACGGAAAGCCGGCCGAATTAGTGAATGCGATGTTCGGCGCGACGAACCTCGCGGTGACGGGCCTGCGGGACGGGATCCTCACGCGCGGCGTGCTGATCGATGTGCCGGCGCTCCGCGGCGTCGATTGGCTTGAGCCAGGCGACCCCGTATTCCCCGAGGACCTGGAAGCGGCAGAGAAGCTCGAAGGTGTACGCGTCTCGACGGGCGATGTACTTCTGCTCCGCACTGGCTACGCGCGGCAAAAGCGCGAGCGGGGCCCGGTACCGCCCCAAAACGGCCAGGCAGGATGGCATGCGGCGTGCCTGCCGTGGCTCCACGAGCGGGGTGTAGCCGCGATCGGCTGCGACACCGCGCAAGACGTCGTGCCTTCGGGCTACTCGCAGGTTGCGCTTCCCATCCACTCGGTCGGAATTGTGGCGATGGGTCTCTGTCTGCTCGACGCCTGCGATCTCGAGGCGCTCGCGGCGACCTGCGCGACGCTCCACCGCTGGGAGTTTTGCTTCACCGTCGCGCCGCTCCGGATCGAAGGCGGCACAGGAAGCCCCGTAAACCCGCTCGCGTCGTTCTGATGCGCCCGCACGCCTACGCCGATCTCGACGAACGGGACACTTTGCCCGGGATCATCGCTCGGCGCTCCGCCGAAACCCCCGACCGCGTCTACCTGACGGACATTACCGCCGGTGCGTCGCTCACCTTCGGCCAAGCCCACGATCGGTTCCTCATCTGGGCCGACGCCCTCCGGCGGGCAGGCGTGGCGCCGGGCGATCGAGTGGGGGTGATGCTGCCGAACTCCTTCGATGCCGTCTCGGCGTGGCTCGGGACTGCCTGGGTACGTGGCTACGAGGTTGCGCTGAATACTGGCTTTCGAGGCGAGATCCTGAAGTACTTCCTGACCTATACCGGAATCTCGCTAGCCATTGTCGCGGAGCGCTTCCTGGAACGCTTTGCCGAGGTCGCCGCCGAAGCTCCCGCGCTGCGAACGATCGTCGTTCCTGATGCGAGCGAGCCACCACCGAGAATCGGGAACGCGAAGATGCTATCGCGCTGCGAATTCCTGGAGGGCGCCCGGCCGCCAACCGACCTCACCGCGCCCGAGCCTCACGATGTCATGGCGATCGCCTACACCTCAGGGACCACTGGCCCGTCTAAGGGGGTCGTGCTCCCGTGGGGCATGTTGACACTCGGCGCGGCGCTCCTCGATGATCTCGGGCCCGACGACGCCTTCTACTCACCGTTTCCGATGTTCCACATGAGCGGCAAGGGCGGAATCGCGCAGGCTGCGTACATGAACGGACGTGACGTGTTTCGCGAGTCATTCGACACCGGCTGTTTTTGGAAGGATATCGACGAGCAACACTGCACGTTTACTCTGCTGGTGCCGGCGATGGCTCACTGGTTGCTCGCGCAACCGCCTGCGCCCGACGATCGCCGCCATTCGCTGCGGAAGGCGCTCAGCTCGCCGATCGTGCCGGGCTTCGCGGAGCGGTTCGGCGTCAATCTGCGCACCCATTACGGAATGACCGAAGTCGGGAACGTGATGACGCGGCGGGAGGTTACAGACTCCTCGCCGAGCTGCGGCCGCCCGGTTCCCGGCTACGAGGTCCGGCTTGCCGACGAGCACGACTACCAGGTCCCAACTGGCGAGGTCGGCGAACTCATCGTGCGAACGACCGAGCCCTGGAGGATCTGCCTCGGCTACTGGAACCTTCCCGACAAGACCGCCGAAGCGTGGCGCAACGGCTGGTTCCACACCGGCGATGCTTTCCGGTGCGACGCCGACGGGAACTACTTCTTCGTCGACCGGAAGAAGGACGCGCTGCGCCGCCGGGGCGAGAACGTTTCATCGTTCGAAATCGAGGCGCTGGTCGGACGGCATGCTGCGGTCGCGGAATGCGCCGCGATTGGCGTCGACACCGACCTTGGGGAACAAGAGATCAAGATCTTCGTGGTCCGCAAGCCAGGCGCAGACGTGACGCCCCAGGCGTTGATCGAGTTCCTGATCTCAACGATGCCCCGCTACATGGTTCCGCGCTTTGTTGAGTTCGTTCCCGCGCTCCCGAAGACCGAGGCAACCCTTCGCGTGCAGAAGGCCAAACTCCGCGAGCGGCCGCTGAATGAGAACACCTGGGACCGCGAAGCCGCCGGCGTGCCCGCGCCGCGTTCGGCGGGTCGACGTTGACGGTAGCAAACCACGGCGCAGACAGATCCTTCCGATGGCATAGTTCGTTTCGCTCATCCGGCCGCTGCTGGAGATCGTACCATCGAGAACTATCGCGACGGGATCATCCGTTGGCGGTGCGGCGAAGTTGAACTTGCCGCATCTCTTCGGCATGCGAGCGTGCCTGATCGGCGGCCCGCCGCGCCGAATCGGTTGCACGGTAGAGCTCAAGATCAGAGCCGAATTCGTCATCGACGACGGGCTGACGCGGTTTATTAGGCGCTTCGGCGCGGTGTATTCTACGCCGTCTCTCGAGTCGTGCGGCCGGTGACGGAACGCTTCAGCAAAATTAAAGATCCGTTCGCGCTTTCGCTTTCCGATGACGGCGGCGGCGAGCCTGCCGCCGGCCGCCGCTTGCACGGCGACATATTACTTCGGGCCGCGGCCGCTGCGCTGATCGTTACCGCCTTCGGTTTGCAGATTTGGTTGTTGAAGGTTTACCCGATCAACCTCGACGAGTTCGAGCATCTTCATGCCGCTTGGTGCCTCTCGAGGGGAGTTTTCCCGTACCGCGATTTCTTCGAGATACACGCGCCGTGGCTCTATTTTCTGCTCGCGCCGCTGATGCCGCCGTATCATGTCGGCAGCAGCCCCGACGGCGCGATCGCGTTTATCTTTTTCGCGCGCCGAATCGAGCTGACGCTGACTTCGCTCGCGCTGGGGTTGTCCTTTTTGCTCGCGTGGATGTGGCGAGGGCCGCGCGTGGCGTGGATCGCAACTGCGCTGCTAGCCACCACCGCGATCTTTGCTGCCAAGATGTTGGAGATTCGGCCCGACGTGTTGGCCCTGGTGCTATGGCTCGGATGCTTATGCGCGACCCTGCGCGCCTTCGACCTCGTCAGTCGCGGCGCACCTGCGTCGCTGTGGTTCGTCGTCAGCGGCATGCTGCTCGGCGGCGTGATGATGAGCACGCAGAAATACGCGCTGGCGCTGCCGGGATTCGGGCTCGCGATGCTCTGGTATCTCTTCAGCGGCCGCGGCGAATTTCGCACGCGTCTCAGTCACTGTGTCCTGCAATTCGCGGGATTCTGCGCGCCGATTCTGGCAACCGCCATCTTCATGTCAGCGCACGGCGCGCTCGAACCATTTTTCAGACTCAACTTCGTAAAAGTATTGAGGCTTAGCCATCGGATCAGGGCCTCGCATCTATGGTTTCGGCTGATACTCGGAAACCCGTTCCTGGTCGGGCTCGGGCTGCTTGGTTTGCTCCGCGAGCTTTTGCAGGTGCGTCCCCATCGTGGGTTTTCCGCCGATCACTTTGTGCTGCTGAATACGATCGGTCTGCTCGCGAACAGCGTCGTCAACAATCCGTATGCCCAGTATGCCCTGAGCTTTCTTCCGCTGCTTGCGATGTTCGCGGCGTTGTTCCTGATCTATCTCATCGAGCTGGTCATGGCGCAGTCGTCGCGACGGCGCCGGTGGAGTGCCGCGGCCATATTCGCGATGGCGCTGGGTGTGGCCGCGGCCGGTGTGCTCGCGGGCGGCGCGCTTATCCGCTTCGGTTTGGGATCCGCGCTGACGCTCACGCTTGCGGCGGCCGTGGTGATGATACCCTGCGCAGCCGACGTCGCACTCGCGCTTCTATTGATCGTCGTGGGTAGCCTGCCGATCGCCGAGATGACGCGGCATATCCTGCTACATCCGAACCCCGCGACTCTCGAGCGGCTTCGCTTCGTCATCGCGAACACCAGTCCCGACGACACGGTGATGGACGGCTGGACGGGGCTTGGAGTGTTTCGCACCAGCGCGACCTTCTATCCATTTTTCAATCATCAGTTCGTAGCGATGATGCCGAAGAAGGCGCGGCTTCAGGTCCTCGCCGACCTGCAATCGGGAAAGATCGCGCCGCAGATGATCTTCCTCGACAAGTACCTGAGCAAGGTCACGTCGGGAATCGATGACTATGTCCGACAGCATTATGATCGCGTCGAGGTCGACGGCTCGGATCTGATCTGGAAACGACGCGGTGGCGGGCGGGACGGTAGCCAGCGCCGAGGGCGACCAGGTTGACAACCGATTCCTTCGCCGCCTCCAACATTAGCTGTGCTTATGTTCGTTCACGCTTGATTCTTATCTTTCAAGTGCTTATCTTGTCCCAAGCCACGATTCAGGGTTTTGCACTTCTTTTATGATTCTTGCCACTGCCTCGCTGCTTTGCTACGCATAGAGGTGCTTTGATTGCGAACCTTTAGCTGCACTGTCCCCGCCGGGGGACTCGCGCGCAGGATTATGATCGCAGCCGGCTGCTGGCACACTTCGGAGATACTATGAAACGTCCGCGCTCCACGAAACTAACCCGCTCCGAGTCGGGCCAGGTTCTCGTCATCGTCTCACTGATAATCGTCACTCTGCTGGCCTGTACCGCGCTGGCGAGCGACGTCGGCTACTTTCGCAGTCTGCGCCGTCAGATGCAGACCGCCGCCGACAGCGCCGCGATCGCGGGCGCGCGCGAGGTCTTCTCCGCCAACAGCGGGGACATGAGCACCGCGGCCCAGGCCGACGCGACCACCAACGGCTTCACCAACGGCGTCAACAGCGTCACGGTCACGATAAACAATCCGCCCAAAGACAGCAGCTACAGTAATATCAACGGCAACGACCATGACGTCGAGGTGATCGTCAGCAAGCCGCAGCCGACCTACTTTATGCGAGCGCTGGGAATTTCGACGGTGAACATTGCCGCGCGCGCGGTTGCCGGTCCGATCAACAGTCCCTACTGCGTCTATCTGCTTTCTCCGAACGCTTCGCCTTCGCTGCAGTTAGCCGGCTTCGGCGTAATCCAGGCGTCGTGCGGTTTGGTCGTTGATTCCAGCAGCGGCAGTGCGATCCAGGATATCTTAATCTCTGTCAATGACACTTCGACGGGTGTGGTCGGCGGCATCTCAGAGTTTTTCCCCCTGTTCAATCCGACCCCGACCACGGGCATCGCTCCGATCGGCGATCCGCTCGTGACCCTTGCGCAGCCCCCCGTCGGCGGCGGGTGCAGTCAAACCAATTTCCAATTGACCGGCGGAAACGTATCCACGATTGGCCCCGGTACCTACTGCGGCGGTATTCAGGTCCACGGCGCGTCGGCCCTGACGCTCAGTACCGGTACCTACGTCCTCAATGGCGGGGGCATGACGGTGGATGGACTCTCGTTCATCACCGGGAATGGCGTAACGATTTTCAATACCGGGAATGCCGCGGCGTACAATGCCGTTACCAATAAGAAAGGCTACGCTCCGATCAACATGACGGGCTTTCAGGGAGTGAACCTTGTAGCGCCGACTAGCGGTAACTACCAGGGCATCCTGATGATGGCGGATCGCACCCTGAGCTTTCCCAACGGCGACGCGCGAAACCAGAACACGCTTAACGGCGTGACGCTAGGGAGGTACGAGGGGACACTCTACTTTCCTACCACCAATCTGGCCTGGAATGGCGTGACCGGCGCCGCCTATACGCTGATCGTGGCCAATCAACTGGCGTTCAACTTCCTCGCATTCGTCACGATCGGAAATGACTTTAGCTCGCTTGCGAATGGATCACCGATAAAGAGTATTGGGACGCTCGAATAGCCGGGGAGCGACGCGGAGATGCAGCCGAAGCGTTTAGCTATTGTTGCGCGGATCCATTCGCAGCGCGGTCAAGCCGCGACCGAGATGGCGTTCTGCGCAGTGGTGCTCTTTACCATGATGCTGGTGATCGCCGACTACTCGCGGATTTTCTTTATGAGTGTTGCGCTCAATAGCGCCGCTCGTGCGGGC
>DATDGX010000139.1:0-5052 GCA_036521875.1 Binataceae bacterium (SeqCode)
GCGGCCGCCATAGTTTGTCAACCTGGTCGCCCTCGGGTGCGACCGTCATCCTGCCGCGCAAACTGCCGCGAGGCTCGAGATCGCGACGCCGCGACGGCCCAGGCGCAAGTCGTTGCGATCAAACCCGTTAGTGCAGTATCCGAGCGAAATCCCCGTCGCCGGATCGCCCCATCCGATCTGACCGCCCGCGCCGCCATGCCCGAACGCGAGCGGCGAGTTGGTCTTGCCGAAGCCGCGATAGTTCGCCATGCCGTCGCCGCCTGCGATCACGACGCCCAGCGCGCGATTACACTTGACGCCGAAGATGGGGTCCTTGTAATCGCCGGAGCGCACGCGCAGTGCATCTTTCAGCACTTCGGGCTTCCAGATTTGCTTGCCGTCGATGCCGCGGTTGTGCAGCAGCCCCTGGTAGAACAGCGCGAGGTCGCCAGCCGTCATGATTCCGCCGCCGCCCGGCACGCCTGACTCGCGCACGTTCGGCGCGTTGAATCCGAGAATCGCTTCCTCGGTGACTTCGGTCACCGGCATCGGCGGCAGGCCGAGCTTGGTGCGCTCCTCGTCGCTCAGCGCTTCGCCGACGTAGCATAGTTCGGCGAGACGATTATGAAACTCGCGCGGCAGGCCGACCCGCATCTCAGGAAGTCCCAACGCGAGCGCGATCCGCTCGCGCACGAAGTCGCGGAAGTCCTTGCCGGTGCGCCGCTCGATTATCTCCGCGATCACCCAGAAGCCGCTGGTCGGATGGTATTCGAACTTGCTGCCGACCGGCCATTCCACCCGCCACTTCGAGAATCGCTCGAGCCGCTTTTTCCGATCGCCCCAGTCCGCTTGCGGATAGGGTGCATTGGGAAATCCGCTAACGTGGAGCAGCACCTGCTCGACCGTGATGTTCTCCTTCCCGTTGGTGCCGAACTCCGGAATTATCGCGGCCACCTTTTCGTTCGCGTCGAGCTTGCCGTCGCCGATCAGCAGCCACGCCGCCGACGACATGATCGCTTTCGTGCATGAGAAGATCACGTACAGCGTATCGTTGGTCGCGGGCTTCTCGACGCCGTCCTGGCGCGCGCGCCCGACCGTACGCATCGCGCCGACTTTGCCGTTGCGCGCGATCGCAATTTGAACCGAGGGCAGGAGCCCGTCCTTGACTTCACGTTCGGCGCGCTGGAAGAGCGCTTCGACCTTCTCCGGGTCGAGTCCGACCTCGCGCGGGCTTTCTGCTATGAGCTGTTGTGCCGGCATCGGCGATTCTCCTTCTTAAGATGTGCGCAGACACATACCACATCGAAGCCGCAACCGTCAGCGCGAAAACCAC
The DNA here is from genome assembly GCA_036521875.1 of Binataceae bacterium (SeqCode). GTDB lineage: Bacteria > Desulfobacterota > Binatia > Binatales > Binataceae > DATDGX01. The sequence continues at coordinate 1,313 of DATDGX010000139.1, forward strand.
GCCTCCGGCGGCCGCGGAGCGAGGGGCGCAGGACACATATTGAACTCTCTGAATGTGATTGGTCAGTCGGCGCGAGCGCCGCGAACTTCTGCGCCTTGCGCGGAGATCCATCCGGAGCGGCCCGGCAGCGTGGTCCGAATCACCTCGCAGGCGGGGAGTTCCGCGTTCTTGAGGCGCGCCGCGACCATGCCAAGCTGCACGAACTCCGCGCCGCGCTCCTTGAGCGATCGCACCAGCGTCGTGAACGACTCGAGATGCGCCATCCCTTCGGTCTCGGCATGAATCGTATGGACGTTGAGCGCGTCGGACTTGAACTGCTGGAGGTAGAATTTCAGCACTGCGGCGGCGTCGCGGAGATCCCGTCGTCCCATCACCTCATCGAGCGTCGGCAGCGTCGTCGGAATCTCGGGAGTCGCGATTGTGCGTCCTTCTACGACGCATCGATACGGCGCAGTTCCGCGCGTGTCGCTGCGGTAGTCTAGATTCATCGCGTCGAGCGCGATTAGCGCTACGACGTTGGTGCGCCAACCCGGCGCGGCGAAGCTTCGCGCCGGTTGCCCGAAGATCGCGCGGTATGCTTCGAACGCGTCGCCGAGCTCCGCGCGAACTCCGTCCTCGCCGAGCTTGTCGAGTGAGTCCTGCCATCGCACGTGGTCGAAACCGTGAACGCCGACCTCGAATCCACGCGCGCGCAGCTCGAGCATCAGTCCGGGAAATGAAAGCGCGATCGGCCGCGCGGGGAGAATCGTGCCCGACAGCACCGTGCGCAGCCCGTACATCCCGACCGCGCGCGTGCGAAACATTTTTCCTATGAACCCGCGGTTGCGAAACGCGCGCAGGATCGCGCGCCCCGAATTGTCGGGCCCCATCGAGACATAGAAGCTCGCCACGACGCCCTCGCGCTCCAGCATCCGCGCGAGCCTCGGCACGCCCTCTCCGAGCCCCCGATGAGTGTCGACGTCGATTTTGAGCGCTACTTCCAAACCGCCGATTCAAGTTTGCTGATCAAGTCGCGAGCACGCGAGCTTCGCGGGCGAGTTACCGCGCCTGCTCTTTGCGGAACCATTCCATCGAGCGCGCGCATCCTTCGCGCAGCGTCACTTTGGGTGTCACGCCGAGCAGCGTGCGCATCTTGTTGTTGTCGGGAACGCGCCGCGGGATATCCTCGTAGCTGTTTCCGTAGACTTCTTCCTGCGACACGAACTTGATCTTCGACTTGCTATCTCCGAACAGCTCGATCATCAGCTTGGCGAATTCGAGCACCGTCGTCTCGACCTCGACTCCTATATTGATCGCGTGTCCGTCCGCCTCGGGCTTCACTCCCGCCGCGACCGTCGCCTCGATCGCGTCGCTGACGTAGGTGAAGCATCGCGTCTGCTTCCCGTCGCCGACCACCGTCAGGTCCGCGCCGCGCAGCAACTGCCCCATGAAGATCGTGAACAGCCGGCCCACGTCGAGCTTGTCGAGCCGCGGCCCGTAGACATTGAAGTAGCGCACGATGGTGACCGGCAATCCGAGCTTGTGATACGCGAAGCAGAAATGCTCGCCGACCGCCTTCGACGTCGAGTAGCACCATCGATCGATACTGGTCGCGCCGAGCACGCGGTCGTCGTCCTCGCGCCACGGCACCTTGGGATTGCGCCCGTAGACTTCGGAGGTCGAGCTGAATACCACCCGCTTGTTGTATTTGTAGGCGGCGCGCAGCACGTTCTGCGTGCCGTTCACGTTCACGTTGAGCGTCTCGTAGGGATCTGCGACGTAGTGCTCGACGCCGACCACGGCCGCGAGATGGTAGACGAGGTCGGCCTTCGAGACCAGTCCCTCGATAAGCTCCAGGTTGAAGACCGTATCGTGCACGTAGTGGAAGCGCGGGTTGTCGAGCAGATGGCGCACTTTGCCGATCGAGCCGGTGTCGAGCACGAAGACCTCGTCGCCGCGCGCGATGAACGCGTCGGTAAGATGCGATCCCAGAAATCCCGCGCCGCCCGTTATCAAAACCCGCATTTGACCTCCGTTACTCGAGCGCGACTTTGCCGCGTAGCAACTCCGCCGCCAGTACGTTGCGCGCCGCGCCTTCCGCGCCGCCTTCGAACTGCGCGCGCATCACCATTACGCTGCCCTCGCCTGCCGCGACCTCGATTGCGCCGCCTGCCGGCTCGTTGATTATCTCGCCGGGCGCGCCGGCGATTCCCGTCTCGCTCACGATTGTAGCCTGCCACACGAGGATTTTGCGCGCTCCGACGAAACAGAATGCGCCGGGGTACGGATGCGTCACCGCGCGCACCAGGTTGAAGATACGCCGCGCGGGCCATCGCCAATCGATTCGCCCGTCCTCCGGCGTGCGGCGGCCGAAGTAGCTCTCCCGCGAAAGATCCTGCGCCCGCCGCGGCGCGTTGCCCGCCGCGATCAGCGGATGAAATTCCCGGATCAGTTCGACGCCGAGCGGCACCAGCTTGCGATACAGGGTGAGCGCCGTGTCGGAGTCTTCGATCGCGATCGCGCGCTGTCCCACGATATCTCCCGCGTCGGCGCGCGCGACCATGTGATGCAGCGTCACTCCTGCCTCGCGCTCGCCGTTGACCAGCATCCAGTTGACCGGCGCGCGCCCGCGATACTTCGGCAAGAGCGACCCGTGAACATTGAACGCACCGCGCGGCGCAAGCCCGAGCACCGCTGGCGCGATCAGGTTGCGATAGTAAAACGAGTAAATCACCGCGGGCTTCAGCGCCGCGATTTCAGCGGCGCATTCATTGTCGAGCTTCTCCGGCGTCGCGATCGGGATCGCGTGACGCGCCGCCAACTCGGCGCAACTGCGCCACCAGATTTCCTCGTGCGGGTCGTCGCGATGCGTGAACAGCGCCGCGATCGGCGCGCCCATCTCGAGCAGCGCCTCCATGCACGCGTACCCCATCTCATGGTAGGCGAAGAGGACGCAAGCCGCAGTGGTGACCGAACTATTCTTGCCGGTCGCGGCCGGCGCGGCGCCGGAGCTTTCCGATACCATCGCTACTTGCGAGCCTGATCGGTCGAAGGCTCGCCATGAACCGCGCGCACGATGTAGGCGGGCCGATGGCGCACCTCGATATAGATTCGGCCCACGTACTCGCCTATCAGCCCCAGCGCCAGGAACATCAGCCCGACGAAAAGGAACAGCACCGCGAACAACACCCACAGCGCGCCTTCTTGCTGCGGGCCATAGATCAGGCGATGCGCCAGCAGCACGATCGCGAACATCGCATCGAGCAGGAAGACGCCGAGGCCGGTCAGACTGAGCGCCTGGATCGGCAGCAGCGAAAACCCGGTGATCAGATTGAGGCTCAGCTTCGCGAGCCCGAACAGGTTGTACTTCGATTCGCCGCTCTGGCGCTCGGCGTGACTGACCGGCACTTCCGCGACGCGCTTGGCAAACGAGTTGGCGAGCGCCGGCACGAACGCCGCCTTCTCGTCGCAGTCGACCACCGTGTCGACGATGTGCCGCCGGTACGCGCGCAGCATGCATCCGTAGTCGTGCATCGGCACGCCGACCATCAGCGACGTGAGCCGGTTGTGCAGCGCCGAGGCGAACTTGCGGTAGGTCTGGTCCTGCCGCTCCTCGCGCCATCCGCCGACCACGTCGTTGCCCTCGTCGATCGCGGCAATCAGCTTGGGGATTTCTTCGGGAGGATTCTGCAGGTCCGCGTCGAGCGTGACCACGATCTCGCCGCGCGATTCGCGGAAGCCTGCCAATATCGCCGCGTGCT
>DATDGX010000140.1:0-13442 GCA_036521875.1 Binataceae bacterium (SeqCode)
CACCTGCTCCGAATATTTTTCGGTCGCATCCTTGTACGGAGGCGGCCAATCGATGCGCTGCGTGGGAATGATCTTCATCGACATTCCGCGCTGCACCTTGTAGAAGACGCCCGGCGAGACCAGGTTGCGCACCTGGTTCGCCTTGTCAGCGGTGATAAAGTCTCCAGGCTTCACCTGGGCGCGCGCCGGCGTCCCCAGCGCTAACACCGTCAGCGCGATCCCCATCGCCGCCAACAGACCAAATCCCCACGAGCTTTTCCTCGCAGACATGTGTCCCTCCTCGCAGTTCAATGACGTTTCCGTTATTGCCCCAATCACGCGCTTAGTCGCGCCTGTCCCTAAGTTCCTTAACTGGGCTCAGTACTAGAACCGCGCTCAGTACTAGAAAGTTCCGCAACTGGGCCTCAGTATTAGACTTGATGGTCGCAGAAAGTCAAACATGTTTCTTTGAATCGATCGAAAAATCCGCCGATCGACTCTGAATAGCGCAGGATACGCGGGCAGGATTGCCAAGAATGACCCGCGATGAGAGGAGTTAGAACCAGTCATCGGCGGAGTAGGGAACCGCTGGACATCATTTGAAAAATTGTATCACTAATGAAGAGCAACTACTTGATGAAATATCCATAAGATAAAGTGATAAAAGATGTATTTACAATGGAAAAGATGTGATTCTATGTAAAAAGATATAAAACCACTGAGTACGGCTCGCAAAAAGACTGCAGAAGCTTTCCACCTCCAGCCAGCCTGGACGGTGCGACGTTTGGTGCTGCGGGGAGTGTGGAACCCGATCTGTGAGCGCCGAATCAAGGATCGCGCGCGCTTCTGCAGTAGGACGGCCCGCTCAAGCTTGGTTGATCCGCCGCCAGGACCCTTGCAGCCGCTTGTCCAAGTGATGCTACAATGCATCACATGAGAAAAGCCAGTGTGCGCGATCTCCGCTATCGCTTTTCGGAAGTGGAGCGGCTCCTCGAGGAAGGTGAGAAGATCGAAATCACCAAGCGCAGACGCGTGATCGCGCACCTGCTGCCTGCGGGCTCGCGGGCTCCCCGCCGACGTCCTGACTTTCTTGCTCGCCTGCGCGCGATCTACGGCACCAAGATGCTCAAGGTAAGCGGTGCGGAACTGCTGGCCCAGGAGCGCGCCCGGTATTGAGCGCGTACGCCGACACCAGCTTCCTCACTTCCCTTTATACTCCAGATGCCAACTCGGCTGAGGCGGCTTCCCGCATGCAACGCGTGTCCCTTCCGCTGATCGTTACCCCGTTTGGAGAGCTCGAACTGGTAAACGCGTTGCAACTCCGCGTGTTCCGGCATGAACTTCTCGCAGCTAAGATCCGCGCGGCATACGCCGCATTCCGTCAAGACGTAGCCACCGGCATCCTGGTAATCAGGCCGATGCCGGATGAGGTGTACGCGCAAGCGAGACGGCTTGCCCAAAAGTGGACCAGGACGTTTGGCACTCGCACGCTCGAAATCGTCCATGTGGCCTCCGCTCTGGTTCTCGAGGCAGAAGCTTTTCTAACCTTCGACGAGAGGCAGCGCAGGTTGGCCAGAACCGTCTTTCGAGAATGACCTCCAAACGCGTGTGATGGTCACCACGTACTCGCCCCGGGAGTTCCGACGCAGCAGTCGTTTTCTCTCGCGCGTAGCGCCGCAGCCGGCGGCAGCGTAACCATAAAACGTGGCGTCCCCGACGGGATTTGAACCCGTGTTACCGACGTGAAAGGCCGGTGTCCTAGGCCGAGCTAGACGACGGGGACCTCGGGAAGGCTCGAAAATATAAACGCGCGCCAGGAGCGCGCCAGACAGCCGAAAATATCAGAGCCGCAAGAAGCGGAGCAAGTGCGCGGCGCTCGACGCGCGGTAGATCAGCCGCGAGGCGAATTTGCCGGATGCTGACGCACTGGAAACCCAACCCATCTCGTGGCAAGCTGCCAAGCTGAACGGATCGTCGGCATTGACCACTGCTGGATCAAAGCAACGCAATGACCATCATGCACGGAGAGAATCGACATGGCGGAGTCGCTGGATAAGCCCATTGGGATGACCGCGAAACCCACGCGGCCGCAAGAGTTCTACGACAGCATCAAGCGGAAGTTCGCCGAGGAACGCGACCTCAGGCTGAACTACCGGCCAGAAGGCACGGCGCAATACACCTCCGACTTGACCGGCGCGCTGTCGAAGTACGAAGTCGACCCGTACGCGGGCGAGATCACGCCGCGCGAGCCGATCAACGATACCGTCGAGTGCCTCTTCATCGGTGGAGGATTCTCAGCGCTACTGACCTCCGCGCGGCTGCGCGAGGTTGGCGTCGAGAGCATTCGCATCGTGGAGCGCGGAGCGGACGTGGGCGGTACATGGTATTGGAACCGGTACCCCGGAGTGGCGTGCGACGTGGTCGCCTATGATTACCTGCCCCTTCTCGACGAAATGGACTACGTGCCCAAGGACCATTACGCCAAGGGCCCTGAGATCTACGCCCACTGCCAGGCGATCGCCAGGAAGTACAACCTGTACGAGCTCGCAACTTTTCAGACGACCGTCACCTCTACCATATGGGACGAAGCCGAACAGATGTGGCAAATCGCCACGGACCGGGGTGATCGGATGAAGGCGCGGTTCGTGATCTGTGCCAACGGAACGCTATCCAAGCCCAAGCTGGCCAAGATCAAAGGCTTCGAATTGTTCAAAGGCCATTCGTTTCACACCTCGCGCTGGGACTATGCTTACACCAAGCCGGACCTGTCAGGTCTGGAGGACAAAGTCGTTGGCATCATCGGCACCGGGGCGACCGCGGTCCAGGCTGTTCCCGGCTTGGGCGCGGCGGCCAAGGAGCTATACGTTTTCCAACGCACGCCCTCTTCGATCGACATCCGCGACGACTGGCCGACCGATCCGAACTGGGCGCGGAAGCTCCGTCCTGGATGGCAGGCTCAGCGGCGCGCTCGCGCGAAGATGCTACCTCAGATGACCGACGCGCAAAGGGCGAAGCAGGCCGCTATATCAACTGAAGAGAAGATCCGCCGGCAGGAGAACGCGAACATCGAGGCAATGATGAAGATTCATCAGCGCATCGACTCGATCGTCAAGGACAAGGCAACCGCCCAGGCGCTCAAGCCGTGGTACATGCTCCTGTGCAAACGTCCCTGCTTCCACAACGATTACCTGCCCACCTTCAATCGGCCCAACGTCCATCTGGTCGACACCAGGGGCAAGGGCATCACCGAGATCAACGAAAAAGGGCCGGTGTTCGAGGGCAAACAATACGAGCTCGACGTCCTCATTTACGCCACCGGCTTCGAGGTGCAGAAGACCGGCATCTACAACCAGATCATGGGGCTCAATGGGCTAGAGCTCAACGACAAGTACCGCGAAGGCATCCGCACCCTGCTGGGGATCCACTCGCAGGGCTACCCTAACCTCTTCATCATGGGCGGCTACCAGGCCTCATTCCAGTTCAACTTGACCGACATGCTCCAGGCGCAGGGCGATCACATCGCGGGGTGCATCGACTACGCCCGCCGCCATGGCTTTCGGTCCATCGACGTCACCTCGGAGGCCGAGGAGTGGTGGGTGCGGGAAGTCATCGAACACCGCGGCAAGACCAGTCGTAACCAAGACTGCACTCCCGGCTACTACAACTTCGAGGGCGAGTTCCAGCGCCGGCAGGATGGTAACTACAATGGCGGCTTCTTCCAGTACTGCAACCACCTGAATGAGGTAAACAAGCGGATGGACGAACACTTCTCCTTCACGAATAAGTAATCGACCTCCATTGCTAAGTCGTAGGCGCGAATGAGACGGGCGAGCCATCGTACTCGCCCGTCTTTTACTCGTCGACGCGAACGCTACCCGCTGAATCTGACCTGGCCGACGATCTCCGACACCGAGCGCTTGCCTTGCGCGGCGAGCAGCGCGTCGAGCTCGCGATCGATCCTGCCCAGTGCACCCGCACCTTCCTTCATCAGCGCCGAGCCCACCTGCACTGCCTTCGCGCCGGTGAGATGCGCGATATAAGCGTCGCGCCCGGTGTTCACGCCGCCGACTGCGACAATATCGAGCAGGTTCTCGCTCTCGCGGAACATCGCATGGGCATGCGAGAGAGCGCGCGGCTTGCCTTGCACTTCGCCACTGGCGATGTCGATTTCGAGTTCCTCGGGGAGATCGTTCGCGCAAACCGCGATCGCGACGCGCATCGACTTGAGCAGGTCGGCCAGTGCGCGCGGCTCGAAGGGCGCTCGCGGCGGCAGCTTCACCGCCATGGCGCATCGCACCTCTGCGCGCACGCGCCCGATGAGCGATTTGAGCCGCTCGAACGACGCGAACGGCGCGAGCGAATTCAGCACATAGTCATCCGCCAGGTTGAGTTCGATGATGTTCGCGCCGGCCCGATCGAGAGCGTTCGCGACCGCGATGAACTCCTCCTCACTGGTCCCGACGACACTTCCGACGATGGTCTTGCCGCGCGGCGCAAGCTCACGCGCAATCGCCGCGAAATGTTCGACGCCCCGGTTCTTCAGGTTCTCCGGCGCCTCGAGGCCGGACGGGTTGCACGACTTGAAGACCAGCGCCCCGGTATGTGCGGCGCTGAGCTCAACGATTTCGCCGCGCTCCGCCGAGCGCGCGCCCGACGCGTTCATCACCGTGCTTGCGAGTTCGATGCCGCCAAGACGAATCGAAGTGCGTTCCATGCGCTGGTTTGTACTGCGCTCGGCGCGTCGCGAGCAAGCAGCCGGAACCGCTGGCTGCGCCGTTGTTTGCACGCGCCGGGGCCGCTAGCTTCACCACCATGATGGCGGGGCGAATTTTGATCGCTGGAGCAGGCGCGATCGGCTCGATGTGCGGCGGGATGCTCGCTGCGGGCGGGCATCAGGTGACTATGCTTGGGCGCGCCGCGCATCTGGATGCGATAGCAGAGCGCGGTCTCCGCCTCAGCGGAATTTTCGGAGCGCACACGGTGCGCAATCTCACGCTCGCCGACCAGCCCGCGCGTCTCAGCGGGCGGTTCGATCTGATCCTGTGCGCGGCCAAGAGCTACGACACCGAGGCGGTCGCCGCCGCGCTTGCCGGCCGGCTGAACGACGACGGCGCGATCGTCTCGATGCAAAACGGCCTGGGCAACATCGAGACGCTGGCCGCGCACTTCGGGAGCGAGCGGGTGCTCGGCGCGCGCGTGATTACCGGTGCCGAGCTGGAAGCGCCGGGCTCGGTGCGCGTCACCGTCAGCGCGGAACCGATCGCGATCGGTCCCGCGCCGGAGGTTGCGCGCGAAGCGACCGCGGCGCTCGCGGAGCGCGCCCGCAAGATCGCGGACGCGCTCCATCGATCGGGCATTCCCGCGATTGCGGTCGCTGACCTGATGCCGGTGCTATGGGCGAAGATTCTGTACAACGTTGCGCTGAATCCGCTCGGCGCGCTGCTCGGGCTCCATTACGGCGCGCTCGCGGAAGATCCGGACCTGCGCACCATCATGGACGCCGCGATCGACGAGGCGTTCGCGGTCGCGCGCGCGGTCGCCGTCGCCCTGCCCTTCGCCGACGCCGGCGCGTATCGCGAATTTTTCTACGGACGGCTGATTCCGCCGACGTTTCATCATCGCCCCTCGATGCTCTACGATTTGAAGCGGCGCGGCCGCACCGAGATTGGCGCCCTCAATGGCAGAATCGTGGACCTGGCAAAGGAACTGAGCCTTCGCGCCGAGACCAACGCTATGCTGGTGAAGTTGATTCACGCGGCCGAGCGCGCGCGGCACCGAGAACTGGAGAACGAAACATGACGGCGGCGAAACTCAAGCGCGCCACGATGGACGCGATCATCGCCCAGGCGGAGCGCGAGTTCCCGCACGAATGCTGCGGATTCGTGATCGGAAATGATCGCGCCGAAGAAGTGCGCCCGATAGCGAACATCCAGGATCGCAAGCACGCCGAGGATCCGGTTGCGTTTCCGCGCGACGCACGGACCGCGTTCCTGATGGAGCCGAAGGAGCATCTGGCGGTGCTCAACGAAGTCGACGACCGCAAGCTAAGCTTGCGCGCCGTTTATCACTCACATCCCGACGCCGACGCCTACTTTTCCGCGACCGACCGGCGCCAGGCGTGCTCGTTCGATTCATCGGAGCCGGACTATCCCGGCATCATGTACGTCGTGCTCTCCATCCGTAGTGGCAAGTTTGCGCGAGCAGCGGCCTTCGTCTGGGATGTGACTAGTAAGGACTTTACCGAGACGCCGCTGACGGTCGAGTGACGTGGCGGCTTTCTCGGTCGCTCGCGTTTTGTCGCAAGCCGAAGTTCGAGAGCGCGAAGCTGTCGATCGGTCCGGCCGTTTCGCCACTACTTAATTAGCTCGAAGACCGGATGGAGCGAGGCGGTCGCGACGAACGCTTCCACCGGCGATCCCTTGGGGACGGAATGGAAGCGCTGTACCTGGGCAGCGTAGCGATCGACAAATGCTTTTAACACCGGCGGTCGCTCCGTGGCCGGCAGTTCGCGAACCGAATGCAGGTCGGCCTTCGAACCTTTTCTCAACGTCACTGCCCCCGCGGCCCGCGCGTTGCGAGCCCATGCCGTCTCGCCGCGACTCGCGACCAGGTAACGCCGTCCGCCGACTTCGATCAGGTTGACCGGTGTCACATAAACGCGCCCGCTTTTTCGCCCGCGCACTTCCAACAGGTAGTTATACGACGGCCCGATCCCGAGACGCACTGCGAATCCAAATGCACGATTAAGGATCCGCTCGATCCTGGTCTCTTTTTTATAGTGTGCCGCAGATTCGGGCATCGTGATGCGCTCGCCGCTGGGCTTAGGACATACGCCGCACGATCATAACCCATCGCGTCGCGGGCCCGATAGCACAGCGCTCAAACACTCGCAGAGCGCATCGTTCGTGACGAACGCGAGTCGAGGTACGGCCCGCTGACTTCTAACCACTAACCACGGACTTCGCGAAACGCGTCCTCATTTGCGGCCGCCTCCAGCGAGAGACCTTGCGTCTCGCTCAGCGTCCCGAACAGCAGCGCGCCCGGCGCAGCGAGCATCGCGAGCCATCCGACCACGATCGAAAGGCCGCCGAGCCGGCGCGCCAGGATCGAGATGGTGCTCTCGGCCGTGAGCGAGCCCACCGCGCCTAGTAACGCGAACCATCCGAACATCGTGCCCCGCAACGCAGTCGGGAAGAGTTCCGTAGCTGCGGCATTCGAGGCGACCGTCACCACGTTATTGAGTGTGTTGAGAATCGAAAATGAGGCGCAGAGCCAGAGCGCGGGATGAGCGAAGCCCGCGGGCGGCCCCCAATAAAAGAGCAGAGCGCCAGCCGCCACCATGACCCCGGAACCCATCACGGTTCGCACCCGCCCGAAACGTTCCGCCGACCACGCGCCAAGCGGAAAGCCCAGCATCCCGAGTCCGCCGCCGACGATCATCATCACGCTCGCCATGCCGGCCGAAAGTCCCACCACCGAGACCGCGTGAAAGTAGCCCCACGAGTTGATGCCCTCGCCGGCGATCGCGGCGAGCAGCGTGCAGATCAGCAGCGTGATCGATCGCCGGCGGTAGAGCGGAATGAAGATGTCATAGAAGTGTGTGCGCGCCGCCTCACCCTCCTTCGCCGCCCGCTGCCAGCGCGCGCTCTCGGGGATCACGCGCACCATCCGCGGCAGGAACACAATCGCCGCGGCCGCAAGAGCAAACATCCATCGCCACGACCAGCCGCCCGCGTCGAGCAGCGGCATCAGGAACACGCAAATTCCGGCGCCCGCCGCAGCGGCGAGTCCGGCGAGGCTTTGACCGTGCGCGCGGCGCGCAATCGGGAGCGCCTCTGCGAGCATCACGATCGACGCGGATCCCGCGGCGCCCACGAACGCACCGAGTGCTATCGCGAAAGCGACGAACAACGCGAGGTTGGTCGCGAGCGTGGCGCCCAACGCGCACGCGGGCATCGCCGCCATCGACCACACCAGTACGCGGCGGCGTCCCACGCGATCGACCATCCGCGCCAGTCCGAGCGAACCGAGCGAGGAGAGCGCGAGCCACGCGAACACTGCCGCGATCGCCGATTGGTCCAGTCCGAAGCCGCGCGCGATCCAGGTGCTGGCGATCGCCGGAATCGCTCCCGCGTAGCCGACGTAGAAGAGCGCCGCCAACAACGCGGGCACCGTCGGACCGGTCATGGCGGACGTCGGCAGCCCCTCGGTGGCGTCAGGCACCGCGGCGGCGCGATCGACCAGCGGCTCGAATGGGTCGGACGTGGAGGACATCAGCAGGACATCAGATGGTGAGGCTGCGGGTCGACAGCCGGAACTCGCGGCATCGCGAGCATAGCGTACCGATAGCGCGGAGCCATACTGCGGGTGGTGCGGCCTGTGGGTGACCAGGTTGACAAACTTCGCAGACCGCAGTATCAAACTGACTACGCTCACAAATGAGTATGGTCATAATTCAATGCTCTGCGGACAAGCGATCATATATAGTACCGGCAATTAGACGCTTCGCCGTTCGCGAGCGTTACAGCCGTGCTGCGATGCTCCACGCCCGTCGCGAGCGTTACAGCCGTGCTGCGATGCTCCACGCCCGTCGCGAGCGTTACAGCGGTGCTGCGATCGCGACGACCTGCGCGAGCGTCGCATGAGCGTTGCGATGCGCCACGCTGCTCGCGAGCGTTACATCTGCGCTGCGATTCGCGATCCCCTCGCGATGAAGCGTGAAACGTGACTCGAACTTCTGCGACGACGCCGGGTGGCGGACCGAATCAGTTGTTAGACGCTTTCACAAGCGCTCCGCGACGCTCCTTCGCCCGGGGTGGCCGCCGCGAGCGGGGTAAGCGCGCCAAGCTCAAACGCATCAAACGCGCCGCGCGCAAACTGTTCATTCTGCGCGGCTTCGAGGGCACCACCACCCGCGCCATCGCCGAGGCCGCCGACATCGGCGCCGGCACGCTGTTCCTCTACGCGGTCACCAAGGCGGACCTGCTGGTCCTCATCTTTCGCGAGGAAGTCGGCGCGGCCGTGGACCGCGCGATCGCGACGCTGCCGACGGCTGCTTTGCTCGATCAAATCCTGCACATCTTCGCGGCGATGATCGCGCATCATCGCGAGAACCCCGGCCTCGCGCGGGTCTTCGTCAAGGAGTTGCCGTTCGTCGACGACGCGCGTCACGGGGTCGACGAGTTCATGCGCGACTTGTATGCGCACATGGCGCGGCTCATCGACGCGGCCAAGGCGCGCGGCGAGTTGCGTGCCACGGTCTCGTCGCCGCTGCTCGCGCACAATCTCTTCGCGCTTTATTTTCAGCTTCTGCAGCGCTGGCTCAGCGAAGCAAATCGCCATGCAGATGCGGGTCGGGGAGCAAGATCGAGTGCCGACCTTATCGAATCGAATTTGCGCGATTCGCTCGAGTTGCAGTTGAGCGGTTTGCGGGAACCCGGCCATTTCTCGCCGGACCCGCTCCAGAAGCCATTTAGGACCGATAGCTGAAAGAGGCGCCGATAGCTGAAGAAGAGGTCAAACAAATGCCGGCACGAACTGGAAAACAATTTCTCGCCGGGCTCAGGAGTCCGCGCGACATCTGGGTCGGCGACGAGAAGGTCCGCGACGTGGTCACGCATCCCGCGTTCGCGGGCGCCGCGCGCACGATGGCGGAGATCTTCGACCTGCAGCATCAGGCCGCCGAGGCCTGCCTGATGCCCGACCCTGAGACGGGCGAGCCTATCAACGTGAGTCATCTGATTCCGCGTTCGCGCGAGGACCTGGAGCGGCGCCATCGATGCCTGCAGCGTGTCGCGGAATACACCGTCGGCCTGATGGGCCGCACCCCCGATTACATGAATGTCACGTTCGCGGGCTTTGCGGGCCGCGCCGACGAATGGGCGTTCAACGGCAACGAGCGCGGCGCTGCGAACCTGGTCGCATATCAGAAGTTTCTCGCCCGCAACGACATCTCGCTGACCCACACCATCGTCCATCCGACTATCGACAAAGCCAAAGGCGACGTACCGGCGCCCGGCGACGAGGTCGCGCTGCACAAGGTGGCCGACACCGAGCACGGGATCATGGTGCGCGGCGCGCGCATCCTGGCGACGCTCGCGCCGTTCGCCGACGAAATCGCGGTGTATCCCGCGGTGCCGCTGCTCGAGGGCACCGACGCGTACGCGCTGTCGTTCTGCGTTCCGATGGGCACGCCCGGCCTGAAGTTTCTCTGCCGCGACAGTTGCGCCACGCCGCCGAATACTTTCGACCATCCGCTTTCGAGCCGCTTCGACGAGCAGGACGCGTTCGTGATTTTCGATAATGTCGAGGTGCCGCGCGATCGCGTCTTCATCAACGCCAACCTGCCCGCCTACAACACCGTGATGGCGACCGGTTGGTATCCCAACATCATGCAGCAGACGATGATTCGCGCGCAGACCAAGCTCGAGTTCGCGTTCGGGCTCGCGACCCGGATGGCCGAGGCGATTGGCGACGTCTCGCCCGCGACGCGCGTTATGCTCGGCGAGCTGTGGAGCTACTCGGAGTTCGCGCGCGCCGCGGTTCACACCGCCGAGAGCGAGGCTTTCGAGTACGGCAACGGCACCTGGTTTCCCAACGGCGGCCCGCTCAACGCGCTGAAAGCCGCACTGCCGAGCTGGTTTCCGCGCGTCGCCGAGATCATCACGCTGATCGGATCGCACAACCTGCTGGCCGCGCCGACCCGCGCGCAGCTCGACGATGCGAGTCTGCGGCCGCTTATCGATCGATACCTGCGCGGCCCCGGCGAGTGGTGCGCGGAGGATCGCGCTCGCCTTTTCCGCCTCGCGTGGGATTTCGTTGGCAGCGCGCTTGCGGGCCGCAACGGGCTGTACGAGCGTTTCTATCTCGCCTCGGGCGCGCGGAACTATCAACTCGCGGCGATGCTAGCGCCGCGCGATCGCGCGATGCGGCTGGTCGACCGGTTCGTCAAGGAAGACGCGCAGCCGCCCGCACAACATGCAGAAGACGAAACCGTCAGGTCGAAAATAAATTTGCCGAGGACGATTCCGCGATGAGCAAAATCAACAGCCACAAGCCCGGAGGGGGAACGCCAACGAAAATCAAGGCACCCCTGCTAGTCATGTTCGAGGACGAGGGCACGGAAAAAGTGATCTGCCACCTCTACCCCAGCGACACTTGCGACACCTATCAACACTACGGCCTCTTGATCTGCGATCTCGCGCGGCACGTAGCCAAATGTTTCGACGTGGAAGAGGAACAGGTTTGGGAATGGGTGGATAAGGAGCGGCACATGCCGACTACTGACCTCAAGTAACTGCTCGGCGGGCATGCCGGAACCAAATCAGGACGAACCAGCGTGCGGACCGGGCTTGACGCGGTAGAGCTTTCGGCGGGAAGACGATCGGGAGTAAGACGATAAACGGGACTCCGAGCAATCAGGAGATTTTTCAATGAGCGTACTTGATGGACCGAGACAGGAATGGCGGCGCGTTCTCCATGAGGGGCAGCCGAAGTGGGCGCGGCCCGACGGCGAGCGTCTCAAGTTCGGCGACGGAAGAGATATCGCCGAGGCGGAGGCGACTTACCTGCCGCCATCCGACCCGAGCAAGATTTTATGCATCCACCTGAACTACGATTCGCGCCGAATTGAATTCCGCGCGCCGATCCTCGAGACGCCGACCTATTTTCAGAAGCCGGTCACCGCGCTGAATTCGCATCGCGGCACCGTGTGCCGGCCGGCGGGCGCCAAGTATCTCAACTACGAGGGCGAAGTCGGCGTGATCATCGGGAAGCCGATGCGCAATGTCGGGCGCGAAGAGAGCTGGGACTATATCGCCGGTTTTGCGCCCGCCAATGACGTGGGCTGCCAGGACTATCGCGAGACCGACGCGGGCTCGATGCTGCGGGTGAAGGGCCAGGACGGCTTCTGCCCGATTGGACCGGGAATAGTCAGTGGCGTCGATATCCGCAAGGCAACGCTGCGCACTTTCATCAACGGCAAAGTAGTACAGGAAGGCGCGATTTCGGAAATGATATTTCCGATCGACTATATACTTGCCGACCTGTGCAGATTCATTACTCTGTTACCCGGGGACATCATACTATCGGGCACGCCGAAGAATTCGCGGCCGATGAATATCGGCGACGTGGTCGAAGTGGAAGTCAGCGGCGTCGGGCGGCTCTCGAACCGGGTCGCGGAAGCGCCCGCGCCGGCGCACAAAGTCGGCCATCAGGGCAGCGACGGCGATTCTGTGCGCCGCGTGGCGCTCGGCTCCGACTGGGTCAGGAGCGAGCCCGCCTCTGGCGCAAAGCCGGGAGCGGCGCCGGCGAACCGGACTGAAGCACGATGAACGGCGCGGAAAATCTGATTCGCACCGCGCTCGCGGGCGGCGTCGACATTTGTTTCGCCAATCCCGGCACCACCGAGATGCCGCTGGTCGCGGCGCTCGACTCGGTTCCCGGAATGCGCGCGGTGCTGGGCCTGTTCGAGGGCGTATGCACCGGCGCGGCCGACGGTTACGCGCGGATGAGCGGCAAGCCCGCGATGACGATTTTGCATCTCGGACCGGGACTCGCTAACGGCCTCGCCAACCTGCACAACGCGCGACGCGCCAACTCGCCGATCGTAAATGTGATCGGCGACCACGCCACCTGGCATCGCGACGCCGACCCGCCGCTGGCCAGCGACATCGTATCGCTCGCCACGCCGATGTCGGGATGGGTGCGCGTCACCAAATCGGCGCGTGAGCTGGGCGACGACATGGCCGACGCGATCGCCGCCTCACTGACACCGCCCGGAAAAGTCGCGACACTGATCGTTCCGTCCGATTGCCAATGGGACGACGCACCCGCCAGCGCGAAATCGGCGCGCGCTCCGAAGCGCGAGAGGGTCGCCGGCGCGACGGTCGACAAGATAGCTGGGGTGCTGCGCGGAAATAAGCCGGTCACGATTCTGCTTGGTGGACATGCGCTCGGAGTGCCCGGCCTCAATGCCGCGGCGCTAATCGCGGCGGCCTCGGGATGCCGCCTGATGACGGAGACGTTCGCGGCGCGAATCGAACGCGGCGCGGGAATTCCGTCACCCGCGCGACTGCCGTATTTTCCCGAGCAGGCGCTCGAAGCTTTGGCGGGGACGCACACGATCGTTCTCGCGGGTGCGAAGCTGCCGGTCGCGTTCTTTGGCTACCCGGGGCTGCCCAGCCGGCTGGTGCCGGAAGGGTGCACGGTCGAGATGCTGGCGAAGCCGGAAGAAGACGTGACGGGCGCGCTGGAAGATCTCGCCGGTGCGCTCGGAGCCGCCAAGACGATTGCGCCGCCCAAGGCCGAGCGTCCGGCGCTCCCGACCGGGGGTAAACTGAATCCGGCCAACCTGGGCGCGGCGCTCGCGGCTTTGCAGCCGGACAATGCGATCATCGTCGATGAAAGCGCGACCTCCGGAGGTCCCTACGGCGCGATGGCCGCGGGCGCGCGGCCGCATACCT